>DATEVZ010000062.1:0-11077 GCA_035258265.1 Candidatus Acidiferrales bacterium
GTCGTTTCCGTCAAATTGCCGCAGCCGCAATTCGAAGGGCAGACCAAGGGCAAGCTTAATAGCGACATCAAGGGCGTCGTCGAGCAGATGGTCAACGAAAAGCTCGGCGAATATTTCGACAAGCATTCGTCCATCGCGCGAAAAATTATCGGCAAGTGCATTGACGCCGCCCGTGCCCGCGAAGCCGCACGCAAAGCTCGCGAGCTCACCCGCCGCAAATCGGCGCTCGATTCCAGCGGATTGCCGGGCAAGCTCGCTGATTGCCAGGAACGCGATCCCGCTCGCTGCGAGTTATTTCTCGTCGAGGGCGAATCGGCCGGCGGCTCCGCGAAGGGCGGCCGCGACCGTCGCTACCAGGCGATCCTGCCGCTCAAGGGCAAAATCCTCAACGTCGAAAAGGCGCGTTACGACAAGATGCTCGGCCACGAGGAAATTCGCGCCATCATCACCGCGCTCGGCACCGGCATCGGCAAAGACGATTTCGACGCCAACAAGCTGCGCTATCACAAAGTGATCCTGATGACCGACGCGGACGTGGACGGCAGCCACATCCGCACCCTGCTCCTCACGTTCTTCTTTCGTCACATGCGCGAACTGATCGAGAAGGGCCATATTTACATCGCGCAGCCGCCGCTCTATCGCGTGAAGCGCGGCAAGATGGACCGCTACATCCGCGACGAACGCGAATTCGCTCGCGAGCTGATGAAGCGCGCCACCGAAGAGCACTCCGTGAAGGGCAAGAGCGGCAAATCGCTCGAGGGCGGCGACCTCACCACTTTCCTGCTCAATATTCAGGAATACGATCAGGTTGCCGCGAAGCTCGGGCGCCGCCTGCGCGAGCGCAAGCTCGTCGAATTGCTAGCCGAAAGCGAGCTGGACAAGAAAACCGATTTCGCTGACAAAAAGAAATTGCAGGACTTCGTCAAAGCCATCGAGAAAGCTAAGCTCGAACTCGAAACCAAATTCGTGTTCGACGAAGAGCACAGCCTGCACGAGCTCCTGCTGAAAAATGGCGGTGAGCGCCGCATCAATTGGGCCCTGGCAGCGACGCCGGAATATAAGCGCCTGCGCACGCTCGCAGCCGCCATCGCCGAAAATGATCGCGGCCCCTTCACCATCGCGCACAATGGCGACAAGGTAGTGAAGGAAGATTCGCTCGGTGTGCTGAACTACGTCCTCGAAGACGCCAAAAAAGAATTCACCATCACGCGCTTCAAGGGCTTGGGCGAAATGAATCCCGAGCAATTGTGGAACACCACCATGAACGCCGAAGCCCGCACGCTGCTGAAAGTTCGCCTGGAAGATGCGGTAGCAGCCGAAACAATTTTCTCCACGCTAATGGGAGAAAACGTAGAAGAACGCCGCAAATTCATAGAAGAAAACGCGCTCGACGTCGTCAACCTGGATATCTAGAGGTAAAGCCACGAAAGATGGTCTATCAACTGGTTTGGAAGATTTTGCCGGGGCTGCGAGGCATGAGCTGTTCGGATTTTCGCGCCACGCCCACCGACGCGCCTAACAACGAGCAAGGCGTGGCGTTTGAGTGTGCCACAAGCGCGCAATGCGACGTGCTGATGCGCGACCTCGAAGCGCATTTCGGCCCCCAACGCTTTTCGAATAACGCCGCGGCGTTCGAAACCGTCAAGGCCTACGTACTTGAAAGAGCGGGAACGAAAGTTTAAGCAAGGTTTCGTAGCGGCGGCCTTCCGGCCGCCAAGCGTTTGCCTGTCTTGGGCGCCGTTCATGTACACGCGGCTTTTTGCATTTCGCACCTAAGCAGAGGATGATGAATCTGTGAAATTGTCGAACACAACTAGCAGCCGAACCAGCGCCCGCACCTCGGCACTCCCAGCTCGCACCCCGGTATCCAAAGGCGGAACAAAAGCGAATTTCGACTCGATACCAATGAATTTCGGCGCACACAGCCGTTTCCACGCTTCTGCGCGCCAATTTCGCCGTCACCGATCACCAATTACCAATCACCACTCACTAACACACGGAGAATTCTAAGTGGCCGAAGAGCTCGATAAGTCAATCATCACTCCGGTAGATATCGAATCGGAGATGAAGAAGTCCTACCTCGATTACTCGATGAGCGTAATCATCGGGCGCGCGCTGCCGGATGTGCGTGACGGCCTGAAGCCCGTCCACCGCCGCATTCTTTTCGGCATGTATGAGCTTGGCCTCACCTCCACGAAGGCCTACCGCAAATGCGCCAAGATCGTCGGCGAAGTCCTCGGCAAATTCCATCCGCACGGTGACACGCCTGTCTACGACGCGCTCGTGCGCCTCGCGCAGGATTTCAACATGCGTTACCCGCTCGTGGACGGCCAGGGCAATTTCGGCTCAGTCGATGGCGATCCGCCGGCCGCCATGCGGTACACCGAAGCGCGCCTCTCGAAAATCGCGGAAGAAATGCTCGCGGACATTGAGAAGGAAACAGTTGATTTCGTTCCGAACTTCGACGAAAGCGAACACGAGCCTGTCGTTCTCCCCACGCGCATTCCAAATCTGCTGGTCAATGGTTCCTCCGGCATCGCCGTCGGCATGGCCACCAATATTCCGCCGCACAACCTGAAAGAAGTCCTCGAAGCCGCGATCTTGCTAATCGAAGAGCCCGACGCAAATCTGAAGAAAGTAATGAAGCTGATTCCCGGCCCCGATTTTCCCACCGCCGGTTACATCTACGGCCGTGAAGGCATCGAGCAGGCCTACAAGACCGGCCGCGGCTCGTTCCAGGTGCGCGCCAAGGCTGCCATCGAACAGCGCGGCAAAGACCGCCAGGACATCGTCATCACCGAGTTGCCCTATCAAGTCAACAAAGCGCGCCTGATCGAAAACATCGCCGGCCTGATCCAAAACAAGAAGATCGATGGAATCGCCGATATTCGCGACGAAAGCGACCGCGACGGCATGCGCATCGTCATCGAAGTGAAACGCGATGAAGAGCCGCAAATCATCCTGAACAAGCTGTTCAAGATGACCCAGATGCAGGAATCGTTCAGCATGATTCTGCTGGCAATCGTCGCCGGGCAGCCGCGCGAACTCGGCTTACTCGAATTGCTGCGCCTATTCATCGAGCACCGCGTGGACGTCGTCCGCCGGCGCACGGCCTACGAGCTGCGCAAGGCCCGCGAGCGCGAGCATATCCTGATCGGCTACCGCATCGCGCTCGACAACATCGACGAGGTGATCAAGATCATCCGCGGGTCCGCCAGCCGCGCGAATGCCCGCCAGAATTTGCACGATTTCTTTTCGAACAAAGATATTCGCGTGATGGTCGGCGGCAAGGAACGAACCGTCGAAGGCATCAAGGTCGATCGCAAGAAATACGGCATCGTCGCGCTGACCGGAGATTTGATCGGTCCGGCCGAGGGCGAAGGGCTCACCTACGCCCAAATCGACGCGATCCTCGAGCTGCAGTTGCACCGCCTGACGCAGCTCTCGGTCGACGAAATCCTGAAGGAACTGGCGCAGCTGCGTGAGCGCATCGGGGAACTCGAGGAAATCCTGCACAGCGAGAAGAAGCTGAAAGCCGTGATCGTCGCCGAACTGCGTGAAATCCTGAAGACCTATGGCGATGAACGCCGCACGCAGATCGTGGATCGCGTGGAGGAAATCAAGCTCGAAGACCTAATCAAAGACGAAGAGATGGCCATCACGGTCAGCCATGCCGGATACGTGAAACGCACGTCGGTGGAAACTTATCGCCATCAGTCGCGCGGCGGCAAGGGCCGCATCGGCGCGAAGACCCGCGACGACGATTTCGTCGAACATTTCTTCGTCGCGTCGGCGCACAGCTACATTTTGCTTTTCACCTCCAAGGGACGCATTTACTGGCTGAAGGTTTACGAAATTCCCGAAGCCGCAGCGGCCACGCGCGGAAAAGCCATCAACAATCTCGTGCGCTTTCAGGAAAACGAGAAACTCACCGCCGTCGTTCCGGCGCGAAATCTCGAAGAAGCTGGCCGCTACGTCTTCCTGGCCACCAAAAGCGGCACGGTGAAGAAAACCGAGCTCGCGGAATTCTCCAACCCGCGGCCTTCCGGCATCATCGCTATCAATCTCGATGGCTCGGACGAACTGATCGGGGCGAAATTAACCGACGGCATGCAAATGATCTTCCTCGCCAGCCATGACGGCCAAGCCATCCTGTTCCGCGAAACCGAAGTTCGCTCGATGGGCCGCGCGGCTGGCGGCGTGAATGGCATGGACCTCGCCAAGGGTGACTTCGTCGTCAGTATGGACGCGGTGCAACCCGATTTCGGGATCATCGAGAAGGAATACAAAAAGGAAACGCGCAATCTCGACGAGCTCGAAAGCGACCAGATTCGCGAATCGCTCACCTCGCTGATGCTCACCGTCGCCGAAAAGGGTTACGGCAAACGCACGCCGCTCGCCGAATACCGCGTCACCTCGCGCGGCGGCAAAGGCGTGATCAATTTGAAATCCACCGACCGCAATGGTCCGGTAGTCGCCGCTCTGCAAGTCCGTGAGGATTCCGACGTGATGATCATCACCGGCCAGGGCAAGGTGATCCGCGTACACGCCGGCGAAATTCGCGAAGCCGGCCGCTCGACGCAAGGCGTTCGCCTGCTGCGCCTGGAAGAAGGCGATCGCATAGCAGCCGCAGCAGCAATCCTGGAAGAAGAAGACGCCGCCGCAGCCGTTACGCCGCCCGAACCGGAAAAGAAATAAGCAGGAGGAATCAATGACGCCGCCGAAGATGAAATACATCATCGAATTTGTAGCGGATATGGATCGCGCTATAAAATTTTATCGGGATGTTGTGGGCCTTCCGCTGAAGTTCGAATCTCCGGGTTGGACCGAGTTCGCCACGGGCGACACTTCCTTCGCGCTACATCCTGCAAGCGAGAAGAATCGCGCGGGAACTTACGACGTGGGATTCACGGTTAAGGATTTGCAGGAATTCTACGAGCAGATGCAAGCGAAGGGCGTCAAATTCCCGATGCCGCCCACCAAGCAAGATTTTGGCGGCAGCTTGGCACAGTTTCTCGATACCGAAGGCGGCCATCCCAGCGTCGGCGCCGAATAGAAGCGGCGAAGTT
Source organism: Candidatus Acidiferrales bacterium (assembly GCA_035258265.1). GTDB lineage: Bacteria > Acidobacteriota > Terriglobia > Acidiferrales > UBA7541 > Palsa-295. Next base: position 5,070 of record DATEVZ010000062.1, read on the forward strand.
ACGAAGGCGGCGCGACGTAATAACCCGGCCGCGTACGCACCGACACATTCGCGCGATCCACAACCACCTTAATTTCGTGATATCCCTCGGGATCGTCAGCGTGCGGACGATAGCCAATGGTGTACTGCGCGTGTAGCTCGCCGCCGATCTCGTCAATCGCTTTCTCGATCGAGCGATCCTTCATGGTGGCGACATGCAACCCGCCCGTGGCCTCGCTCGCCACCGCGAGCGAATTCGTGGTCAGGGCATTCTTGCCGGTTTTTACCAGCCACACCGCCAGCGCCAGCAAATCCGGATACTCATTCACGTGGTCCGGCTTCTTGCGCAGGTCAGCCATCGCAGTGCTCAGGCCGATCGAATAGATCGTTACGTTCGCAAGCTGCGCCTGCCGCAGAACTTCGCCTAGCCTATTCTCGCTGCCCGTATCCTGCGATTCTCCCACCACTACCATGATTCGCCGCCGCACGGCCGGACGTTCATCCAGCATCGCGATGCCCTTGGCCATCGCGTCATACAGATGCGCATCGCTCACGCCCAGCGGCAAATGTTCCACGGCATACTGCACGCTGTCCGGATCGGTGGTGAATTTCTGGTGCAGGTCCACAGTGGAGTCATAGCTGATTACGGCCGCCTCCGACGTTAGCGCCATCACCGTTTCCGTAAACACAATTCCGGCGTGCTTGATCGAGGGCAACATCGGCTCTATGTGCGAGCTCGATTCGAACACCAGCACGATGGACAGCGGATCGCCGCCAACGTCGAAGTGATCGATCTTCTGTTCCGCGCCGTTGTCATACACCCGGAAATTATCCTGCTTTAGGTCGAAGACCATCTCGCCCTTGGGATCGCGGACGGTCACCGGCGCCGTCACTTCATTCACGCGCGACCGGATGGAGTGCTTCAGTTGCTCGGCTGGAGGCATCGGTTCGGGCTTCGCGTCGGGATTCGGATGCAAAGGCCCGGGCGTCTCCTGGCAGCGCGCTGGTGGCGCCAAACAAAGCACAATCGTCGCTAGCGCGAGCCCAGCGATAACCAAACGCGGAAATGAACCGCGGGATAACACGCGCGTCACAACCTCCCTAGCGTTTGTATGTAATCAGTCTATCTGATTCGCGCCTTCACGCTGGCGTTGCTTGCAGTGTACTGCCGCCGGACTGCGCGGCTGGCATTTCGCGCGTCTTCTCCTAAAATGGATGAGGTGCAAATAAAGCGAAAAAGAATTGAGGTGGAAAGATGAAGCGTCCTCGCGGGAAAGCCCGGCATCTCCCTGTTCCGAAGCTGGCCTACAAAGACCCGAAATTCATGGAGAGCCTGCCCGCGCGGCCGCTGCGCATCCTCGCGGAATATCTCGATCCGCTGGACCGGCTGCGCCAGGCGAATGTTGGCGATACCATCGTTATGTTCGGTTCGGCCCGCATCCAATCACGCGAACGCGCCCTCGCGCATTTGAAGCAAGTCCAGGTCCGCGCGCGCGGAAAGCGCGGCGCCGAATGGCGGACCAAAATCGCGGCGAGCCGTTCGCTGCTGGCGATGTCCCGCTACTACGAAGAGGCCCGCGAACTCTCGCATCGCATCACCTCCTGGGCCATGACGCTCGGCAATCAGCCGCGCCGCTTCGTCATCTGCTCGGGCGGAGGACCCGGCATCATGGAAGCTGCCAATCGCGGCGCCGCCGAAGCTGGCGGCCAGTCCGTTGGGCTCAGCATCCAATTGCCTCACGAGCAGTTTTCGAATCCTTACATCACGCCGCACTTAAACTTCTATTTTCACTATTTCTTCATGCGCAAACTTTGGTTCGCGCAAATGGCCAAAGCGCTCATCGTCTTTCCCGGCGGCTTCGGCACCATGGACGAGCTGTGGGAGATGCTCACGCTGCTGCAGACCAACAAGCTTTCCTCGCACCACTTGATCCTGATCTACGGACGCAAATATTGGGACAAGATACTCGATTGGCAGCACATGGTGCGCACCGGCATGATCAGCGCACGCGAGTACAAGCTCCTGCAATTTGCGGATTCGGTCGATGACGCTTTCGATCACGTGCGGCGCGACCTCGAAGCCCACCATCTGCATCTTGATTCCGAAGCCGAGCAGCCCGCGCATCCTCACCAGATAATTCCAAACGTCATGAGGCCCCAACCTTAGCGGGCAGAGGTTTACGCTTCAGCTGGTGCGGAATCAACGCAAGAAAAATGAGGCTCAAAGCAAACGGGGGAAAGAGCGTTAGCTCTTTCCCCCATTGCTGTTTTCAGGCGATCAGAAGAACGCGCAGATGTCGCTCGGGACACTCACCGAAAGTAACTCGCCATTCGCCAAACCAACCCGAAATTAGTTGCTGGAAAAAGGTTCCAGCGCAAACACCGCCTGAAAGCGCCGCTTTTCGTCCTGGTCGTGCAACATCACCACCGGCACAACCTTCAGCGAATGCTTACAGCCGCGGCAGGTTGTTCCTTCGCCTTCCAGGTCCTGAACAAAACCGTCCGTGAAGTGATACGCCGCACGCGGTCGTCGAGCGGCCTTCGTTCCCTTCGTCCCGCACTGTGGACAGGTGAATTCCACACGGTCTTCGAGGGGATCGCGGTTCAACGCTGCCCAGCCGGTGTAACGTACGCCTACAGTTTCCAAAGAGTCTCGGCTCATAATCGCCACCTTCCGTCCTCGAAAAACGTGCGACTCATATCGAGGTTATGCATGGTTAGACGCACGACAGGTTCAAAATGATGCACTTTTAGCACCAAATATTCTAAGCCCATTATTTACTGCGCCTTCCATACCAGACACACCTTCTTGTGCGCCGAGCCCGTAGAATCCGAGTGTTCGGGAACAACACCGAAGTCCCGGTGTCTATCTTTTCAGCGGTCGCGCGAACCGATGGAAAGACGCAGCGTCGGGAGCCGAATGCCCTTCTCGGCTGAATGAAGTTAGGCCATCCAATCCCCGGCGCGCAGCTGCAGAAATTTCTTGGTGTGCAAATGATGAGGCCGAGGTGTGTCCATGAGCGAGCCGGGAAGTTTGTCAGGGTGCATGCTGGAAAATGACGTCGAAGCTCGCAGTCGCGCCCAAAAATTGCGCCAAAAAGCGCTCGTCGCGTCCATTGTGTTCGAAGCAGCATTGCTCGGAGCCATGCTGGTGTGGCCGCTGATTACTCCGGGTGTTCTGCAAGGCCGCTTCATCGTAACGCCGACGCCACCATACCACGGCGGAGGCGGCGCAGTTGAAACGCGTCCCGCATCGAACGCGCATCCACCCGCACATGCTACCAATCGTCCGCACATTTGCCTGCTGTGCGCACCAGCAGTCATTCCAAGACAAGTGCGTGACTTTAACGATGCCCCAGGGGCAGGCGTGGATAACGCGCCCGGCATTGGAGACGGCGGGATAAATGGACCACCGGGAGATGGCGCGATAGTCCCCGGGAGGAACGACGACGGAAAGCCGCCCATCGAGATCCGAAGGCCTAGTCCTCCGCCGCATTCGGCGCCGATGCGCATGAGCGAAGGCGTGATGGAGGCGGCGTTAATTTACAAAGTGCAGCCGTCGTATACCGCCATTGCCCGCGCGATGCATTTGGCTGGCACGGTCCGTCTTCGCGCGATCATCGCAGCCGACGGCAGTGTGCGCCAAGTGGACGTGATCAGCGGCAACGCACTCCTGGTCCAACCTGCCGTCGCAGCCGTGCGCGAATGGCGCTACAAGCCTACCCGCTTGAACGGCGAGCCCGTCGAAGTCGAAACTTTCATCACAGTGAATTTCATTTTGAACCAGCAGTAAAAAAGGCGGGGCGGAATTCCCCCGGCCGTTGCAATCATAGGGCGCTGCTTGGTGCGCCCTCTTGCAGCTTGCAAGTCAACCGCTAGAATCGGATTACGATTCCAGTCGAAAGCCGCGCGTTGTCTTGCGTGGACCCACCAAAGCGCGTCAACAAATAATCGCCCTGGAAGATCCGCCATGAGATTGCTGGAGCGACCCTCATGTCAAAGCCACCGCCGAGCGCGGTCGAAAAAGAGGTGTCGCCAAAACCTGGAGCGCTGAAATGCGCTCCCCCAATCAGCACGTGAACGAACGGCGAGACGCGTGCCGGGAAAGAAACCTGCGGACCAAACAGAAACGTGTGTACGTTTTGTCCGCCGCCGTAATCCCCGCCGAATTCGGCAACTCCGCCGAGCCACGGAGCGAATTTGTACTGGCCCGAGAGCAACCACCCGTTCAAATTACTGGTGCCCGGAGCATTATCGAGATGGAAGTAGGAATAGCCGCCATAGATTTCCACCTTGTCCTGGACATTCGCTTGCGCACTGGCGCGCGTTCCCGCGGCCAGGGAAACCAAAAATAATAAGCTGAGTAACAAGGCAAATCTTCGAAGCATAAAAGTTCTCCCTATCTATTTTGCGCCGGTTTCACGCATGTGACGTTCTCTGATTAATTATGACGCCTCGCAACCCGGACGGTCGACGAGGCGTGACGGTGGGCTGGATTCTGTTTGATGCGCTTCGCAGCGGCTGGGTTACTGCAATCCGCGGTTAAATCAGCAATTCGCCGGAGTTTCGGGCGATGGCTTCGCGCGTCGTGTCGCGCAAACGAACGATTTCGTGCCAATCACTTCCGGCCGCGGGATCCGGTGTGATCGGTGCGCTGAAAGTTACGGTCACGCGCCCCGGGCGCGGGAGGATCGTCTTGTCCCGCAGGATTTGCCGCGCGCCCCGCACAGATACGGGGCAGATCGGCCGCTGCGTATCCACCGCTGCTTTGAACGCTCCCAGTTGGAACGGACGTATTCCGGCCATTTGCGTAAACGTCCCTTCCGGAAAAATGACCACCGACTCGCTATTCTTTAGCGCGTCATTCACGTCTTCAGCTTGGCGAATTCGCGCCTGTGGATCGCCACGGTCGAACGCAAACTGCCCGCTCCGCTTCGCGATGGTACTGATGAACGGCATGTTCCTGATCTCGCCCTTGGCCACAAAGCGCACCTCTGGCGGAAGAAACGCCAGCGTCACCAGAATATCCAGGTAGCTCGAATGATTTGGAGCGAAAATCCACGGGCCGGTTTTCGCCCGCTCGGCCAGAACCTCGCCGCCTACAACATCCACTGGCACGCCTGCCGCAGCCAGCATCATTCGCGCGCCCGTTCGCGAAAATCGCGCAGCGCGCTTGCGATCAAGCGTGCATCCCACTACAGCCCAAAGCGGAATCAAGACGGCGGAAAAAGCCGTGATCGCGTAAACGCCGTACAAAACTTCGACCGAACTCCTGGCGGCTCCTTGCATCCATTGCAACGCGCGCGGCGCGGCGCCTCGCGCCGCAAGTTTCGCAATCTGCACCCAGGGAGCCTGTTGCTTCTTGCCCAGCTTTCCTTCCAGAAACAGCCGCCGCGTTTCGCTGCGCCGTAATTTGCCGCTCGAGGTTTTCGGAATGGATTGTGGAGGAAGCAACGCGATTACATCCGGTGGCATGCCCATCGCGTCCGTCACGGCGCGCGCAATTTCATCCTCGATGCGTTTCGCCCTGGCTGCATCGCGGAGTTCCGCAGCGACAATGAGCCGCTCGGTCCCCGTTCGCTCGTCCGGCGCGCCAAAGGCCACGACGCATCCGGTGCGCACTCCCGCCACGCGTCCTGCAATTTCCTCCACCTCGTGCGGATAGAGATTGCGGCCAGCCTTGATGATCATGTCTTTGGCGCGGCCGGTGATGTAAAGCTCTCCGTCGCCCCAATAGCCCAGATCCCCCGAATCGAGCCAGTCACCTTCCCGCACCAAATCGCGTGTGGCTGCTTCATTGTGATAGTAGCCGCTGGTCGCTGCAGGGCCGCGGAACCACAAACGGCCTTGCTGTCGCTCGCCCACATCCCGGCCATCGGCGTCCACGAACCGCACTTCTACCGACGGCAGAGGTTTGCCCGCGTTCACGAATTCCAGTGCCGGCACATCGCTGCCGCCAACAGGCACCGCGCGTCCTTCGGATTCAAATTGTGCGCGGTCAATGCGATCGACTTTATATCCCACGCCTAC
>DATEVZ010000063.1:0-6579 GCA_035258265.1 Candidatus Acidiferrales bacterium
GTTCCATGTGTTCCGTTCCTTGCGGTCCAGCTGCGGCGTATTGCGCGCACCGTTCGTGGGGCCAGCGCGGATGATCCAGCCGCCGCCGCGGCTCGCCCGCTCGAATACCTCAGAAACAACGACACAAAACATAATGAGGGTCGGAAGACAGTCTCAGAAGTGATTGAAAATATGGTAGGCCCGTGCGGGCTCGAACCGCAGACCTCCACCGTGTCAAGGTGGCGCTCTAGCCAACTGAGCTACGGGCCTATTACTACCGGAAGTTTAGCACAGCAGGCGGCTCCGCGGACCTGAGCGATTCTCTGCTTTCTGAGAACTTCGCATCATTACTAGTTCTTGATCACCTCGCCGCCTTTCATCACGAAGTGAACATTCTCGAGCACATGAACGTCCGCGAGCGGGTCTCCCTGAACGGCGATGATGTCAGCGAATTTTCCCGGCTCGACCGTTCCCACGCGATCGGTCCAGCCGATCAAATCGGCCGCGTTGACTGTGGCCGACTGAATGGATTGCAACGGAGTCATTCCCATGGAAACCATTTTGCCGAATTCATGCGCGTTCAGCCCGTGCGGATAAACGGCCGCGTCGGTACCGAACGCAACTTTCACGCCCTCTTTAAAGGCATGTGCAAGGTGCTCTTGCGCAATGGGCATCACCATCTTGGCTTTTTCGATCATGCTCGGCGTCAATCCCAGAGTTTGCAGATTTTCTATCAGCCAATCTTCCAGGTAGACGGTGGGTACCAAGTAGGTCCCACGCTGCTTCATCAATTGAATGTCTTCATCGTTGATGTAGCTGCCGTGTTCGATCGAGTCCACGCCGGCAAGCACGGCGTATTTGATTCCCGTCGCGCCGTGTGCGTGCGCTGCCACTTTGCGGCCGAGTCCGTGAGCTGTGTCCACGATCGCCTTCATCTCTTCGGGACTGTACTGGGCGAGCGCGGGATTATCGCCTTCGGAAAGGACGCCGCCTGTGGCCATGAACTTGATCACATCGGCGCCGTACTTGATGTCCTCTCGAACCTTCAATGTGACGCCATCCACGCCGTCGGCGACTCCATCGTCCGACCATTTGTATTGCGGCGCGAGATAATTGTTGTCCGCATGACCACCGGTGATACCCAGCGCCGGCCCCGACGCCAGCATGCGCGGACCGGGAACGTCGCCCGCGTTGATCGCGTCGCGCAGGGCGATATCCGAATATCCGTTGGCGCCGACGTTGCGCACAGTCGTGAATCCAGCCTCTAAAGTCACGCGAGCATTGCGCGCGCCCTTCAGCGCCTGGCGCGGGTAGGATTGGCGCATGCCGGCTGGACCGGAATCGTAGGGCGTCATGGTCAGATGGGTGTGACAATCAATCAGCCCGGGCAGGACCGTGGCGGCGGAGAGGTCGATCGTTTTTGCGCCTGCCGGCAAACGGCTCGAGATTTCCGAAGCTTTGCCGATCTCTTTGATCCGATCGCCTTCAATCCAGATGATCTGGTCGCTCAAGTAATTTCCCGTGCGCACATCCAGCACTTTTCCCGCGTGAATTGCCACTGCAGCAGGCGGCACCTTCTTCGCTGTCTGTGCATCGCACAAGAACGCACCGGCTGAAAGCAATAAGAGCAGAGTTGCGAGACGTCTCATTAAGTTCCTCCTAATATAGAAACAACGACGGTAATCGCCAGATTGTTTCGCGGCACCAGCAATCGCGAGGAATTGTATCTCTGGGTTGCGGATTTATCCGTTGGTATTTTGATTGTGGATTCGTAAAAAGTGGACGCGTCGTACAACAAGGAAAAGTGTGACTTTCTGAATCCAAGCCTTGACACGCGCATCTCATGCTGTATGATTATGCAGTGTCATGCATAAAACTGCATAAACTTACATGAGCGCACACAAACGATTTCGGCAAGGTCAAATCCTGAAGCTTCTATCGGGCGAGCCCGTGGGCAGCCAGGACGATCTGCGTCGCCAACTCATTCACCTCGGCGTACGAGTGACGCAGGCGACACTTTCGCGCGATTTGCGCGAGTTGCGGTTGGTGAAAACCGCGGAGGGTTACAAACCGCTCTCTGCGGCCAAGGCCGAAGAGTCGTCACCGGTCCGCGGCCTCGCTCGCGCCCTGAAGGAATTCTTGCTGGACATACGGCCCGCGCAAAACATGCTGGTGCTCAAGACTCCCCCCGGCGGAGCACAACCGCTCGCCGCGGCAGTGGACTCCGAACACTGGAAAGAAGTCGCCGGCACTCTGGCGGGCGACGACACTGTACTGATCATCACGCCGTCGCGAACGGCGCGCGCCGCCATTCAGAAACGCGTGGAGGAAATGCTCCGATGAACGACCCTTTAAGGGTCGCCGTCGTCGGGGCCACGGGCTACGCGGGATTCGAGCTGGCCCGGCTCCTGCTTCGGCACCCACTAATTGAAAAGCCGACCTTTTATCTGCGTGATGCGCACGCGAATGTGCGTTGCCTGACGGAGTTGTATCCGCAACTTCGCGGCTGGGGTGAAGCGCCGTGCAAACCGCTTTCCGTTCAGGCCATTGCGCGGAGCGGTGCGCAGGCCGTGTTTCTTTCGACGCCTCACGAGGCTTCTCTTGCGCTGGTGCCCGAGCTGCTGGCGGCGAATCCGGCATTGCGCATCGTGGATCTGAGCGGCGCGTTTCGTTTCCGCAAGCCGGAAACTTTTGCGGAGTGGTACAAGCTCGCTGCCCCGGACGTTGCGACGCTCTCTGAGGCCGTTTATGGCCTGCCAGAGCTTTACGCCGATGCGCTCCCGAAGGCGCGATTGGTCGCGAATCCCGGTTGCTATCCAACGTCAGTGATTCTGGGGCTGCGGCCTCTGTTGGAAGCAGGCTGGATAAATGCTGCGCGCGGAATTGTCTGCGATTGCAAATCGGGAGTCAGCGGCGCGGGCAAAGAACCGAAGCGCGAAACGCATTTCGTGGAAGTGAATGAGAACTTCCGCGCTTATGGTTTGTTCACGCATCGCCACACTCCCGAGGTCGAGGAACACACGGGCTTGGCGCCAAAAGACTTCGTCTTTACCACGCACCTGCTGCCGGTGGAGCGCGGGATTCTCTCTACCCTTTATACGTGGCTCAATCCAACGCGCACTGGGGATGAAGTCGAGGCTCTCTATCGCCAATTCTTCGCGGGAAAACCCATGGTTCGAATTCTTCCGGCAGGACGTTTGCCGGAATTGCAGCACGTTACACACACGAATTTCTGCGACATCGGATTTGCGCTCGATTCTTCAGGCCAGCGGTTAGTGGTGGTTTCCTGCCTCGACAATCTGGGCAAGGGCGCGGCAGGGCAAGCAGTTCAAAACTTGAACGGGATGTGGGGCTACCCGGAAACGGCAGGTGTGATATGAGGCTGGTAATCAAAATTGCAGGCGCGCTCCTTGAGCGCGAAGAAACCGTCCGGACCATCGCGCGGCAGATTGCTGAGCTTGCGCGCGGAGGCCACGAATTGCTCGTGATTCATGGCGGCGGAAAAATTTTTACGGCCACGCTCGAGCGCATGGGCATCGCTAGCCAGTTCGTCAACGGTCTGCGCGTGACCGACCGTGAGACGCGCGACGCGGCGGTGATGGTTTTCGGCGGGCTGCTGAACAAGCGCGTGGCGGGCGCAATCTCGCTAGCTGGACAGCCGGCTGTAGGCATCAGCGCTTCCGATGCGGCCTGCTTTCTTGCGGAACCGATGCAGATCGATGAGCGAGAAGGCGGCTTGGGATTCGTCGGCTATCTCACCGAGGTGAATCTCGATTTTCTTCGGTCGCTGTGGCGCTCTGGAGTTGTTCCGGTCGCCTCATGCCTCGGACTCGGCGCTGACGGCGAACTCTACAACATCAACGCGGATCACATGGCCGCCGCGGCTGCGGAGTTTGTCGGCGCGGATCGACTGATATTCCTTACCGATGTAGCCGGCGTTCTCGATGGCGAGAAGGTCTTGCGAGCCGTGCACGGCGGCGAAATCGAGCAGCTCATCCGCCATAACAAAGTTTCTGGCGGCATGATTTTGAAGCTCGAAGCCGCCAAGCGCGCGCTGTCTGGCGGTGTCTCGGAAGTGCGGATCGTCGGTGGAACTCTGCCCCGGTCGCTACTGACTGCTGTCAATGGGAGCCGCTGCCCTGGTACGCGTGTTCTGCCGATCATTCATTCCACTGCGAAAGCAGCGGATGGAGTTGTGTGCTGAAAAATGGGCAAACGCAACCCAACTTCAAAGAAAAAATCGCTCTCTCCGGTGCGAATCCGTGGCGCCGAAGCGCGCTACCTGATGAATACGTACCGGCGCCCGCCGGTGGTGTTCACGCATGGGCGGGGCTGCCGGCTCTACGATTCTCAGGGCCGAGAATATCTCGATTTTCTTGGTGGCATTGCGGTTAACGCGCTCGGGCACGCGCATCCTCGACTGGTGCGTGTGATCCGGCGCGAGGCGGGCCGCGCGATTCACCTTTCGAATCTCTTTCACAATCCGTATCAGGCACCGCTCGCGGGAAAACTGGTTGAATGGTCCGGCCTGGATCGGGTCTTTTTCACAAATAGCGGCACCGAGGCTATGGATGGCGCGCTCAAGCTCGCGCGTGCCTATGCGAACGCAAAATCGCAGAACCAGGGCGGCGGGAAGAAGACTCGTATACTCGCGCTTGAGAATTCTTTTCACGGCCGCACGTTCGGCGCGCTTTCGATCACGCATCCCGCCAAGTACCGCGAACCTTTCGCGCCACTGGTTCCCGGCGTTGAATTTGTGCGTCTGAATGATGTCGCGGATCTCGAGGCCAAATTCGACGATACGGTCGGCGCGTTGGTGGTGGAAACGATACAAGGCGAAGGCGGCATTTATCCCCTCAGCGATGCGTTCTGGCGGCGCGCCCGCGAGCTTGCGACGCAGCACGACGCCGCGCTGATCGCCGACGAAATTCAATGTGGACTGGGCCGCACCGGCCGCTATTTCGCATATCAGAAGTTCGAGTCGAAGCCTGACATCGTGACTATCGCAAAACCGCTGGCCGGCGGGCTACCGCTTGGCGCGATCATCGCCAATGAACAATTTGCGTCGGCGTTCGTCCCGGGCATGCATGGCACCACATTCGGCGGCGGCCCACTCATCTGCGCTACCGCCCTTGAATTTCTGACCGTCGTCGAAGAAGCAAATCTTCTTGTCAATATTCGCGAGCGCAGCGCTGAATTACGCCACGGCCTCGAGGAGCTCACGACCCGCTTCGAGTTCATCCGCGAAGTGCGCGGCGAGGGCCTGATTCTGGGCATTGATCTGACGTTTGACGGTTCGGCGATCGTATCGCAAGCCCTGCGCAATGGGCTTGTCATCAACTGCACTCACGAACACATCCTGCGGCTCCTGCCGCCATTCATCATTCGCGGCAAGGACGTCGCCGAATTTCTTGCTACGTTCGAAAAAACGCTGAAGCAGACGTCGAAACTTGGCGCGGCCACAAAAATCAAAACAGAAACGCCAGCGCAGCCGACGGTGTTGGCTGCAACGAGGTGAATATGAACGCCGCTGTCGTCGCACCGCTTACCCGAACCAATGATCTTCTTACTGGCGTGGAATGGAACCCCGCACAAGTGCGCGATCTTCTGCATCTCTCCGCGGACGTGAAGGCGCATCCCGATCGCTATCGGGGCGCACTCGCCGGCCGGTTTCTCGCGCTGATTTTCGAAAAGCCGTCGCTGCGCACGCGCGTCACCTTCGAAGTGGGGATCGCAAGCCTGGGCGGCTCTTCCGTCTTTCTCGACCACACCGTCACCCATCTCGGCGAACGCGAACACATTCCTGATGTCGCAAAAAGCCTTGAACGCTGGGTCCACGGTATCGTTGCGCGCGTGTTCAAGCAGGATTCGCTCGAACAGCTCGCCACAAACGCGAACATTCCCGTTATCAACGCGCTGTCTGACCTTTATCACCCGTGCCAGGCGTTTTGCGATTTCTTCACACTCGAGGAACGCTTCGGTAATCTGCGCGGCCTTAAGCTCGCTTATGTCGGCGACGGCAATAACACTTGCCACTCGTTGCTCAGCGTTGGCGCGCGCACGGGCGCTCACCTGCGCATCGCGACTCCTGCCGGATACGAACCTGATCCGAGCATCGTCGCCGAAGCCAAGCGTGTCGCGCGTGAAACGCGGGGCAAGATCGAAATCCTGCGTTCGCCCGAGGAAGCTGTGACGGGCGTACAGGCGATCTACACGGATGTGTGGACGAGCATGGGGCAGGAGGCCGAATCCGCCGTGCGTGATGCCGCTTTTGCCGGATATCAGGTCACCGACGATCTTTTCTCGCATGCCGCGCCCGATGCGATCTTCATGCACTGCCTGCCCGCGCATCGCGGTTCGGAGGTGAGCGAAGGCGTAATGGATTCGCCGCGTTCGATCGTTTTCGAGCAAGCCGAAAACCGTCTGCACGTGCAGAAAGCCATTCTGCTGACGCTACTCAACTAATTTTGCAGCGAATCAAGGAGAACGAATTGCCGAAGAAAGTCGTGCTTGCATATTCCGGAGGTCTGGACACCTCCATCATTATTCCGTGGCTCAAGGAAAATTACGGCGGTTGCGAAGTGATCGCCATGGTCGGCG
>DATEVZ010000064.1:0-3433 GCA_035258265.1 Candidatus Acidiferrales bacterium
CGAAGCCATGGAACGCGGTCGCGCGCGTCAGCTTCACCTGCTCGGCCTGGTCAGCGATGGCGGCGTCCATTCGCACATCGAGCATCTTTATGCGCTGTTGCGCATGGCCCGCGAATGCAAAGTCACGCGCGTCTTCGTCCATTGCTTCTTGGACGGCCGCGACACCCCGCCCAATAGCGGCACTGATTTTCTGCGCGCTCTCGAACAGAAAATGCGCGAGTACGGCGTCGGACAAATTGCCACCGTGATCGGCCGCTACTACGCCATGGACCGCGACAACCGGTGGGAACGCATCGAAAAATCCTACCGGGCGATGATTCACGGCGACGCGGACGCGAAATTCACCGATCCTATCGCTGCCATTCGCGCCAGCTACGAAAAAGGCGTTACCGACGAGTTCGTGGTCCCCACCGTCATCACCACCGAAGCGGCGCCCGGCAAGCCCGCAGCCCCTCGTGCAATGATCCGCGACGATGATGCCGTGATCTTCTTCAACTTCCGCGCCGATCGCGCCCGCGAAACCACCCGTGCCCTCATCGAACCCGGCTTCAAGGAATTCAGCGATCCCGCGCGGCCGAAAAATCTCGCGTTCGTCGCCATGACACAATATGAAAAGACCTGGCCCTGGCTGCGTTACCTGCTCGCTTCCGAAAAGCTCGAACACATCCTCGCAAACGTCTTCGCCGAACTCGAATACAAAAATCTGCGCGTAGCGGAAACCGAAAAGTACGCGCACGTCACCTATTTTTTCAATGGAGGTGTGGAAAAACCCTTCGCGGGAGAAGAGCGCGTCGTAGTGCCCTCGCAGAAAGTGCCCACTTACGACTTGAAACCGGAAATGTCCGCGGCAGGAGTCGCCGACACCGTGATCCACGCCATCGAAAAAGGAAACTTCGACGCCATCATCATGAATTTTGCGAATGCGGACATGGTAGGCCACTCCGGTAAACTAGAAGCCACGATCAAAGCGGTGGAAACCGTGGACGAGTGCCTCGGCAGGATCTTCCAGTCACTCCGCCCGCGCGGCGGCGCCTGGATCATCACCGCCGATCATGGCAACGCCGAAACCATGATCGACCCTGTCACCGGCGGCCCGCATACCTATCACACCACGAACCCCGTCCCATTCATTCTGCTAACGGAAGACGGCCGCATGCAGCTAAGCCCGGGCGGCTCCCTACGCGACATCGCCCCCACGTTGCTAGCTGTTCTGAGCCTCCAAGAGCCGCGCGAAATGACGGGCCGCGACCTGAGAGTAGCGAAGAAGTAGCGGTACGAGGCTCCTGATTATCAGCGGCACCCTGCGAAATCTCGCCCCGCGGATGACGAACATTTTTTCGATTTCGGTAAAAGCCGCCGCGAGCGCCCTGCAAATTCACCTAGATTCTTCGGGCCTCTTGCGCGAGCCGTGCAATACGGCCAGAATCGCGATCCGCCCTCTGTCAACTCGATAGGGAATAATGTAAGGTGCGTTGGGGATTAGAAGCTCGCGAGTCTCGGGCTCGCGACCGGGCCGGCCGAGGTAGGGGTGCTTCACCAGCCGCTCTACGGAAGCGAGAATTCTTCGCGCTAATTTTCGAGCAGCTTCTGATTTGTCTTGTTCAATGTATCGCTGAATTTCGACTAGCTGGGAAATCGCAGTTTCAGACCAAATCACTCGCATGACGGCGGCGCGATCTTTCGGCGCTTGCCCCAGGAACGCAACCAGCGTGAAACCTTCTCATGCGAGAGCACACGTCCTGCGCGTACATCCTCGATACCCCTTCGGATTGCTGCGACCTGCCATTCCTGGTCCTCGACGTATACTTCCAGCGCGTGCGCCGCAATCCAGGAGCGACTCCGAGCCGTCGCATCGGCAAGTTTATTGAGACGATTTTTCAATCTTGTCGGGATTCGAACGGTAACCGTGGTCGTGCTGCCCATGGAGCGCTCCTCTTGTGTACATTCTAACACAAGGTGGCGCATCAGGATCCTCAGCTCCTCAGTCTCCCGCGACCGGCTTCGGCGATGTGTAACCCTGCCGCGCGCTGATGACGACCTTCTTCTTGTGTCCCTTCTTGTCCAAGGTTGTCAGCGGATTCCCCGATTCATCCAGCACCTCAACCTTCAGCTTGTGGTATCTTCCGTCCGGCGCCGTCAGAGGAGTAAACCCAATCGTGTACTGGTTCCGCAGAAACACAGCCACGGAATTGAAAATATCGTTCATTTCCCCTTCAAAGCGCGGGAACCAGGCATATCCGCCGGTCATTTCCCCGAACGTTTTCAGCTGATTTTCCGCCTGCAAATAGTTGACGCTCGCGAACTCCGGCCCAGTCATGTTGCGCTCGTGAATTCCCATGGCGTCCAGAGCCGCGCCCATTCCCACGCAAAAAATCGTGACCTCGGTTTCTTTCATGCGTTTGAATGTCTGATCCAGCGTGTGCTTGCTGAATGTGTCGTAACCGGACGCGATCACCAGAATGGACTTCTTTCCTTTTACATCGCGCAATTGGTCCAGAGTTTCCAGCAGTGCGTCGAACAAATTCGCCTCGTGGAAGTCCGGGAAATAAAGTCCCGCAATCTCTTGCTCCACAGCTTTCTTATCCTGCGTGAAATCCGAAACCAGTGTTGTTTTCAAATCGAACGTCTTGAAGGCTACCCAGTCCTTCTGATTCAGATGCTCCAGAAAGCCATACGCCCAATACTTTCCGCGGTACCCGAAATAGCTCCCCATACGGCTGCTGAATTCCATCAGCACCACGATCGTAATGGGCGCTTCGCTCGCTCCGAAGTTCGAAATCTGCTGCGGCTTGTCATCGTCGAGAACGCGGAAGTTATCCTTCTTCAATCCCGTAATGATATTGCCGTCCTGGTCGGTCACCACCGCATCAATATTCACCACGTTCGACTGCACCGTGATGGCCACTTGCGGCGCCTGCTGCGGTGACTGTCCGGCCTGCGCCGGTTGCTGTTGCCCTGCGGGCTGTGGCGGAGCGGCTCCAGGCTGTTGCGCCGGCGCCGGCTTGGTCGGACCCTCTTGTTGCCTGGCGTACGCCCGCACCGCTGCGGGCGGCACAGCCAGTGTTGCGATCAGAATCGTCAGTAAGATTGCCTGAGTACCCTTCTTCAAAGTTTTCACACGCATACTCCCCTCTAGAACCTGGTATCGCACAGTAGGATGCGCCTACCTCCCCTTCAGGATGGTCAACGCCGCCGCTGGAAAAAGGCCCGATTGCAATTCAGAAAACGCCGCGCGTCTCCTCGTCCAGGCGGCCTGACCCGACATGATAGTATGAGTAGTCGCTTGCTCTGCGTAGGAATTTCACTTACTGGGGGAAATCAGGATGGCGCGCTCGCGCATTCCGGCTCCGATTCTTGTCCTCATGGGCTGTTCGCTTTTTATTTCCCCTTGCCGCGCTCAGTACAAGCCGGCTGCGGTGCAAACGCCGCAATC
>DATEVZ010000065.1:0-15347 GCA_035258265.1 Candidatus Acidiferrales bacterium
CGCAATAGGCGACGGCATCGAACCAGGATGGCGCTACCACCGGCTGCTGCGGATCGCAAAAGTTCGCGTCATTCCAGTGGAGGGGTTGGCGGTGATTCGTGGCCGCGAGAAATCTTGCGTATTCCGTGTTGGTGACCTGACATCCGGCTAGCTCGAATCGGTCTATCCAAACCCGGTGGACAGGCTGCTCGTTGTCCTGGCCGGTGAGGCTACCCATGAGGAACCAGCCCTCGGGAATGGGCAGCATGCGCGGTGTGATTACATTCGCACGGACAGCGGGAGCATGGAATGTCTCGGCCACCTTCTCATTGTACCTGTTTGTGTTAGTTGAGCGATTCGTGCTCTGACATCGATGGCGGTCTAAAAGACCGCCGCTACAAATGCTACTTCAGTTTTGCGCCGCGGGATGTTTAGTCTGGCTCAGCAGGTTTACGAACAGGCGATATGCGCCGGGGACGCCGGCGGGCAGTTCGCGGAAAAATGAAAGGCCCGTGTAGGTATAGAGGCCTTTCCCATCGCGCGCGTATACGAGCGAGCCTTTGGTTTCCGGCTCGCCCGGATCTTTCAGGCCCAGCACGGGAGTGTATTTCGGATCGAACGTGCCCCAGAAATAGAGGCCGCGCTCCTGCACCCAGCCTTGGAAATCCGCTTGGGTGATTTTGTTCGGCGAATTCAGCAGCGGACTATCCGGCGTGAGAAACGTGACCGGTGAATTGGCGTCAGTGACGCGCGAGGTTTGCTCCGGCATGGTGGCCTTGAACGGTGCGGGCATTTCGGAATTCCAGGCGAAGTCGCGCTGATATTGCACGAGGAGCGTGCCGCCGCGTTTTACATAATTCAGCAGGCGCGAATTGGCGCGCAGCAGGTCGGGACGCAATTCGTAGGCGCGGATGCCGACTGTGATCGCGTCGTACTGGCTCAGATCGCCGAAGGCGAGCGCGACGTCGTCGAGCATATCCACACGGATTCCGAGCTGGCGGAGAATTTCCGGTAGCGGATCGTTGTCGGCAGCGATGTAGCCGACGCGCAGGCCGGCAGGCACGACCAAATTCAGTACGTGGATTTTTGCGTCGGCAGGCTCGCTCCAATTGCGCGTGGGCAGCGTGGGGATCGGCGCGAGCGACGTGCTGAATACCTCGTCACCGATGCGAGCGAAGGGATGCAATGTGTACGCGCCCGCGGGAACTCCGGCTGGCGGCGTCACGACGAATTGCACGAGCTGGTCGCCGGCCCCTGAAAAAATCATTGGGCCTTGGACTTTGGGTGTTTCTAGGGTCCAGCCCTTGGGTGTATCTAATCCAATCCCGACGCTCGCTTCCTTTGTTCCGTGATAGCGCACGCGCGCGAAGAGTTTGACGGGCGCGGCGGCGCGTTTTTCCGGGACCATGATTTGCTTTGGCTCGACGGTCAGAGTTACCGCGGGCACAAGTTCGAGCGGATACGTCGAAATGCCGGTTGTAGTTGCTTCCACGGAATTCACCGGGCGTTCGACGCTGAACTCGTAACCCGCAACGTTGACTGGAAGCGCGAGGCGTACGAGCGATGGCGGGAAAGGCAGAATTACGTCGCCGGGGCGCGAAGGGATTTTGGCATCAGCGGGAATTGCGACGCTAAAGCGGGTTGCGTCTGATTCCTTGGAGTCCGCCGACGTGACGTTCCAGCCACTGGGCACCAGGAAGCCCGAGGCGTTGAGCGTCCACTTCGCGGGCACCGCCGGTTCGCCCGAAATGACCACATCCACCGAGAAATTCTCGCCTGCTACGAGTTCGTGTCGGCTGGCGCGTACTTCGAACGGAATCGCGATGTCGTCCGCGAGCGCGAGATCGATCTGGTCCTTCGCGTGGTCGAGCTCCCACAGCGCGGATTTTTCTTCGTCGCCGGACTGCTCGGCCAGTTGCCCGCGCAGCGAGGTAATCTGTTGGCCCGCAGCTGCCAATGAATTTGCCGCAGCAGCGCGGTCCAGGTCGAGAGCCGACTTTGCTGCAGCGGCCAAATTCTGATCGACGGAGGCAAGCGCGGGAGCCAGCGTCTGCTGCAGGCTCGGGAAGCGGGCGGCGAGCGACGTCAGCGGTTCGGCCAGCAATTTCACGTCAAACGAGCCGGCCGGGCCTTTCTCGTCTTCCTTCACCAAATAAATGGGGCGGCGAAAAAACACATTGCCGAAAAACGCGGGAGTTCCTTGCGAGCGATGTTGTGCGTGGCCTTGCATGCCCATTTCGACGTAGCTCTTTCCCCACAGCGGAGAGACTTCGTTCACCGGCAATTGCACGGCACCGGCGGTGCTGCCATCGCGCGCCAGGCGGGTTTCCAGCGTCACCTTCCATGCCGGAAGACCTTCCGCGATTTGTTCTGGGTACATTTTGGGATCTGCGGCAGCGGCGACCGCTTGCGGAGTCAGGATTCCGCTGGCCTGGTGATGGCCGTGGCCGGAACGGACGCCGCCCCAGCCGTTGATGACCACGTCCGGGCGATAGCTGCGAATCACGCGGACCATATCTTCGAGCGCAAGGCCGTTCCAGACTTTCATGGCCTGCTCGGGAGTTTTGACGTATCCGGTGTCCAGCGCGCGCGTGAAATATTGACGCACGCCGTAATATTTTCCGGCGGCCAGAAGTTCTTCGGTGCGGATTACGCCGAGTTGGCCATCCTGTTCCGGGCCAATGGCGTTTTGGCCGCCTTGTCCGCGGGTGATAGTGAGGAGCGCGACGTCGGCATCTAATCCGTGCGAAAGATAGGCGAGCAGGCTGGACCATTCGTCATCGGGATGCGCGGTGATGAAGAGGATGCGGGTATTGACGCGCGATTTGTTGATAGCTTCGACAGTTTCAGGCAGCGATTGCGCGGAGACCGGCTTCGCTAAAGAGGTGAGAGAAAAGGCCGCCGAGATTAGTGCAATGAAACTTCGCATCGTTCTTTTCGCCGTGGGTCGATTCGTAATTCGTTGCTTCCTAATGCAGCGCTGCGCGTTTTGACGTCTCGCAATCCAATTCAAGAGCCGGCCTCCTCAAAGGGCCACTGGCGCAGCATCCGCGCGCGTCCCAAGTACACCAGAATACCTGCGCCCATTGCCGCAAGCGAGGCCAACATCGGCCGGCGTCCGGTGGAAATGAAAATTGCTAGCCAACCGGCAATCGCCAGCAAAACAGGCACGGGGTAGAGCCACATGCGGAAAGGCCAGCGGTCGGCTTTCCAGCGGCGGTGCAGCATCAGCAGCCCGACCGCCTGACCCACGAATTGGATGAGGCAACGCATGGCCAGGATGGCGCGAATCGAGTCTATTAACTTCAGCGAGAGGCAAAAAACAATGGCCGTCGCACCGAGCGACAAGAGAGATACGTGCGGAAACCTCTTCGTGGGATGCACGCGCGCAAATACTGCAAGGAAGTTACCGTCGAGTGCCGCGGCATACGGGACACGCGAGTAGCCAAGCATCGCAGAGAACACCGATCCCAAAGCTGTCAATAGAATAAGCGCGGTAGCGAGGGCGGCCCATTGGTTGCCATAGGCGCGCTCAATGAACGCACTCACGATGTAAGTGGAGCGTGCCGCTTCTTGCCACGGGATCACGCTGAGGATGCTCGTCTGCATCGCGAGATACAGCACGGTGATGCCAATGATCGAAATGAAGATCGCACGTGGAATATTTCGCTGCGGATCTTTCATCTCTCCCCCGAGGTTGCACACGTTGTAGTACCCGAGATAGCTGTAAATCGTCTGCACCATCCCGTGGCCAAGCGCTACAAAAAGCAGCCAGGAAAAGCTCCACCCACCGGGAGTAGAAGCAAACACACGGTGCGCGTCCAGATGGCCGATGCCGCCCCAGACGATCCAGAGAATGGTACCAATCACGACCACACTGAAGATAATTGAGATTCTGCCGATCTCGGCGATTCGCCGGTACAACAGCAGCACGACTAACACCACAACGATTCCGGCGATCACGTTTTTGCTATGCGATCCAAGTATCGCGACGATGGCCGCGACCCTGCCAGACTTCGCTATTAGATACGTTGAATAGTCGGCGAAGCCCAGCGCGCCGGAAGCGATGCTCAGGGGGCCTTGAAATAGCGTCTGCCAAATGAACAAGAATGAAAGCGGTCGTCCCCAGCGCTGCGGGCCGTACTGCGCCCGCAAGTAAACGTAACTTCCGCCAGCTTGGGGCATCGCTGCGCCTAATTCCGCCCATACGCAGCCGTCAAAAACGGCCAGCATCGCCCCCGCAGCCCAAGCCACAAGGCTTCCGGCTCCTCCCATCGCCTGAATCACAAACGGAATCACGACGAATGGACCGATGCCCACCATGAACGTCATGTTTAGGGAGGTGGCTTCGATCAGGCCTAACCCTCGCTCGAGTTTTTCCGGTTCAGTCATTTCCCGCGGGTGAAAAGGAAAGTCAGCATAACAAGAAAGATGCGTGCGCTTGCCCGAAAACTGCGGCGGTCTGCGATAACATTGTGACGGAGAGTCACGCGCGACGCCCAGATGCCAACCGCCCGCACATCTCATTTTGCGTTTTTTGGTGTACCCCTCAGCACGGCGGTTGGCGTCGTGGTTACCGCGGCGACGGCCTTGGTGCTGGTCACTGGATACTTTCGGGCGCGAAGGCGCCGAGCGTTTCCGGTTTACGGCTGGCTGGGCTGGGTAGCTTTGGTGTTCGCCGAAGTACTCATGTTTGCGCGTGTTGAGCCGGTGGCTACGTACTTCACGCCGATTGCGTGGAGCGCTTACATTCTGATTGCCGATGCGGCGGTGCTGGCGCTGACGAATCGTTCGCGATTGAATGATGCGCCGCTGGTCGTCGCGCGAATGGCGCTGCTTTCGATTCCTCTGTGGTTGATTTTCGAAGCGTACAATCTTCGGCTGCAAAATTGGACTTATCTGGGCGTGCCGGTCGGATGGCCGGCGGCGCTGCTCGGTTATGGATGGTCCTTCGCGACGATCACGCCGGCGATTTTCGAGACGTCGGATCTGGTCCAAGCCCTTTTGCCTCCTCTGCCTGCTGCGCCCTGGAAAATCTCACGCGTGACGGAAAATGTTCTGATTATTTGCGGCCTGGCGTGTTTGATTCTTCCGTTGGTTCTGCCGCAGCGGCTGGCCGCCCATGTTTTTGCGCTGGTCTGGGTGGGATTTCTGCTGCTTCTCGATCCGATCAATCGGCGCCTCGGTCTGCCTTCATTCATAGGCGATCTTTCCGAAGGATTCAGGCGGCGGGTTTACGGATTCTTCGCGGCGGGCTGGATCTGCGGGTGGCTTTGGGAATTCTGGAACTATTGGGCCGCGGCGAAATGGCAATACACATTTCCGATGTTTCAGCACTGGAAAATTTTCGCGATGCCCGCACCAGGCTTTCTGGGCTTTCTGCCGTTTGCGCTGGAATGTTTCGTGATGTACGTTACCGCGGCTTGGCTGATTGGCTGGCTCAAGAGAGTGAAATGATCTTGATCTGGGAATCTTTGTGCCGTGCTTCGCTACACGCGGTTTGCACACTGTTCCTGTGCACGTTGGCTGCGCTGCCAGCGCGTGCCGGTGAAAATCTGACTTCGCCGCCCGAAGCCCAGCAGGCCATGGACACGATGTATGCGGGGGACTTCGAAGGCGCGATCACAATTCTTCGCGGACTCGAGCAAGCGCAGCCAGAAAATCCGCTGGGGTTTCTGCTCGAGGGCGAAGCTCAGTGGTGGAAGATCTACTGCGCCGGCTCACAGGTAAAGTATGGAATGGTGGATGCGTGGAAGCGCGGCAAGAAACCGGAGGACGAAGCATATTTTGCGCTGGCGGACAAAGCGATCCGTTTGGCGCAAGAGCGGATCGCGAAATCGGACACCGCGGAAATGCATCTCTACGCCGGAATGGGGCTTGCCTTGAAAGCACGAATGGACGCGTTGCGCGGCGAGAATCATGCCGTGGCGCACGCGGGCTTGGCGGCGCGCGCCGAATTTCTTCGCGCTCTGGAACTCGATTCGCAGATGGCGGACGCCACGGGCGGGCTTGGTCTCTACAACTACTACGTGGATTCACTTCCCGGCGTCGTGAAGTTTCTGCGCTTCTTCATGGGCATCCCGGGCGGCAACAAGAAAGAGGGCATTCAGCAGATGCAGACCGCCATCGAACATGGGGTGCTGATGCCGGTAGAAATGCGTTTCTATCTGGCGAAGAATCTGCGCACGTACGACCAGGATTACGAACGAGCCATCGCAGTGGCCGAGCCTCTGGTGACACGTTATCCGAAAAATGCTGTTTTTCAATTGTTTCTGGGAAATTTGAACGTGGAAATGGGCCGCAACGATAAAGCCGCGGAATATTTTCGCGCGACGATCAAGCTGACCGAGCCTGATTTCGCTTGCGGCAATTGTGGCAGCTGCGCAGATTGCACGGGTTGCGCCACGCACGCGCGTGAGCTTGCAAATTCGCTGCTCGGCTCACTCCACTAACTCAGGTTGAACCGAGCGTTTATTCTTATGCGTGTCGGTTCCAATGCGGCTCATCATTAACGCGGAAATGCAGCCCGAGACGAAGGCGGCTCCCCACGCCACAGTTGGACCCCAGCGTTCCAGAAGGCTGGCGCCCAGGAACGGCCCCAGAGAAAACCCAATGTTAAACGACATCGTATAAAGACCCATGTATTCGCCGCGGCGCTCCGGCGGCGCGATTTCCGCGGCATACGCGGAGCTGCCCGGCATCATGATCATTTCGCCGAACGTCCAGACGATGACGGCAGCGAAGACGCCCGCCGTCTTACCGAATGAAGTGATGCCCACGAGCGCATAAGATCCGAATCCGACGGCATAAAGAAGTGCGCCCAGCGTGAGGGTACGGCGGTGGCTCCAGTGCGCCATGGCGTTGTTCAGCGGAACTTCTAATGCCACGATCAGCAGTGTGTTGACGGTGAAGATCGTCCCGTATATGGACTCCGAAAAATGCAAATTGTGCACGAGAAATAGCGGCAGCGTGGATGAAAATTGAAAGAAGACCAGCTGCACGGGAATCAACGCCGCCAGGAAATAGAGCATCCGGCGGTTCCTAAACGCTTGCAAATCCGCCGCAGGATGAAGCGCAGCAAGCGGTGTGACGCTGTCCGCTTCGATTTCGCGGCCGAGGTCCGCAGCGTCGTCCCACTGGGGTTCCTGTGACTTGATTTGGTTCATGTTGCGCCAAGGGGCAAGCGCCAGCACGGCTCCGGCGAGAACCGAGGTGGCTCCGTCCACTAGAAACAGCCAGCGAAAAGAGTAAACGGCCAAGATTCCGCCGACCGCCGGTCCTACGCTCATGCCGAGATTGGCCGCGAGACGGTTGAGCGCGAATGCCGCTTTGCGCTGCGCGGGCGCGACCATCGAGGAAACCATTGACAGGTTGGCCGGGCGCACCGATTCGTTGAGAACGGCGAAACCAAACGTCATCGCCAAAATTGCTGCGTAATTTTTTGCAAGTGGAAAGAGCAGCAGAAGAGCGCCGGTGAGGAACAGCGATGCCTTCATGATCGGCAGCGGTCCCACGCGGTCGGCGAGCCGCCCTGCGAACGGCATCGCGAGCAGGGCCGCCACACCGTAAACGGTGAGTGCCAAAGCCGCGCGCGCCGGAGAAACACCCAGAGTGGCGGTGATGTACAGCACAAGAAATGACAGCACCATCGTTCCCGAGCGGTTCACCAGTGTTGCCGCGCAGAGGATCCAAATTTCTCGAGGAAGATTTTTCAGGCCGCGCCAGGGGTTCATTGGGACACTGCGCCAGGAATTTTCATCTCAATGATATTAAGAAGGTAATGCCGCGGATGGCGCAGCGGCAAAGATTTAAGCTGCGCGGTTATTAGCGCGCGGCTTCTTGTTGTTCGAAGGCGTGATAGGAAGAGCGAACCAGCGGCCCAGATTCGACGTGCTTCAGACCCATTGCTTCGCCGAGGCGCTTGAATTCGGCGAACTCATCGGGATGAACGTAACGCTCGATGGGCAGATGCTCAGGCGTCGGCTGCATGTATTGACCGAGTGTGAGGATGTGCGTGCCTTGCGCGGCGATATCCTGCATAGCTGCGAGCACTTCGTCCCGCGTTTCGCCGAGGCCCAGCATCATCCCGGTTTTTGTCGGAAGGCCGGACGACATTTCTCCCGCGCGGCGAAGTAATTCCAGCGAACGCTCGTACACCGCGCCTTTGCGCACCTGGCGATACAGCCGCGGCACCGTTTCCATATTGTGATTGAGGACGTCGGGTTTCGCGGCCATCACGGTTTCGAGGGCGGTCCAATCGCCGCGAAAATCGGGAATCAGGACTTCCACTTTGCATCCCGGCACGCGGGCTCGGATTTCCGTGATCGTGCGCGCGAAGATTGCAGCGCCGCCATCGGGTTGGTCGTCGCGATTCACCGAAGTGACTACGGCATAACGCAGACCCATTCTCGCGACGGCTTCCGCGACGCGCTCCGGTTCGTCTTCGGCGGGAGGTCCGAGTGGTTTTCCGCTGGGCACCGCGCAAAATCCGCAGGCGCGTGTGCAGATATCGCCCAAAATCATGAAGGTCGCGGTGCCATGTTCCCAACATTCACCCATATTGGGGCAGCGCGCGCTCTCGCAGACTGTATGTAGATCGAGCGTGCGCATGGTGCGCTTCAATTCCTGATATTTCGGCCCTCCGAAAAATCGCACACGCAGCCAGGACGGACGGGGATGCGCCATCGGAGGCAGAGTGGAGTCGGGAAGAATTGTGAAGGGAGTCGCCATTTGATTTATTTCAATG
This sequence comes from Candidatus Acidiferrales bacterium, assembly GCA_035258265.1. Taxonomy (GTDB): domain Bacteria; phylum Acidobacteriota; class Terriglobia; order Acidiferrales; family UBA7541; genus Palsa-295. The sequence continues at coordinate 8,726 of DATEVZ010000065.1, forward strand.
AACTATTGTACGCGGAACAGCCGCGGCGAGACAACCGAAGCCCGGAAGTTCGATTTCGATGGCTAAAGGTATAAGTGCGCAGGCCGATACGCTAGACAGGAATCACAAGCTTTGGACGAGCTTTTGGCAGGATGGGCCGGCGCGAAATGGGAAAACTTGCAAATGCGCTGAGTCGCTGATTCAAACCGGCCCGCAAGGTGCGTTTGCAGGCAGGGCCAGTTCGTTCAGCCGACCAAGCCAATTGCTCAATATTTCGGCCTGAATGCACCCCAAGTCTTCCGAAAGCTGTTCATTCTGAACCACAGGCCTGGAGGACATAGTGTTGTATCTTTGCCACAGCGGAACTAATTTTCCCCTATTTTTCTCTGTAAAACGATGATTCTAAAGCATAATAATTCCAACCAAGCGGCTAACAATGTGCATCTAATGATACTGGCCCTGGGGCATGCCCTACCAACTTACAATACAACGTCCGGTCGAAACTTGCGGTGTGGGACTTCACACTGCGGTGCCGTGCCGTCTTCGTTTGCTGCCCGCGCCCGCGGACACCGGCATCGTATTTCGCCGCGTGGATCTGGAGAATTTTGAGATTGAAGCGCACGTGCGAAACGTCGCGCGCGTGAGTTACGCGACGAGCTTAATGAAGCAGGGCGTGCTGCTTTCGACCGTGGAGCACCTTCTTGCGGCTCTTTATTCCTGCGGCGTAGACAACGTATACGTCGAGATTGACGCGCTGGAACTTCCGATCCTGGACGGCTCGTCGAAGCCTTTCATCGAGCTGCTGGCGAAGGCCGGCACGCGCAAGCTGCGCCGCCAGCGCCGTTACATCCACGTGATCAAACCGCTGGAATTTTCAGACGGAGACCGGCGCATCGGGATCTATCCGGCTGACCAATTCCGCGTGCATTGCTTCGTGGATTACAAACATCCAGAGGTCGGTCCGCAGGAAGTGGAAATGACGGTGGACCGGGAATCGTTCAGCCGCGAACTGGCGCCGGCGCGAACGTTTGGGTTCATGAAGGATTTTCCAGGCATGCAGGCCATGGGGCTGATTCGCGGCGGATCGGTGGAAAACGCGATCGTCCTGGACGAAGAGGGCATCCTGAACGGCCCGTTGCGTTTTTCCGACGAATTTGGCCGGCACAAGGCGCTGGACCTGATAGGCGATCTCGCGCTAGTGGGACGACCTCTGAAGGCGCGCATCGTGGCGCATAAGGCCGGGCACGCCTTGCACACTCAGCTCGTCACACGATTGCTTGCCGACCGCACTTTGTGGACCGAAACCACCGGTGCGCATGAATCTGTGGCTTCTGGTTCTGCTCTTTCCGATCCCATTCCAGCTGCGCACTAATTATTCCACGAATCTCACGCATTTCCTCTTGATTTGAGTTCTCTTGAGGCGAAGTTACTCCAGCGGAGGACTGTCTGCTGTTGCCGGCAGGCCGTTATCAGAGTAGCGAATAATCCCTGTCTGATCGGCGTAATAGCTCCTTTGCGCGGTTGAGCCGTGCCGGAGGGGATCCGCCGTTACTGCGTAACCCGAAGCGCCTCCCGACGTGCAGCCCTTTGCGGCAGCCTTTGGTGACACGGCCGGTCCTGGCTCGCCGTTCGGAAACCGCGGCGTATAGGTGAAGAGGTAGCCGTGCGTTTGCCCTGCTGCGAGCGGCCGGTCAAGAAGGCCGGCATGATTGCAATTCCGCGCGCTGCCTTCTTCGTTGCCGAAGGCTTCAAAGTTTGATGGAAAGCCATTCTCATAAGTGGACGCGTACTCAACCGCGGCGATGTTAATGGTCCGCAGCGAACCGACTGCCGCGGCTTCGTTTGCCACCATTCTTGCGCGGAGCAGGTTGGGGATCGCAATCGCGGCGATTATGAGAACAAGCGGAATCACTGCGATGCCTGCGTAGCCCAGCACGAGGCCGACAATCGCGGCACCTTTGCCTCCAACCCGCCCAGCGGACTTGCGAATATCTGACAGCGCAAGGTGACCCAGAACAATCGCGGCAATAGACGCGGGGAGGAAAAATGTGAAGATGCCGCACACTAGGCTGGCAATCGCTTTTCCGCTGGTCGGGACCTCCGGAGCGGTTAACGGTCCCGGTCCGACCACAGTTGAATTTTGAGACCGGGATGCCCCAGCGGCACTCGCAGGCAGAGGATTCCCGCACTTAGAGCAGTATTGCGCCGAATCGGCATTGGTCATTCGGCACTTTGGACAGAACATGCCGCACCTACTTTGCTGCCAATATATCCCTTCGGTTAACAATTTTGGCAACTTTATGCAGTCGTTGGGCCCGTTTCGATTGCCAAAGCTGCGGATGGAAGCGACAATACTCTGCGTATGGGTGCTCCCGACACTGTCACCTTGATTCTCGCAGCCGGCAAAGGAACGCGCATGCGTTCCGAGCTGGCGAAGGTTTTGCATCGCGCGGGCGGGCGCCCGCTGCTCGAGCATGTCATTCGCGCATGCCAGCCACTCAAAGCAGCGCAATTGCTCGCGGTGGTCGGCCATCAAGCGGAGGAGGTTGGCGCGGTAGCCGAATCGTTGGGCGCGGAAACAGTGGTGCAGCAACCGCAGCGTGGCACTGGCCACGCCGTGCAGGTGGCGCGGCGCAGAATGCGCAGGAGCGCGAAGCTGGTGATGGTAGTCGCAGGTGACGCCGCACTATTGCGTACTACGACTCTTGCGGCGCTGCTGGATACGCACCGCCGCGGTGAAGCCGCTGCGACGATTCTCAGCGCCGAGCTTGACGATCCTACGAATTATGGCCGCGTGGTGCGCGATGCCGAAGGACGTGTGCAAGCCGTCGTGGAAGAAAAGGCGGCGACGCCGGAGCAACGCGCGATCCGCGAAGTGAATTCCAGCATTTATTGTTTCAAACTCGAAAAACTTTGGTCCTGCCTGAACGCGCTACGGCCCGACAACGCGCATCACGAGCTTTATCTAACCGACGCTATCGGCCTGCTGCGCCAGCGCAATGAACGCGTGCTCGCCCATGTGGCCTCCGATGCGAATGAAGTGCTCGGCTGCAATACGCGCGGCGAGCTGGCGAACATTGACCGCATTTTCCGGGCGCGGAAGGCCGCTGAACTGATGGACGCGGGCGTGACAATTTACCTTCCGGAGACGGCGGTGATCGATCCCGAGGTCACCGCCGGCCCCGATACGGTGATTGATCCGTGCGTGCAACTGCTGGGTAAAACGCGCGTCGGCGCGCGATGCAAAATTCAGACGGGCAGCATTCTGCGCGACACGCGTGTGGACGACGACGTTTTCATCGGCGCGCACACAGTGATGGACGCGAGCCGAGTGGGCAGCAAAGCGCAGGTCGGGCCATTTTCGCGGCTGCGTCCCGGCGCGGATATACGCGCGGGCGCGCACATCGGCAATTTTGTAGAAGTGAAAAACACAGTGGTGCGCGAAGGAGCAAAAGCCAATCACCTTACATATCTTGGGGACGCGACCATCGGCCGCGGAGCGAACATCGGCGCGGGGACGATCATGTGCAATTACGACGGTGTCGCCAAGCACCCTACTACGATTGGCGACCGCGTGTTTATTGGCAGTCATACGGCGCTGGTGGCGCCCGTGCGCGTCGGCGACGGCGCGTACGTTGCAGCTGGCTCGACCATCACTGACAATGTTCCCGCCGACGCCCTTGCTATTGCACGCGGCCGCCAGAACAATAAGCCCGGATGGGCCGCAGCGCGGCGTCGCGAGCTAGCGCGTGCGGTAAGCGACAAAGCACACGGCAAGGTAAAACGCGGGCGGAAGGCGGCACGCCCACCGAAAGCGAAACCACGCCGCAGCAAACGAAAGCACTCGAGACGATCCCGCCGTTAGATCGACATTCACTTGCCAGGTAGCGGATTTGTTGCGGTTAGCAAAGTTTACGCAGGCTCGTTCGCCTTAGATAAGTCGCAGTTGTGGGCCACTGCCTTCTTCACGAACGAGCTACCTCTCGACTGCATAGCACAATCGGACGACGCCATCGGGGTACTTCTTGGTTGAGCGCAAGCGAAGCGGCACGTCCCGGTGGCGCGGCGCGATGAGTGGAATGCCCTCACCGATGAGGGTGGGAATGACGTGGATGTCGAACTCGTCGATCTCGCCGACATCAAGAAACGAGGCGATCAGCTCTCCGCCGCCCATCATCCAGATCTGTTTTCCCGGAGTCGCGCGGAGGCGCTGCGCAAATGCCTTCACCGGCTCAGACACAAATTTTACCCCTGGAGTCGCTCGTTTCGCAGGCTTCCGCGAAAACACGTAGTTGGCAACCTTCTTGTCGAATATGCCGCCTTTCCGGCCACTCTTCTTGTGATAGTCGAGAGCCCAGTCGTAGGTTTTGCGTCCCCACAGGATCGTATCAATTGTGGGATAGAACGCGCCCATGCCGTAATCGACTGTGCGCGGCCGGCGATTCAACCATTCGACGTCGCCGTCCGGCCTGGCGATGTAACCATCGGCACTCGTTGCGATGTAGACGATGATTCTTCGCACTGCCTTCACGACGCATCCTCCGGTTGCTCAAATCTACGGAAACCAGGGCCGCGCGGTACTTACTGCAGATCGTACGTGCTGAAACAGCCAGGCCAGCATAAGCTGGCTAAATGGCGCTGTCAGCGAATTGTAGGCCGTCCACGAGCGCTGGACTGGTGTTCCGCTGGTCTGGATAGCCGAGCATGAATGTTACGGGAGCTAGCCTCCCGGTCACCTCGCCTATTTCCCATTTGTAGTCGTTCCCTCTGAGGTGCGAAATCAATTGCGAGAGTTCGGCAGGGGAGTAGGCGCGCAGACAAGAAAGGACTCCATCGAACCACAGAACAAACGGGATTACCGGAATCAAATAAGTCCAAATCAAGCGCGACAGCCGGAAGGGACGAATGAAAGGGACCGTGAAAAACGCGCCAAGCGGCATGAGAAAGGTAAGAACAAGGCTGAGGGGACGGCGCCGGGCGGCCTCGAAGATGGCAATCCCCTGCCGACTGTCCACAGTACTTTGAAGTATCGCGGTCGCTTGATTTGGAGCGAAGTGGTGAAACGAGGTAAACATGACGCGGAACCCGCCGAGCTGCGGCGGAATTCTTGTGGCATCGACCGATTCGGCGCAATAGCTGATGGCCCCTTCAGAGGCTTCTCGCGCACCACGGAATGCGGCGATGTTTGGATACTTGTCCGTCAGGCAGATTTCGAATCGGTCTGTACTCTCACGCGCAAGCGTCTGATGCAGCGAGATCCAAGGCCCTCCCGCACCTGAACAAAGATCGATCAGGCGATGTGCGCCGGAGGCTTTGACCGCGCTCAAAAGGCGGGCGGTAACGGGTTCGTAGATTTTCCCGATTCGGAAGACGGCTTGCAGAGCGTCCATAACACCGTCGCGAAAGATCTTGGGGAACCAGGCTTGCTCGTGAAGCTCAGAGAGTTTGATTCGACGCATGGCTGATCCGTCCGCCGAAATTTTGACCGTGTGCCCAGGGAAGTAGCCGGATGATAGCACCGCGACAGTTGGCCTTGAAACCACTGACTGGGCCGCTCTCTTACGAGAGCGGAACACAATCCGCTTGACAGCGGCTGGGGCCTGCGGTTTTGTAGGGGTCTTGGCGGCGCGCGATGGCTGCATCGTGTGAAGATTTGGATTCAGAGCGTGCCGCCGCGAAGGACGCAATTATGAGCACGAGCACGCATCCCGTTCATAAGGCGCTAGCGAGCCACACGGATCCCAAGGGTTTGCCGTGGGTGCCGTGGGCTGCCGGGCATTTCATCAAGCTGATTAAACTGAATCCCATCACCGGGCAAATCATTTTGTTTATTCGTTCGGTGCCGGGAGCGGCGCTGCAGATGCATTTCCATCCAGGCACAGTGGTGGTTTACACCGTGCAGGGAGCGTGGACTTACGACGAAGGCTGGGTTTCGGAAGCGGGCGACGTGGTTTTTGAAGTTGCGGGCTCGACACATTCGCCGCGCATGGTGGGCAGGGAAGATACGGTCGTGTTTGCGGCGATTGAAGGAGCGCTGGATTTTGTGGACGCCGCTGGAAACACGATCGCCACCGAAAACTGGCAGACATTCCTGAAGCGCTATCACGATTATTGCGATGAGAAAGGTTTGACGCCTGTGGACATCACGAAATTCTGACTGCAGACGGTGCGTGTGTCCGCGAAAACTTCGGCAATGCTGCGACCCCCGGGCGCAAGCGGCGTCCCTACGGTCTTAATTCGAGTTTGAGTTGTCTTCGGTGGCCGGCGGAGCGACCTTAGCGAGCTCGGCTTCCAGTTCGTCAATCTTCTTCTGTTGGTCGTCCATTTCCTGCTGCTTGGCCGCAATCTGATCTTGTTCGTCCTTTAGCTTGGCCGCGCCTTCCTTGTCCGAGGAATAATCTGGTTTGCCGTAATACATCTGCGAATCGAGAGTGTTGGTACGCTGGAGCAGGTCAAGATCGGTCTTGATAGTGGACAATTTTTCCTTCGCGTCAGCAATCTGGGATTTCAGCGCACTCTTATCCTCGCCGCCAGATTTCGCCGGGCTTTTTGCTGCCGTAGCGCCATTTGCTGAGCTATCCGCAGCTGCACTCGCGGCTGAACTATCGGCATCGGCGCTGGCGGGAGCTTCGCCCACTACGCT
>DATEVZ010000066.1:0-15983 GCA_035258265.1 Candidatus Acidiferrales bacterium
CCAGGAGATCGTCACCATCATCACCTCTCTTCTGAAGCTCGAAGAGCAGGTGGACACCGAAGTCCGCACGAAAATTGCCTCGCAGAAAAAGGAAATCCTGGAGGGTAGCGAGGAATGGGACATCCTCTACCGGAAGTATTACTCCGAGGGCCTGAAACGCATGGGTGTCGCCGAAGTTCAGACCCGCTAGACCCGCCGTTCCCGTATACCCAGTCACAAGAGGACCCAAAACACAAAAAAGCGCCCAAGTCTGAGTTGGGCGCCTTAGGTTCTCTAATTTCTATTTTCCGCTTTCCGATTTCAATTCTAGGGTTGCTGATTCGGGTCCGGCCGCCGTTGCAAGGTTGGCCGGTCAGGATCGCTATCGGGATCCGTTGTCGTTCCCCCGGAAGTAGTAGTCGAATCGCCCGGTTTGTTCGTCGACGTCTTCTTGCGCAGCGTCGGCTTGTTCGGGTTCTTGTCGTTCACCTTCACGTTCGCTTCGATCAGCTGCAGCCGGTGCTTGACGGTGTCGAATTCGGAGGTCGTCACGATATATTCTTCGCGCTGCGGCAAAATCGTCGCAATTTCCTTCTGCGAAGCTTCGATTCTATCCGGCGTCGGTGGATGCGTCGAGAAGATCTTCGGGACAGTTCCCGGCTGCTTCTTCTCGTCGGCCGCTACTTTTTCAAAGAACGACACGAACGCGTTCGGGTCGTAGCCCGCCTTGTACATGTATTGCAGGCCCAAATAGTCGGCTTCGCGTTCATCGGTGCGGGTGAATTGCAGGAACGCCATCGGAATCGCGAACTGCATGCCTTGATAAATCGCGTATCCGGCCCAGGTGTAAGGAATAAAAATCATCGCCGGAATCATCGCGAGCTGCGTGATTTCGCCCTTGGTGGCTTGCTTCGTGCCGTGCCGTGCGCAAACATGCGCGATTTCGTGCGCCATCACGCCAGCAAGTTCCGATTCTTCATCCGCGTGCAGGATCAATCCGCTGTTCACATAGAAAAAACCACCCGGCAGGGCAAACGCGTTCACCACGTCCGAATCAATCACCTTGATCGTGAACGGCACCTGCGCGTCGGAGTTCCGCACCAGGTTCTGGCCAACTCGATTCACGTACTCGGTAACCACTGGATCGTTGATGAATTTCGCTTGTCGCTCGACTTCAGCCGAAAGCTGTTTGCCCAGAGCGATCTCGTGTTCGAGCGAATAGAAATTCAGTCCGTGCCCAACGCTGCGATTTCCGATGGCGTTGACGTCCGCTTCGCTTCCAGCCTTCACTTTCGCGTCGGTCGGCTGCTGAATAATCGGTTGGTCCGCCTGCTGGACGCTGCCTTGCTGTTGCGTGTCGGGCTGCTGCGCAGGCTGAGTGGTCTGTTGCGGGGGCGCCTGCTGCGACGGCGTCGAGGGTGATTGCTGGGTGGACTGCGGAGCGGATTGCTGCTGCCCCTGCTGGGGCGCGCTTGCCACGCTGGTGGACGTGATCAGCGAGGCCGCGACAATCATGGCTCCTAGCTGCGCCGCCAAGTTCGTCTTCATGGTTACCTCCGGCGGATTCTGCACGGATTATACACCCCCACCGGCAGCACCCTGCTGAATTCTTTGATGCAAATAGAAGGGAATAGTTGGCTTCGCCAGGCGAAAAAGGGCGTCCAGTTCCCCTAAGAAGACGTCGCGGTCGAAGGCTGCCGCCGAGGCGCAAAGCCCGGTTAGTGGGCGTGCCAGCGTTAGTGGCGGGAACACCCCGGCGCTGCCGTATTGACGGGCCTCCCGATTCTGTCTACATTCATATTGTGCCCGCCCGTAAGATACAAGTCGGCCAGGTGTGGAAGAAGGACGACACCGGCGAATCCTATTTGGTTACTAAGATTTACAACGAAGCCCTAGCCACCTACGCCGTCCTGCGCAAAGCGGGCGCCGAAAACGAGCGCGCCGAAAAAGTAAAAGTTGACCGCAAGGGCCCCACAAACGACCTCCCGGGCTTCACCTACACCCAAGAATCCGACGACTTCTAGGCTATGAGCCTCTGGTCTTGGCGCCAACCCGACGACGCACGCAGGTTCCTCGCTCACCTTCTAACCTAAACCGACCGGACCGGCAATTTCACCACGTCCTCCACCTGCAACACTTCCTTTACCACGAAGCCTTCCGCATATTTCACGCCAATAAGCCGCCCGTAATAATGCGCGATCGAATTCATCCGCCCTTCGAGTTCATCGAGCGGCAAAACCACCTTCGATCGTCTCTCTTTCTTCGGCGGGTTGAACTGCGATGCATACGCCAGGATTGCCCGTTTCCGCCGCTCGAAGTGTTTCGTGATGTCCACGCAAAACGTCGGCCGCACGAAATCGTATGCCGCCGCGTACAAAATCTTGAATGGCCGGAACGCTTCGCCACCCAGCGGGTAATTCTTTAGCCCCGCGACAAAGCATGCTTCGTAGCCGAGCTTCGCCGCCGTGTAGTGGTCCGGGTGGCGGCCTTCCCAGTAGGGGAGTATCACCGTGTGCGGCTGAAATTCGCGAATCACCTCCGCGATCGCCATTTTGTACTCCTCGCGCAGCTCCAGACGCGCGTCGGGAAGGCCTAGATTCCGCCGTACCGTCGCCCGCAAAATCTTTCCCGCGTGTGCCGCTTCGCGCAGCCGAATCTCCGGCGTCCCGCGCGAACCCGTCTCACCACGCGTCAAATCCAGTATTCCCGTGCGGTATCCCGCTTCCGCCATGGCAAGCAAAGTCCCGCCGCTGGTCAGCTCCGCGTCGTCCGGATGCGCCGCAATCGTCAGCAAATCCACTTTCATGCCGCCTCCAATAAATTGCGCCCCGATTCTAACAGGCAAGCCCCTTAGCTTCCTCGGCCTCCTTCGCTTCTTCCAATACCTTGACTGCCTTTATTCCCTCGGCTTGCTCTTGCCTGTCTGAGATTTCGAGAGTCTTTGTAGGCGTGGCTTCAGCCGCGACATCAACGTTGCAAGTTCCAAGTGCGCGGCTTTAGTCGCTGAAGTACCGAATTCGTGGTCTGTCACGCAGACTCCTCCACCTCCTTTACCTCCGCCCTCCCTTCCTCCTTTCCTCAACCTCGTTTCGCCCCAAGACGCAAAATGTTAAGGTGAAGCTCCTCAGACAGGAGGGAACTCGCAATGCCCGGTAACCCGCTAGCAGGTCAGGTTGCTCTGATAACCGGTGCCGCAAAACGCATCGGCCGCAGCATCGCTCTGCGCTTGGCGGCCGACGGCGCGGACATCGTCGTGAACTACGCCAGCTCGAAGCCGGAAGCCGACACGCTCGTGGCTGAAATCAAATCCACCGGGCGCCGCGCGATTGCCGCAAAGGCGGACGTCTCGCAGCGCTTGGACGTCCAAAAATTATTCTCCGCCGCCGAAAACGAATTCGGCCGTCTCGACATACTCGTCAATAACGCCGGTACGTTCTTCCCCGCAAAGTTCGAGGAGCTGACTGAAGAGCAGTGGGACCACATCCTCAACGTAAACCTCAAATCCCAATTTCTCTGTGCCCAGTCCGCCGCGCCTATCATGAAGCGGCAAGGTCGCGGGCACATCATCAATCTCTCATCGCTGGGCGGCTTGCTCGCCTGGCCTGCCTACACGCATTACTGCGTTTCGAAAGCTGGCTCGATCATGCTCACGCGCTGCCTCGCCCGCGCTCTGGGTCCGGAAATCTTGGTCAATAGCGTCGCGCCCGGCACCATCCAGTTTCCCGGCGAGCCGCCCGACGAAGAGTACATTCGCCGCGTTCCCCTGCATCACACCGGAACCGGCGACGACATCGCCCAAGCAGTCGCCTACCTGGCCACCGCCGATTTCGTCACCGGCCAAATCCTAGTGGTGGACGGCGGCCGCTCCCTCGTCTAGCGCCGTTCAATTGCCAGCCAGCATTTCCCCTCCACTTTTACAGCGTTCGCTTGACTAAGACTTCGCCGTTGCGCAGGTACCATGATCCGTGCTGATTCGTTAAAGAGACAAAGCCGATTCAAGCAAGGATCATCGGAGACATTCGTGAAACGTGTCGCAGTCGTCGCAGGTAGCCTGGCATTCTTGTTCACCGCCGTTGCGTGCGGAGGGCAACAAACCCAGAAGCAAAGCTCGCCGCCGAACGCCGCATCCCCAGCAAACCCTTCCGCTGGAGGCGGCGATGTCAACGCCATCATGAAGAACGTGAACTACCATCTCACTGATAAAATCATCGTTCACATTGTTTCGCTAAATGGCAAGCTGACGCCGAAGCCCGATCAAATCATCGCCTTCGATGATCGACAATCGTTCGGCATCGACGTTGACTTTGCAAGCGTAACGCTCAACACCACGTCCCTCACCAATGACCTCAACGATTATGTGTTCCCCAAGCCGGACGCTCCGTTCAAGAAATTAGCGGCAACCATTGAAGGAGATCAACTCACCGTCAAGGGACTTTTGGTCAGCAAAGGCGGCATCCCATTCTCAACAACGAGCACGCTCGCGGTTACTCCCCAGGGAATGATTCGCGTCCACACCACGAAAGTGGAAGCGCTTCATCTGCCGGTGAAGGGCCTGATGGACATGCTCGGCCTGGATACCTCGAAGCTTGTCGACACCAACAAGGTCGAAGGCGTTTCGGTGGACAAGAATGATCTAATCCTGGACCCACAGGTGCTTTTGCCTCCGCCGCAATTGCGCGGCCGGCTAACCAGCATCAAGATTGAAAACGGCCAGATCGCGCTGGCATTTGCTGCTAAGGAGGAGAAGGGAAGCCAGCAGCCGCTGACGAATACCTGCGGGGCGCGGAATTACCTGCAATTCCAGGGCGGCACGGTGCGTTTCGGCAAACTGACCATGGACCAGACGGACCTGGTGCTGCTCGACATGCAGCCTGCCGACCCTTTCGATTTCGCGATGGATCACTACAAGGAACAACTCGTGGCAGGGTTCTCAAAAATGACGCAGCAAGGCGGCCTCTGCGTCCACATGCCGGACTACGGCAAGATCAACAGGCATGCTGCGCGCCATGGTAGCTGAGGGGTTGTTCCAGAAAGATCCATCGTGAATGGCGACGAGCGTAGGGGCGCTGCTTGCTGTGCCCTGTATACGCCGCCGATTTGCAGGACGACACTCTAAGAAGTGACCGGGTTAGGTTTCTCGCTGTCGATGCCCAAATCCGCGATCGCTTTTTCGATTACGCATTTCTGGATTTTCCTGTCGAGGAAAAGTTCGTTCAATGCAGCCAGCGTGATGAACCGCGAATCCACCTCGAAGAAATCGCGCAGAGATGCGCGGCCTTCGCTGCGTCCGAAGCCGTCCGTGCCAAGAGTAGCCATTCGCCGCGGAATCCACTGGCTGATCATGCTCGGCAAGGTCTTCAGATAATCCGTGGCGGCTACGAGCACTCCCGGCGCATCGCCAAGACATTCGGTAACATACGGCACGCGAGGCTTTTCGCCGGGATGCAAACGATTCCAGCGATCCGTCTCGATCCCGTCGCTGTAAAGCGCCTTGTAACTCGTCACGCTCCACACGTCCGCGGCCACGCCATATTTCTCCGCAAGTATCTCCTGCGCGCGGAGCGCTTCATTCAATATCGCCCCGCTGCCAAATAGTTGCGCGCGCAGCTTCGAATCGCCATTGGTTGCAGCGCGGAACTTATACATCCCCTTCAGAATTCCTTCGCGAACGTCTCCGGGCATTTCCGGCATGGCGTAAGGTTCGTTCATCACCGTGATGTAATAGAAGATGCTTTCGCCTTCCTTGTACATGCGGCGGATGCCGTCCTGGATAATCACCGCGAGTTCGTAAGCGAATGCGGGATCGTACGCGCGCAGATTCGGCACCGGCAGCGCCAGCACCTGGCTGTTGCCGTCCTGGTGTTGCAAGCCTTCGCCAGCGAGCGTCGTGCGGCCCGACGTTCCGCCCAGCAGGAAGCCGCGAACGCGCATGTCCGCCGCTGCCCATATAAAGTCGGCAATGCGCTGGAACCCGAACATCGAGTAGTAAATGAAAAAGGGAATCGTGTTGATGCCATGAGTCGCGTACGCCGTCCCGGCGGCGATGAACGAAGCCATCGAGCCCGCTTCGGTAATTCCTTCCTCTAGAATCTGCCCGTCTTTGGCTTCCTTGTAATAAAGTAACGTGTTCACGTCCACCGGCTCGTAACGCTGCCCGACGCTCGAATAAATTCCGACTGTGCGGAATAGCGATTCCATGCCAAATGTCCGCGCTTCATCCGGAACGATGGGCACGATCAGTTTCCCCATCTCCGGATCGCGCAGCATCTTGCGCAAGATTCCGACGAACGCCATCGTCGTCGAAACTTCGCGGCCTTCGCTGCCGGTGAGAAACTCGTTGAACAATTCGTCGTGGTCCGCCACAAGTGGCTTGGCTCGCACGCTTCGCCGCGGCACGTAACCGCCCAATTCTTCACGCCGCGCGCGCAGATACTGGGCCTCTTCGCTATTGTCCGCCGGGCGATAGAAGGGAACTTCCGCGCACTGCTCGTCGGTCAATGGAATGTCGAACCGGCTGCGGAACTCGCGCAGTTCTTCCTCGTTCAGTTTTTTCTGCTGGTGCGTGACGTTCTTGCCTTCGCCCGCTTCTCCCAGTCCGTAACCCTTAATCGTCCGTGCCAAAATCACCGTCGGTGCGCCCTTGTGCTCCACCGCGGACTTGTAAGCGGCATAGACTTTCCGCGGATCATGTCCGCCCAGCCGCAACCGGCGCAACTCCTCATCCGCTAACGGTTCGACGAGACGCAGCAGCCGCGGGTCGGAGCCGAAGAAATGTTCGCGTACGTACGCGCCGGACGACACCACCAGCTTCTGATACTCGCCGTCCACGAGTTCGCCCATGCGCTTGACCAACAGGCCTTCGGTGTCCCGATCAAGGATCGAATCCCACTCCGTGCCCCACAGAACCTTGATCACGTTCCAGCCGGCTCCACGGAACGCGGACTCTAGCTCCTGAATGATCTGTCCGTTGCCGCGCACCGGACCATCCAAACGCTGCAAGTTGCAATTGATGACGAAAATCAGGTTGTCCAGTTTTTCACGCGCAGCCAAAGTGATGGCACCTAGCGATTCCGGCTCGTCGGTCTCGCCGTCTCCCAGGAACGCCCAAACTTTCGCATCAGTCACTGGCTTGATTCCACGATCTTCCAGATAACGGTTGTAGCGCGCCTGATAAATGGCCATCAGCGGGCTGAGGCCCATCGAAACCGTGGGGAATTCCCAGAAGTCAGGCATGAGCCAGGGATGAGGATAAGAAGAAAGTCCGCCGCCAGGCTTCAGTTCTCGCCGAAAGTTCTCGAGCTTCGCTGCAGAAAGACGTCCTTCCAGGAAAGCGCGCGCGTAAATTCCCGGCGCGGCGTGACCCTGAAAATAAACAGTGTCGCCTTCGAACTCAGGCGTGCGTGCGCGGAAGAAATGATTGAAACCCACTTCATAAAGCGTCGCAGCGGAAGCATAAGTCGAAATGTGGCCGCCGATGTTGTGCTCTTCGCGATTGGCGCGCACGACCATGGCGATCGCATTCCAGCGCACCAGGCTCTTGATTCGCCGTTCGAGTTGCTGATCGCCGGGAAATGCCGGCTGCAAGCTGTGAGGAATGGTGTTGACGTAAGGAGTCTTCGCGGTAAAAGGAATTTCGATCCCCACTACTTTTGCATGTGCGCGCAGGCGTTCCAGAATGTAGCAAGCAACGTCGGGACCGCTCGACTGCAAAACCGAATCCAGCGATTCAAGCCACTCTTGGATTTCAGAAGGGTCTAACCCTTGCAGCGGTACGGTAAGTTCGTTATCCATGTTTTCGCTTGGCCCTCTTCTCGCTCAGTGCGAAAGCCCGTCACCTCCAACGGTGCGCGCTCCACAATTTTCTATCCACTAGAATACACCTCAACCGCAGCTTGCGCACATCCTCTTAAGGACTAACTTTCGTGACGCTTCGGCGCAGCGATTCACTTTTGCGACAGCCGACTGAGCCCTACGAGGTCGCCTCCGTCGCTGCAACATGGTCCCGCGCCAGCTTCGCGATAAATTCCCGGTCAGCAGGCAGGAAATTCAATTCGGCAAGCGACGACGGCGCGCGCCACTCCATGGTTTCGAACACAATGTTTCGAATCTTGCTCGCGTCCACCTTGGCCGCTAGGAAAATCAATTCGATCGGGTTGCTCAACTCCGCATAATGATGTCGCGTGCGAAATACTTCGGTGCCAACTTCCGCATATACTCCCAGCTCTTCGCGCAATTCCCGAGCGAGCCCCTCTGCCGGCGTCTCGCCCGTCTGCAATTTGCCGCCAGGAAACTCCCACATCAATCCAAACGAATCCCCGCGCCGCCGCTGGCAAACCAGCAGTTTTCCCTCCCACTCAATCAGCGCCGCCACAACCACAATCATCGTTGCTCCTGGTTCTCGCGCAGATTCAATCCATACAACCGAGCACTGAGTCGTTAGCCCCAGGTTTCCTCAGCGTCGCTGCGGTTAAATTCGCCGTCGCACGAATTCTGTGTGCCCTCCGCAGTTCCTCTGTGCTCTCCGTGTTAGATCTTTGACGCGTCGCAGCGCACGCTTAACAATGTTCGCGCCACTCGCGAATCACGCGTCCCAACTCAAGAGCGCCTCGCATCAAGGGCGGCCCAGGAGTATTCAACAACTCATCTCGAATCACCACCACGCGCCGATTGTTCACAGCCGGCAAGTCGCTCCACGCCGGATTACCCAAGGCCGTATCGACCTTCGCTCGGTCTCCAGCAGAAGTCCACGCCAATATAATGATGTCGGGTTTCGCTCGTGCAACCTCCGCGTCGCTCACCCGCGTGCCAGCCTTAACCGCCATTCTGCCGCCCGCAATTTCTACGAGTTGCGCAACCCAGGGCGGGGAACTAATCCGCGGATTCGGCCAAGCCTCGCAGTAAATCCTAGGCCGCGAGCGTTGACCGAAACGCCGCGCCCGCCGCGCCACGCCATCGAACGTCCCACGCAGCCTTCGTATCAACCGCTGCGCACTTCGCCCACGACCCACCAGCCGCCCAAGCGCCTGCACATCGTTCTCGATATCCGCCAAAGACCGCGGATTGATAGCCAGAAACGCGACGGGCTGCTCAAGTATTTTCGCCACGGCTTCCGCCGCGAAGGGCACCGAACCGATCAACAAAGTTGGCCGCAGCTTCATCACTTCCCGAATATCCAACTTCCAGCAATCGCCCACCGTGGGCCGCGACCCCACATCGGCCACGTCCTTGCACCAGCGGCTCACGCCGACAAGCTCACGCCCCGCCCCAAGCTCGAGCAAAATCGAAGTCACACTGGGCGCAAGCGAAACGATTCTCATCCGGTCGGAAGTCTTGCGCGCCATGATGAAAACAATTCTACGTCCGCGTACTGTGAATCACGAAACGCAGCCCCAAAAGAAAAACGCGCCGGAGAGCAGCACTCCCCGGCGCGTCAGATTTGATCTGCAGCTCGAAAAATCCTGAAGCTGCTTCGGTTGATGTCGACTTACTGCGCAGCCTCCACCTTCTTCAGGTTCGGCTTGGGGATCTGCCACAAAATGCCGGAGTCGTCGGCGTTGTGCGGATAGAACTGCGTCGACGTCTTGTTGGTCGGCAGCAGCACGATGTCCGCGCGGCGGTTGTACGCGTACCAATCGCCGGTAACGTTGCGCAGACGCACCTTGGGAGGCTTGTTCGGATTGGTCTCTTCCAGGGTCTTCACTTCTTTTCTGTCCATCGGACGGTCCTTACCGTAGGCCGCCGTCTGTATCTTGTCCGCTCCGATTCCCTGGTCAACGAGGTACTGCTTGATGCGCTCGACGCGCCGTTCGCTCAGATCCTGGTTGTGGGGCTTCGAGCCGCGTATATCCGCGTGAGCTTCAACCGAAAGCTTCGCATCCGGATCGTATTCGAGATACTTCTTGAATCCGGCCGCAAGCGTCGCGAGATCAAGCTGTTGGCTCTTGACCAAGCCGACTTGCGGATTCTTCTTGTCCGGATAATCCGTGGGATAGAACACGCTTTGCAGCACGACTTCGGGGATCGGTTCGATCGAACCGGTTACGTGCACCGACGCCGTCTGTGTGGTCGACCCGCCGCAAACGTTCGTGGCCGTCAGCGAGTAGTTCTTGCTTTCATCTACTGGACCGATGTCCGTCTTCGTGGGATCGGCCTTCACTTGCTGGCTGCCGTTCAAATCGACCTTGCCGATGGGATCCAAATTCGCGGAATCCGCATTCGAAGTGGTCCAGGTCAGCGTGCCGGAATCATCGGTGATGACTTTGTCGCCGATCTTGCGATAGTGCAATTCGCTGGGGTTCGCCGTCAGGCTCGCCACAACGGTCGTGTTTACGTTCACTGCTTCGGTACCGGTCACCCTACCGCCGGGTCCCGCCGCCGTCATCGTGTAAGTGGTCGTCGCGTGCGGTGACACTGACTGCGTTCCGCTGCCGGCGACGTTGCCAACGCCGTTGTCGATGCTCACGTCCACGGCATCGGTGGTTTGCCATTGCAGGTCGGTGGACTGGCCGCAATTGATATTTGCGCTGCTGTTGGTCATTGACGCCTTCACCGGCGCGATGACTACAGTGGCACTGGCGATACCTGCGTGAAAGCGCGGCAGCGGCGCCTTCTTTTGCAAGTCAGCTTGGCGCTTCGACCAATCCGAGGGCTGCTGCGAATTCTTGCCCACGTTGATCGAAACCTTCTTGCCCGCTTCCACGTTCACGTCACCAGACCAGAGTTCCTTGCCGCCGCGAGTGATCGTCAAGTGATGCGTACCGGGAGGCAGCAGCAACTCCTGCTTCCAAAGCCAGAAATCGTTGTCGAACTCATCCACATGGCCCACGAAATAGCCTGGAGTCTTTCCGTCCGAAAGAACTGCCGCCTTGGTATCTGTCCCCGAAATATAAACACGGCCCCAGGGGCCGGCGACCTTATCACCGTAAGCCTCGAGCGCCACGTTGAGATCTGTCGTCTTGCCGGCCTCGATGTTGACGTCCTGTGTCGAAATCTTGTAGCCGTAGTTCACGACTACCACGGTGTGCTTGCCAGCGGCCAGTTTGATTGACTGGCTTCCTTCCCGAATAGCATTGCCATCTACGAATACATACGCCTGAGGGGGCGTTACCTTGATCTTCAGCTTCCCATCCTGCGCAAAGCTGGCGGTCGCGCACAGTGCGAGCACCAGTGCGAGCGTGAAGATGTATCCAATTCGTCGCATCTTTCTATCTCCTAAACCTTCCTGTAGGCGAATTAAATGGCCGCTTTTCCGCGCCCTGTTCGGGAAAGCGCTGGCTGGGTCTGCTAAGTTATATGTGTAAGCCAACTCCTGTCAACAAGATTGAACCATCAAGCGAAGGATTTGGGAAGCCCCTGACAAAACTTTTATCAACTATTCAGCCATCTCCGCGAGAACTATACTGATGTTGCTATCATCACTGCATACGGTCGGCGCAGTTCCTTTTTTCGGTGCCCGAGGTATTTTTCTTGTTCAACGACGCGATCCTCGACCACTTTCACAATCCGCATAATGCCGGGGAACTGCGCGACGCCAGCGTCACCGTCGAGGTCACCAATCCAGTGTGCGGTGACATTTTGCGGCTGTCCGTGCGGCTCGACGGCCAGCGTGTCTCCGCGGCTCGCTTTAAGACCCAGGGGTGCGTCGCCGCCATTGCGTCGAGTTCAGTGCTCACGGACCTCCTTATAGGTAAATCTCCCACGGAACTCCGCGCCATCGTCCCTCAGCAAATCTCATCCACCCTCGGAGGGTTGCCGCCCGCGACCTTCCACGCGGCGCAACTTTGTGGCGACGCGGTCGCGGCGCTGCTCAAGAAGATTCCTTAGGCCATGGTCCCATATGTCCCAACGCTTTCCTGAGTGTTTCAGGATCGTTCAGGTTCAAGATGACGCCTTCTTCCTCCGTCTCGACTTCCGAGATCTCCGTCGCGTGATCCCATACCACCTGGCGCGCGCCGACTTCGTCAGGAGCCGCCAGCAACTCTTCGTAAAGCACTGCGCGAAAGATTACCGGATGCCCGCGGCGTCCGTGATACTTCGGTAAGATCACCGGCTTATCGCTGGAATCGAACGAGCGAACCAGCTGTGCGACCAGGTGAGGTGAAATCAGCGGATGATCCACAGGGCAAATCATCAATCCTTCGGTCGCACCGGACGGCAAACTGCGAATCGCCGCGTGAATCGACGAAAGCTGGCCCTTAGGCCAATCAGGGTTCACGACGATGGATGCGGAATCAACCGGCAGCTTCGCGCGGATATCGTTTGCTCCGGCGCCGAGCACGATTCGCGTCAGGCCGATCCGCGCATGGCGCGTCGCGGTGATCAGATGTTCAACGAAGCTCAGTCCTTGGAAGGGAACCAGCGCTTTCGGCTGGCCCATCCGCTGAGATTCACCAGCGGCAAGGATCGCAGCGGCGAGCATTGCGTCACTCCTGCAATAGCTGGATGATTTCGGAAATTTTGACTGATTTATTAGGTAGATTCGACGCGTTGCGGCGGACAGCGATCAATTCCGCGGTGATGCTTACGGCGATTTCCTCGGGAGTGAGCGCGCCGATGTCGATGCCGACCGGAGCGTGTACGCGATCAAATTGTGCGGGAGTGAAACCTTCTTTTTCGAGAGCCCGATAAACTGCAATTACTTTGCGCTTACTGCCCATCATGCCGATGTAGCGCGGCACGAAACCGCGCGCTTCGGTTCCGACGGCCCAAGCAAGCACGCGCATGTCGCCGCTGTGTCCGCGCGTGACGATCAGCAGATAGGAAGACGAATTCGGCTGGATTTTTTCGAAAGCTTCCGCATACGAAGTGTAAATCTCCGTCGCCATGGGGAATCGCTCCGCGTTCGCGAACGCTTCGCGGTCGTCCACGATGCCGATTTTGAATCCGGCGCGGTGGGCGATGGGCGCAACGGCGGTGGAAACATGTCCTCCGCCGAAAATATAAAGCGTGGGCTGCGGCAGAACCGGCTCGACAAAAATTTCCAGCGTGCCGCCGCAAATCAGCCCTGCGTCGTATTCGGCTTCATGATTCAAATTGAAAGTTAGTTTCCGCGGCTGCTCGGCGATGATGACCTGTTTTGCGGCGGCCCATACTTCCGCTTCCACGCACCCGCCGCCCACCGTGCCCAGGATCGAGCCGTCATCGCGCACCAGCATTCGCGAGCTTTCATAGCTGGGGATCGAGCCGTTCGTGTGCACGATGGTCGCGAGCGCCCCGCGCTCGCCCGCCGCCCGCATCCTCACCACTTCTTCAAAAATGTCCATTTTCCTGTTTTCGCTTAGACACGCCCGTTGCGGAAAAAACTCCGTTTGTATCGAGTAGAAAATGTCGACTTGTATCGAGTAGAAAAACTCAAGCTGCTCATTCGAGACGGGTTACGCGAATCTCGCCGTTTTTGCGCTGTTCTTCTGTATCGAGTAGAAAACCATTGCCGGAAGGCTGGCGATGATGGATAGGCAGGGTGCAACGTGCGAGAGCCGCAGTCCAAGCCTGGAACGCGTCGAGTAAGCCGGCCTTGGGAATATGGAGTTACGCGCGCGCGTCGGGGTGTGCACCTGATTCCTGCGGTTAGCCGCGCTCCGAGATCCTGCTCGGGCCCCATTCAATTACCGTAGCACAACACGCGAATAATTTCATGCGTCGGCGTGTGTGTGCAGGGCATGGCTTTCGTGGGCAAGGTGGCTGTTGCAGCACAGAGGTTCTACAAGCGTGCTAGTTGGTCTGTTTAGACGGCAGCTTCAGCCAAGCCAGCACAAAGATCAACAGCGCGACCACGAGAAACGCTGTCGGCGCCACGAAAAAATAATGCACGGATATCGCTGTCATCGCGGCTAGCCAGCTCGCATTAACGAGCGCGACTCGCTTCAATAGCCCCGAGCACTCTCCGGACAGCACAAGGTCCAGGGCGCCAAACCCGAGCGCGGCAAGCATGAACGAAATGCTGAACCCACGGAGCAGATCGTTCATGCTGCGGCTCGAGCCCATGAGATTGAACCTGTAGCTGGTCATCAAGTCCAACAACTGCTTTTCGGTGTCATTCGCAGGAACCAGTTTTTCCAACAGGGAAATGGCGTGCACCAATCCCAGGAGCACCAGCACGACTCCGCCCAATTTAAACAAACGCCGACCCCATACGTCCGTCATGGCTGGACGTTATATCACGAGCAGCAAGCCAAACGCCTAGTCGTCCCGCCGGTCCTGGCCAGCTTCTACCATGCAGCAATCAGTCTGTAACGTTTCGCTCGCCTCGCTCACTACTAACAAACAAGATGGACGAGGAGGCGGTGTGCTCTGGATTATTTTGATCTTAGTTGTTGCCATAGGGTATGAAGCTTTCGACGCAGCCAGCCGCTTTGCCGGCATGAATGCCAACGATACCCTTCATCGCGAAGAATAAGCCGCAGTATCTGCGACAGTCTCCGCTTCACACACAGTTCACTGGCTACGCTGCTTGACTCTCTTCAGTCCGGGCTGATAACACTGGATGCTGAACGTGTGCGAGGTGAATGGATGAAGGCGATCGTTTACAGCGAGCATGGCGGCCCGGAAGTCCTGAAGTATATTGAGGTGCCGGAGCCGCCAATTTCGCCTTACGAAGTCCTCGTGCACGTCCGGGCTTGCGCGCTGAATCATTTGGATCTTTGGCTGCGGCGGGGAATTCCTGGTATCAACATTCCACTGCCGCACGTTCCCGGCAGCGACATCGCGGGAGAAGTTGCGCGCGTCGGCGACAAAGTAACGAACGTCAAGCCCGGCGATCGTGTGTTGCTGCAGCCCGGAATTTCCTGCGGGCACTGCGAGAAATGCCTCGCGGGCGAAGATAACCTGTGCCGCGACTACACCCTTTTTGGCCGCGGGGTAGACGGCGGCTGCGCGGAATATGTGAAATCTCCCGCCGTGAACTGTGTGCCGATCCCTGAAAATCTCAGCTTCGAGGAAGCGGCCGCGTTTCCGCTGGTTTCGCTGACCGCATGGCACATGCTTATCACGCGCGCGCACTTGAAACCTGCCGAGACCGTCCTTGTGCTGGCGGCGGGCAGCGGAGTAGGCAGCGCAGCAATCCAGATCGCGAAAGCGTCTGGCGCGCGCGTGATCGTTACCGCCGGGTCGGACGCGAAACTGGCGAAGGCCCGCGAACTGGGCGCGGATGACGTGATCAACCACTCGACGCAGAAAATCAGCGACGAAGTGAAGCGCCTCACGAATCGCCGCGGCGTCGAAGTTGTCTTCGAGCACGTCGGCCAAGCTACCTGGAACGAAAGCATTCGCAGTCTGGCCGCGAATGGGCGACTGGTTACTTGCGGCGCGACCACCGGGCCGGAAGGCAAAATTAATATCGACTATCTCTTCGTGCGTCACATTTCGATTCTCGGGTCATTCATGGGCAGCAAGGCCGAGCTGTTTTCGGCGCTGGAACTTTTGCGGCGAGGCCTGCTGAAGCCGGTGATTGACGTGGTGATGCCGCTCGAGAAATGTGCCGAGGCGCATCGGCGGCTAGAAGATCGCGAACAATTTGGGAAAATCGTGCTGCGGGTGTCGTGACGATTCACGCGAAACAGAGGTCCACGGGCCGTCACGAACCTTCTGCGAACTCTGCGCTCGGCGGTGAAGTCTCGTTCGCCGAAGCGTCTCCGTGGACTCCGCAGTTCTCTGATGTGTGCCAGGTGGTAAGGCTTTTTGTGACTCAGGAGAAAAACAATCATGTTGGAACAGCCTGAACAGAAAGCGCCGCGCACGGTGCGTACGATGTGGCAAGTGTTTGGCGCGATTGCCGCCATAGTCGTGCTCTATATGGCGTATACCTTCTGGTCGCGTTGGCAGGAAAACCAGGACTTGGCCGCGAAGCAGAAGGCCGCGCAGAACGCCGCCCAGCGCGAAGACGCGCAGAAAACATACGACACTCTCGGCGGCAGCGAATTCAAAATCATCAGCTTCTACGCTTCGCCCGGCAGGATCCATCGAGGCGATACAGTGGACATGTGTTACGGCGTCTCGAACGCAAAAAC
>DATEVZ010000067.1:0-8021 GCA_035258265.1 Candidatus Acidiferrales bacterium
ACGTAACGAAACATGTACCGCATCGGGCAGCGATCGTACGCGTCAATCGCCGACGCGCTGAGTTGCAATGGCTCGGGGCGCGGCGGATGAAACGCCTTGGCCCACAGTGCCACCCGCGAATACGCGCGCGTCGGCTCGCTACCCGGAGGAAATAGTTGCGATGGTTCGACCGAGTCAGGTTCCGGCCCGGTGGTTTCCACCGCCGGAGGAACGTGGACTTTGGGCTCCAGCTGATGAGTGTCGAAGGTCTTGATTTTCGCGTTCGCTAGAAAGTCATCAAGAAACGGGGAAGGCTTTTTGCGTTTATTCACCAGCGTCGAAAGCGTCAGTTGCCGCTCAGCTCGCGTTAACGCTACGTAAAAAAGCCGCCGCTCTTCTTGAATCTGGAAATCAAACTTGGGTTTTTCTTCTTTCATCATTTCGGGAGGGAATTCGAAAACCACTTTGCGTGTGCCGGAAGGGAAGTCGTTCCGCGAAAGCCGCAAGATGAAAACATGGGGGAACTCCAGGCCCTTGGCGGCGTGCACGGTCATCAACTGAACCGCGTCATCCACGATTTCTTCTTCCAGGCAAATGTCGCCGCCGACTTCATAGAAATATTCGAGGTATTCGATGAAATGCCGAAGCTGCGTCTGGTCGCTCTTGCGCTCCCATTCCCGCACGAAAGTCACGAAGCGGCCGAGGTAGTAGCGATCCTGATCGGAAGGCAGCGGCGCTACGCCCAGCCCCGCGATCAATTCGTCCACGACTTCCGTTGCCGAACTTCGCCGTGCGCTCTGCCGCAAGCGGGCCAGTAATTCCACTAATTCCTTCAGTCTCACGCCGGCGCGGTTGAAGGGCGCCTCGTTCTGCGCGCCTTCCAGTTCGTCGCCGAGCGGCCGCCGGTGATTTTTGTCCGCGCGCTCCGCCAGCCTTACCAGGTCGCGCGGCTCGAGTCCCCAATACGGTGCGGCTAGCACGCGCGCGCATGCCACGTTGTCCGCTGGCACCACGATCAGCCGGAGCCACGCAAAAAGGTCGCGCACCAGGGTGCTTTCCAAAATCGAAAGCTTGCGGATGACGAACGGTATCTCGCGCCTGCGCAGCTCATTCACCAGCTTCTCGCGATGGTTGTGGCGGCGGTACAGCACCGCAAAGTCGCTCCAGCGCGCCCCGGCATCGTGCAGCCGCTCAATTTCAGACGCCGCCCAATGAGCTTCTTCCTCGGGCGTGCCGAACTCCGCGACGCGAATTTTTTCGCCCTCGCGATTCTCTGTGGTCAGTTGTTTTGGCGGCAGCAGAGGAGATTTTTCGTTGTGCGAGATCACTTCGCCGGCCACGCGCAGAATCCGCTGCGTCGACCGGTAGTTCTGCGAGAGCGAAACGAGGAATTTCTTCGTGGCTGGTCCAAGCTTCGCATCGCTAACGCCGCAAAAACGCTTCAGAAAAATCGTGAAGCTGCCGAAAGACGCGCCGCGGAACCGGTAAATCGCCTGATCGTCGTCGCCCACCGCCACAATGTTCCGCCGCTCGCCCGCCAGCAGCCACAGCAGTTCGAGCTGCGCGATATTCGTGTCTTGAAACTCGTCCACCAGGATGTAGCGATATTGCTCGTGCATCCTCCGTCGCAGCGCTTCATCGTCGCGGAGCAGGTCCACCGTATGCATCAATTGCGCGCCAAACGTCAGCAGGTTGCGCTCGCGCAAGAGCCGCTCGCTCACGCGATACACGCGCGCAAGTTCCTCCTGCCGCGCGATTTCATCCTCGGCAATCCGCAACGCATCCGCTTCTAGCGATTTCTTTTCCGCCTCATGTTTGTGTCGCAGCCCATTCACGTAGCGCTGGTAATCGTCCGGCGTCACCAACTCGTCCTGGCAGCGCGAAAAGAAGGTCACGAAATCGCTGATGAATTCGCCCGGTTCCTGCAGCCTCCGGAAATGTTTCAGGTCGAGTTCGCCGATATGCCGTCGCAGCAGTATTTTGTGGTCAATGTCATCCAGCGGCTGAATTTCCGGATTCACCGAACGCAAAACCTGCTCGATGCAAAAGGAATGGAATGTGCTCAGCCAGACGCCTTCAGCCCGCTCGCCGACCGCTTTCACCACGCGGTACTTCATCTGCCCGGCGGCTTTGTCCGTGAACGTAAGCCCCAGAATATTTTCGCCGGCCAGCTCATTATCGTTTTCCAGCAAGGTGCGGATGCGCTCGATGATCACCCGCGTCTTGCCGGTGCCCGCCCCCGCGACGACCAGCAGGGGACCGTCGCCATGCTCGACGGCCGCGCGCTGTTCCGCGTTCAATCCGGAATTCCGCGCACGATTTTGATTTGTGGTCATTAGCCCTCGGATATCGAACTCCCATCTTAGCAGACTCCGCCCCGGGCGAAAATAAGGCGAAGGTCAAATCTGTGCGCACCTTGGTGTTTCGCCTCGTCGTTCGATATCATTGCGGAAATGGATCGGTGGTTTCCTATCGAAACCGAACGCCTCCTGCTCCGCGAACTGCGCGCGGACGACGAAAACGACATTCACGAATACGCCTCCGACCCGGAGGTCGTGCGCCTAATGATCTGGGGCCCAAGCACGCCCGACCTCACGAGGGAGTTTCTCGATCGCGCTTTCCAGGCGCAAGCGCAGTGGCCGCGCCCCGAAGTCGTTCTGGCCATCGAACTGAAGAGCGAGCGCCGCCTGATCGGTTCGATTGGCCTGCGCATGAAGGATGAAGCAAATCGCAACGCCGACATCGGCTACGTGCTGAATCGCAAATATTGGGGCCATGGCTACATGACCGAAAGCGCCTGCGCGATTCTCGAAGTCGCGTTTCAACAACTGAAGATGCACCGGGTGTGGGCCACCTGCGATACGCGGAACCGCTCCTCCTACCGAGTGATGGAGAGACTTGGTATGCGTCGCGAGGGATTGTTCGTCAAAGACGCCATGGAGAAGGGCGAATGGCGCGACACATACCTGTACGCCATCCTTGCGGAAGAGTGGCGAGGCGCGTCCCAAATGCCTCCGCCAGTCAGCGCCTAAATTGACCGGCCTCTGCCGCCACGCCTATACTGTAGTTTGCGGGTTTCTGGCACAGGCCATCGAATCTGCGCGTCATCTTGAAGGAGCAATCGTCATGGGCATCCCTGGCACCGAGCAACCAGTCATCTTAAGCGCCGTTCGCACGCCGATCGGCAAATTCATGGGCGGCCTCGCACCGCTCGCGGCAACCGAACTCGGCGCGAAAGCCGTCGCCGAAGCGGTTCGCCGCGCCGGAATCGAATCGAACCTGGTGGACGAAGCCATCATGGGCAACGTAGTTCAAGCTGGACTCGGCCAGAATCCCGCCCGCCAAGCGGCCTTGCGCGGCGGGCTCGATTCGCGCGTCGCCGCCATGACCATCAACAAAGTCTGTGGCTCGGGATTGAAAGCCATTGCCCTAGCGGCGCAGGCTGTGCAACTCGGCGAATCCGAAATCGTCGTGGCGGGCGGCATGGAGTCCATGTCCAATTGCCCGTACCTGCTGAAAGGCGCGCGCACCGGCTACCGCCTGGGCAACCAGGAAATGTTCGATTCGATGATCACTGACGGCCTCTGGGACGTGTACGAGGACTATCACATGGGGGTCACAGGCGAACTCGTCGCCGAAAAATATGGAATCTCGCGCCAGGAGCAGGATCAATTCGCGCTCGAAAGCCATCAGAAAGCCATTCGCGCCATAAAATCCTGTTTCTTCGGCGCGCAAATTGTTCCGGTAGAGATCCCGCAGAAAAAAGGCGATCCCGTCGTCATCAAGACCGACGAATCTCCGCGCGAAGATACTTCGCTCGAAGCGCTGGCCAAGCTGAAGCCCGCATTCAAAAAAGATGGCACGGTGACGGCTGGGAACGCACCGGGAACGAATGACGGCGCTGCAGCCGTGATCGTCACCAGCGAGAAGAATGCCGCGCGTTTCGGCAAACAACCGATGGCGCGCATCGTCGCGCAAGCCGTCAGCGGCGTCGAACCGAAATGGGTGATGATGGCGCCGGTGGACGCGGTAGAAAAGCTGCTGAAGAAAACCGGCTGGGACCGCGACAAGGACGTGGATCTCTACGAACTCAACGAAGCCTTCGCCGTAGCAGCTATAGCCGTAACCCGCGTGCTGAAACTCAACCGCGAAAAAGTGAACGTCAACGGTGGAGCAGTCGCCCTAGGGCATCCCATAGGCGCCTCCGGCGCGCGCGTCCTGGTGACGCTGCTCTACGAGCTGCAACGCCGCAACCTAAAGCGCGGCATAGCAGCATTATGCCTTGGCGGGGGCAATGCCGTAGCGGTCGCCGTCGAACGTCAGTAAGGCGGCGTCTCGCGCGGTAACACTCAGAAGTTCGCTGTGGCACAGCCACTGTTGGCTGTGCTCTTCGCGTTTTGTAGCGCCGGCATCTCGCCGGTTTTGCCGCGAGCAGCGATCTCCAAGAGCGCGTTCTGATTCTCGTTGAGCGCCTACTTGACGTTCCTCAACCTGCGATGCTTTCTTTACCCCTTCTACTTCATTCGCGGAGCACGCGATGAAATCTGCAGCCCTCGGTTTCCGAGCCCACTCCGGCTGGACCGCTGTGGTCGCTCTCTCCGTTATGCAGGGCGCGCCAAGCGTCTTAGCGCGCCAGCGGCTTCACTTGGTCGAAACGTTCGCCTACGAATTCCGTCAGCCATATCACACCGCCGAGAAAATGCCGCTCGAACAGGCCCATGCTTTCATCTCGCGCATCGAGGCTGAAGCGCGGCGCCTCGCCCGGCGCGCGATCACTGAGCTAAAGGAAGGCCTCCGCACCCAGGGCTATGAGCTGAATCGCTGCGGCTTGGTTCTCGCTTCTGGAAGGACGCTGCCTCCGCTACCTCAAATCTTGGCATCGCACGCTCTGATCCACACCGCCGATGGCGAACTCTTCCGCCGGGCGATCCTCTACGCTAGCAGCGGTCTCGCCAGCACCACCGCAAAGGAACGTGATCTTCTGACAGAGACCTCGCGCGCCCTGCGCCTTGAACCCAACGACCTCACGCGCCGTATCGCCGCCCTCGGCCGCCCGCTGGGCCCCCCGTGGTCGCAAGACGAGAAATTCGCTTCCCTGGTGGCATGGCTGGCTCTAGCTTCGCGTCGAGCGCCGGTAACTCACGCAGCGAAACTCAAAGGCTGACACTTTCCTATGTCCCTCAGCTTCCGCTATCATCAGCGTCGCCATCAAGCGCAAATAACGAGCGGTACACCTCATGTTTTGCCCAAATTGCGAAGCGGAGTACCGAGATGGTTTCACGCGCTGCTCAGAATGCGACGTTGCTCTGGTCGAGCATCTCGGTGAAATCCATTCCAACTCTCCTGAACTGTCGAACACGCCCGAACTCCTTTGGACGGGCACGGACCCGGGAATGATCGCCGACATCAAAGACGCGCTCGAGTCGGCAAAAATTCCCTATCACGAGCACAATCACAACATCGGACCATTGCCCAACTGGCAGCCACAGGTCTATGCAATCTTCACGCGCGCACGCGATCATCGTGCGGCAAACGCCGCGTTGGAAAAGGCCAAACGCAGCTTCGAATCGGCGCCACGCGAGACAGATGACCCGAGTGATTCAGATTCGTCCGCGCCGGAGGGGCTAGAGGCCGGCGATGAGGACGACACGTTGGATGTACCGCCGGATTACGTTCCCGAAGATTTCGATCCCGATGAAGCGACTGCGGAAGTCTGGTCCGGTGAAGACCCAACGATACGAAATAATTTGATCGCCTGTCTCAACGGAATTGGCATCGGTTCCGCCACGGAGGATTCCAACGGGCGGCTACGAATTCGCGTGACGCCTTCATCCGAAAATCGCGCACGACAAATGATCCGCCAAGTGATAGCCGCAACTTGACGTTCCCCTCAGTCCTATGCTTCCTTTACTTCCTCTACCTCTGCTTTATTCTGGAGCCACGATGCCCACGCGGCTCATTTCGTCGAAACCTCCTAAAGTCAGGCCGGCCAAGCCAACTCCCCGAGCGGGGTCCGCGATGGTAACGTTCGACACCGTCCGGCAGGTTTCACTGGCGCTCGATCACGTCGAGGAAGGCACCTCCTATGGCACGCCGGCATTCAAAGTACGCGGCGCGTTGTTCATCCGTCTGCATCAGGATTTTGATTCGACCATCGTCGTTCGAACGGATTTTGACCAGCGTGAAGAACTACTAGCCGCGGATCCCGAGACGTACTTCATCACCGATCACTACCGCAATTATCCGTGGGTGCTCGTGCGCCTTTCGCACCTCCATCCCGCTGCCTTGCAGGACCTAGTCCGAATGGCACACCGACTCGCCGCATCAAGCAAGCGCCCCTCCTCCCGCTGCTGATTGGCCGACCAGACCTTGGTCACGGAAGCCTCCAATATCCGACTCGGACACATGCTACACGCGAGTCCCGGAGCCGATTTTGGGCTCGAAGTAACTCTTGTCCTGTCGCGTCGAGTCGCGGATGATAGCCCGTAACAATCTTCCTCGCTGCCGTTTGAACAAACTGCGGCAGCTCGAAAGCGGGCGTAACCATGAAATTCAAGTTAGCACTTGGAACAATAGCTGTGTTGGCTGCTTTCACAGCGTCCGCAATCGCCGGGCGTGAAAAGGAGCCTACGCAGCCGCTCTACGTTGCGCCAGTCTCCGCAGCCGCGTCATCGAGCGATAGACTCGGCACCAAACTAGTCACGATTATCGATCCGGTCCTGAACATGAAGGCCTATTCGATAACCATTCCGGCAAATTGGATCTTTGAAGGCGCCGTATTCCCGGGATCGAGTTGCAGCGAGGGGCCCTTCCCTGTTTTCCGCATGTCCAGTCCGGATGGCCTCACCGGAATAAAACAATTGCCGCGTCTCGATTGGTCGTGGACTGACAATCCCAATCACCCCTCCCAAGGCGGCGCGGATTGTTTGCCATACAAAAAAGAAATGTCCGCCGCCGACATGTTGAAATACATGATTGGCGTATTGCAGGTTGAATTTGTAAGAGATGAGCCTACTCCGGATCTTGCCGACATTCAAAGGAACACGGCCGCGCGTAATACGCCGAAAATGTCGTTCTCGGCGGATAAGGCGCGCGCCACGGTCCGTTATCACATCCATAAGATTGTGATGGAAGAACGGCTGAACGTGTACGTGGGTTGCACCACCTTCAGGGACATTGGCTGGCACACTTGCAGCGCGGGAGTTTCACGCACCTGGGCTCCACAGGGAAAATACAACGACGACACCTTCAAACCCATTTCCAGGACGTTCGCCGTCGATCAGGAGTGGAATGCCAAACGCGCCCAGATTGCCATACAAAAGCTCAACGATCTCTCCGAGCAGTCCATGAGGGCCATTAAGCAGATGGGTGACGAAGCGGCTCGCCGCAGCGCCGCACAGTACAATACGTTCAATCAAGCCCAGGAAATGCGCCAGCGGCAGCACGAAGATTTTATGGTTTCCATGCAGCGCGGCACGGACATGTCCATGCAGCGCACTGCCCAGAGTATGAACGCCCGCAGCCGCGCCGCGGATGATTGGTGTGATTACTCTCTCGACCTGCAGAAACGCCTGGATCCCAACACCGGACTCATCACTAAAGATTCCAGCGCCTATAACTACACATGGGTCAACGAGCAAGGCGACCGCGTCCAGACCAACAACATCAATGCCAATCCAAACGGCAACGGCACCGGCAACTGGACGCTGCAAGAAAACGTCCACTAGGGGTCATTTCTCACATCCTATAATCGTTTGGCGCTTGTTTTACCGCACGTAAGTCAGAGAGGGAGGTTCGATGTCGGCTGACGCAATCAAGACTGTCGCCGTGCTCGGCGCGGGCACTATGGGCAACGGCATCGCGCACGTTTTTGCGCGCTCGGGCTACAAAGTGATCCTGCGCGACGTCGAAAAGCGCTTCCTCGACCGCGGTATCGAAACCATCACGAAAAATCTCGATCGCGAAGTAAAGAAAGGCAAGATCAGCGAAGCCGACAAGCCGGCGGTCCTAGCCCGCATCCAACCGATCACCGAAATCTCGGC
>DATEVZ010000068.1:0-14682 GCA_035258265.1 Candidatus Acidiferrales bacterium
AAACGCATCTTGATGACTTTCTCCTCGCGCGGAGTGAGGGTTTTCAGCACAGAAGAAGTTTGCTCCTTCAGGCTGAGATTGATGACCGCGTCGGACGGCGAGACGACGGCCTTGTCCTCGATGAAATCGCCGAGATGCGAATCTTCTTCCTCGCCGATGGGAGTTTCGAGCGAAATCGGCTCCTGCGCGATTTTCAATATCTTGCGCACCTTCGCGACAGGAATGTCCATGCGCTTGGCGATTTCTTCGGAAGTAGGCTCGCGGCCGAGCTCCTGCACCAACTGCCGCTGGGTGCGGACGAGTTTGTTGATCGTTTCGATCATGTGCACCGGAATGCGGATGGTGCGGGCCTGGTCGGCGATGGCGCGCGTGATGGCTTGGCGAATCCACCAAGTGGCGTAGGTGGAGAACTTGTAGCCCCGGCGCCATTCGAATTTGTCCACGGCTTTCATCAGGCCGATGTTGCCTTCCTGAATCAGGTCGAGGAACTGCAGACCGCGGTTGGTATATTTCTTCGCGATGGAAACGACGAGACGAAGGTTGGCCTCGATTAATTCTTTTTTGGCTTGCTCGGCTTCGGCTTCGCCGCGAAGAATCACCTGTAGGCCGCGCTTTAGCTCGGTGGGACTCACTTCGCTGGCCAATTCGATTTCGGCAAGCTCCTGGCGGCGAGCCTTCAGATCCTTGCGCGCTTCGGCCTGCACGTCCGCTTTTGAGGCCTCGACGCGGCGCTCGAGCTTCACGATCTCGCGTTCGAGGAAATGAACGCGCTCAACTGTTTGGCGGATCTTTTCGATCAGGCGCTTTTTCTCTAGTGGATTGAAATCGAGATCGCGCATGCGATTGGACATCTCGACGCGCGTGCGAGCCAAGGCGTAGCGAGCCCGCAGGTAGGGGCGCTTCTTTGACTTCGCCATTTTGCTGAGTTTACCGGCCTGCTTCAGCGCGAGAAGGTAGAGCTTGGCGACCTTATCGATCTGCTTGAGCGTGTCCTTGGTCTTTGCTTCAATCTTTTCTTCGGTGAGTTCCTCATCGTCGAACTGAACGATTTCCTTGATCGAGCGCGAGCCGTTGCGAAGATCTTCGCCGACCTGCAAAAGCTCCTTCAGAATCAGCGGAGCGCGCGTGATGGTTTTCAGCACAAGCAGTTGTCCGCGCTCGATGCGCTTGGCGATGGCCACTTCGCCTTCGCGAGTCAGCAGCGGCACGGTGCCCATTTCCCGCAAGTACATGCGCACCGGGTCATTTGTTTTTTCGAGCGAACCTGGGGTCAGATCGAGGTCGCCATCTTCCGAAGCGATGGCGTCTGTTTCCTTGATTGGTTCAGCGGAATCAGTGGCATCCGCAGCGGCGAGCGCAGCCTTCGCACTTGCCAGGTCTTCGTACACATCGATGCCGTAACGCTCAAAGGTCGAGAGCAGGTCATCAATTTCCTCCGAGGAATGAACCTCGGGCGGCAGGATATCGTTCACCTCATCGTAGAGCAGGTAGCCGCGCTCCTTGCCCATGGCGATGAGTTGCCGAACCTGGTCGTACTTTTCCTCAAGAGCTACCGTCACACTTCCTCCCTTGCAGAGGCCAGGCGATGCGCGTAAACAAGCCCGTAAAATGCAAAACGACCGTGGTGAGACACCACGGCGCACATTGCGTTAACAGCATTTAAACGGATATTTTAGGACGAACTTTCCGAACCCGTCGCCGATTCCGCGCCCGTGCCAGCACGTCCGCGCCTGCCCTCACACACCTATATGATGCGCGAACAGTGCCGCCCGTTTCCTCCAAAACCTTACAAATATACAACATGGAGTACATGGACGTCAACGACACGGCGTAAGTTATTGTAGCGCCGATAGTTTTCGTCCTAGCGGGAGGTTACCAAGCGACATCACCTTTGCGATGGCTGACCGCAGTGGCGCGGCTCGGCTGTGACTGCCTGACGGCGGTCGAGTGCCCACTCTTTATGGTTTAACGACCGCAGTCGCCTCCACTTCAATCAGCCATGCGGGGCGAACCAGGCGGTGAACGACCACAAGAGTGCTCACTGGCGGATTTTGGGTGTTCACGTATTTATCTCGAATTCCCCTGACCTGAGGAATGAGGGCTGGATCCACGCTTTCAGAGCAGTAGAAGTTGAGCTTAATGACATCGTTGAAATCCTCGCCCGCAGCTTCGACCGCGGCTTTTAGGTTCTTAAACACCTGTTCGACCTGAGCGGGAAAATCGTCTTTGCCGATAAAGGCGCCGGATTTATTCGAGCGCGACCTGCCCGGCGATATAAACGAGCCTGCCGCCCGTCACCTCGGCTACCTGCGAGTAGCCGGCCACCGGCTTCATCATCGTCTCGGGGTTGAACAAGCGAAACTTTGTTGTTTTCGTCGACATGGGCTTGCCCCTCTCCGAGC
Source organism: Candidatus Acidiferrales bacterium (assembly GCA_035258265.1). Taxonomy (GTDB): domain Bacteria; phylum Acidobacteriota; class Terriglobia; order Acidiferrales; family UBA7541; genus Palsa-295. The sequence goes on from DATEVZ010000068.1 coordinate 2,403, forward strand.
TTAGCTGTTTCTGCGGCCGAACTACAGAAGATGCACAAGCAAGTAGAGCGATGCAAAATATCGAAGCGAGCAAGATTCGATTGGTGGTGCGCATTGCTGGCTCTGCTTAGGTTGAGAATCGCGAATGTCAGCGAGTTAGACTTTGGGAAGACTCACTAGGTAGGCGGTTCTTGGCCAGGTGTCGTGTCGCAGCGTGGCGTTGGGTGCGGCGCACGGGCGGTTGTCGCAGCTAGTGGCTTGCTAAAAGCTTCTGCAATTCCAGGCGACGGGTTACGATCCGGCGCAATTCGTCCGCAGAAGGCTTCGCTTCGAGTTGTTTCTGCAATTCGGCTAGTTCCTGTTCCAGGTGGCGGCTGCGCAGGAAATCGAGGCAGCTTGCGGCGTCGTCCCAGGTGCCTTCCGGGAGCGATTCGAAGAGAATCTCGAAGAGCAGGCGGCGGTCTTTTTCCTCGAGCGAGCCGCCGAGCGCGGCGGCATCTGGTTTTTCATTCTTGGTTATGGTGGCGAACAGCGATTCGAAGATTTTTGCGGTCTCCAGACCGCGATGGAGATCGTCGCCTGCGATTTCGCGCGCCAATCTATCGCGGAATTCCTCCGCTTCGAACAGCATGCGAATCAACTGGCGCTCGGCGCGCTTCACGGCAGGCGTGAGCAGCTCAGCCTTTGGTTTCACTTCGCTGCGACGCTCGTCCGCCGCGCGACGAAGCGCGGCGCGCAGTACCGGCTCGTCTACGCGCAATTCTGAAGCGATGCGCGTGGCCCATTCTGAACGCAAGAGGCGGTTCGGTAGGCGCTGCACGTAGGGCATCAGGAAGTTCAGCGCGGCGACTTTTCCTTGAGCCGTGGTGCGATCCATCTGGCGCGCGCGTGCAATTAAGTAATCGAGATAAGGCGGAGCTTGGGTGAGCAGCTTCTTGTAGGCTTCGATGCCTTGTTCCTTGATGAATTTGTCGGGATCGGCCCCGCCGGGCAGTGCGAGGACGCGCACGTCGAATTCCTTTTCGAGCAGCAGTGTGAGCGAACGCTCGGTGGCGGCTTGGCCGGCTGTATCCGGATCGTAATTCACGACAATGCGCCGTGTGAAACGCGCGAGCAACTTTGCTTGTGGCTCGGCCAGACTGGTGCCGCAGCTTGCGACCACGTTGCCTACGCCCGCCCGCGCGACGGAGATGGCGTCCATATAGCCTTCCACGAGAACCGCAAAATCGCTTTGGCGGAGCGCTTCCTTGGCGCGGTCGAGATGGTAGAGAACATTGCTCTTGGAATAAATCGGGGTCTCGGGCGAGTTCATGTATTTCGGCATGTCGTCGCCCATCGCGCGGCCGCCAAAGGCGATCACCTTGCCTGTTTCATTTGAAATGGGGAACATGATGCGACGGCGGAAGCGATCGTAGAAGCGGTTGCCATTCTGGTCGCGCGAGACGATGCCGGAGACTTCCAGAAGTTTTTCCGGATATTTCTGTTTCAGAAAACGGAACAGAGCGTCACCGGCCGACGGCGCGAATCCCAAACCGAACCGCGTGATGGCTTCGCGATTGAGGCCACGGTCTTCGAGATAGGCGTAGGCGACTTTGCCTTCCGAACTCTCGTGCAACTGACGGGAGAAAAACGCGGCGGCTTCGCGGTGCATTTCCACCAGCCCCGAGCGTTGCTGGTTTTCCTTGCGCTCTTGGGGTGAGCGTTCGCGCGGCTTCGGAATTGCGATGCCGCATTTTTCCGCGACGGTGCGCACGGCCTCGGGAAAAGTGGATTTTTCCAGTTCCATCACGAACTGGAAAACGTCACCACCCTTGCCGCAACCGAAGCAGTGATAGATCTGCTTGACCGGGTGGACCGCAAAAGAAGGGCTCTTTTCCTGGTGGAAGGGGCAAAGCCCAGTGAAATTCTGGCCGGTCTTTTTCAGGCGCACATAGTCGCCGATGACACGGACGATGTCCGCCTGCTGCTTCACGCGATCCGCGAAACTTCCCGCCTCTGCCATCGGTTTAGGAATGGAGCTTTAGCATCTTGCGATTACGAATTCAACTCGGCGATCGTGATGGCTTCTCCGCCGCGATCTGCGGCCTCGTGGTGAATGCTGTCCACCAGGGGGTGCACGGACAAAAATTCGGCTAGGCCGCGACGAAGGGCACCCATGCCGTGGCCGTGGATGATGCGGACCGATGGTTTCCCCGCTAGCGCGGCTTCGTCTATGAATTTGTCCACACGGCGAGTGGCTTCCTCGACAGTGCAACCGATTACGTTGATTTCATCCGCGACTGGTTCGTCGCTCGTTTGTGCATGGACCGTGATGCCATGAGGCCGCGTAGCGGCGGTTGCGTCTGGCTTCGCGGCTTTCGATTTGTTCGCCTCGATGCCGATTACGTCGCTTAGCGGTACGCGCATGCGCAGCGGGCCTGCTTCGATTTCGGCCATGCGGCCATCGTGGCGGCGGAAAATGACCGACTGCTTGAAATTCTTGAGCACAACTCGCTGGCCTGCGGAAAGCTGCTCAGGGGCTACGGGCTTGCCAGTGTCACTCGGTAACACTCCCAGATCCGCTTGCGAAGCAGCGAGCGTTTCGACCACGGCGGCATTGGTGTCGGCACGCGCTTCCGCGCCGATTTTCCCCATTCGCTTGCCGGATTGCTTCTCGATCTGTGCACGCAAGGTGCGGTCGCGAATTTCTTGGGCAAGGCGTGCAATTTCCGCTTCCAGGCGCTTCTGCGTTTCCTGGAAATTGCGTTCCAGCTCCGCGATGCGCCTTTTCTGCCGCTCGACCCATTCGGTTTGCAAGGAGCGGCGTTCGGTTTCGAGCTGCGCCAATTCCTCGCGCGCTTGCTGCTTGATTTGCTCCATTTCATCGCGGCTATGATGCAGGTAGGCGATCAAATCGCGAGCCTCGCGCGATTCGGGCGAAAGGCTGGCGCGAGCGTGTTCGACAACGCGCGGGGGCAAACCGAGGCGGCGGGCAATTTCGATGCCGCTGGAAGTGCCAGGAACACCAACGAGAAGACGATACGTGGGCCGGAGATTTTCTTCGTCGAATTCCATGGCGGCGTTGACAATTCCGAAAGTGGTGGACGCGTAAGATTTCAAACGGTCGTGATGCGTGGTTGCGATGGTGAGCGCGCGGCGCGCGCGAAATTCTTCGAGCAGCGCTACGGCGAGGGCCGCGCCTTCCTCCGGAGCGGTGCCGGTGCCCATTTCGTCCACCAGAATCAACGAGCGGTCGGTAGCGACATCGATCATGGATTTCAAATTGACGATGTGCGCGGAAAATGTGGAAAGGTCAGCGGCAATGGATTGCTCGTCGCCGATGTCGGCGAGGATGCGATCGAACGTGGGCAGATCAGCGCGTTCGGCGGCAACCGGAATGCCGGATTGCGCGGAGAGCGCGGCGAGGCCCACGGATTTCAGCGCGACCGTCTTGCCGCCGGTGTTTGGGCCACTGATGACCATCACGGTCTCGTCGCCGCCAAGTGCCAGCGAAAGGGGAATGGCTTGGCGGCCAAGCGGACGCAGCTTGGCTTCGAGCACTGGGTTGCGCGCAGCGTCCAAGCGCAAGAAATTGCCTTCTTGAAACGTGGGCATCACGCAGTCAATCTCACGCGCAAATCGCGCGCGGGCGAAAATCGAATCCAGATGCGCGATTTGCCTGGCGGCGGCTTTGAGCGGGCCGCGGTCTGCGCGAAGGCGCTCTGTAAGTTCGGTGAGAATTCTGGAAATCTCGACGAGTTCTTCTTCGGAGAGTTGGACGAGCCGGTTATTCAGATCAATGGCTTCAAGTGGCTCGACGAAAACCGTTTGACCGGTAGAGCTCGCGCCATGGACCACGCCGGGCACGTTCCGACGCTCCGACGCGCGCACGGGGATTACAAACCGGTCGTTGCGCAGCGTCACGTAATCTTCGCCGGTGGTTTCTCCGCGGGCGCGTAGAATGCTTTCAAGTGAGCGGCGAATCTTGTCGCGCCCTTGCGCGATGCCCGTGCGAATGCGGCGGAGCTGGGGCGAAGCGTCGTCGCTGATTTCACCGTTCGGTAGAATCGCGCGGCGAATGGCTGTCGAAAGATGGCGCAAGTCCGCCACAGCGGCGGCGCGCGCTGAGAGTTGCGGATGCTTTGCGGCATCCTCTTTAAAAATCTGACGGACGGAACTGACCAGATCCATAAGCGAAGTAGCATCGAGCAATTCGCCGATGGAAAGCACCGACGCAGGAACCGCCAGGCGAGCAAGCCATGCTTCCGGTTCGGCCAGCGAGCCGAAGCCAAGCTCCGAGCCGGCCCGCAAGTAGGCGACGGCCTCGCTGATGAGCGTGAATTCCGCGCCGAGCGCGGCGACGTCATGCTGCGGCGCGAGCGCTTCGATTGCCCGGCATCCGGGCGCACAGGTGGTGTAGCCGCTTACAATTTCTTTCAAACGGTCGAACTCGAGGACTTGTTCTGCTGAACGCGACACGAATGCCTCACGATGACGATACGTTGATTAGATTATTGTAGCCCGGTTGCCCTTGGGAAATCAGAGTGCGCAAAACACACTCGTCGGAGCTTGCGCTACCTGGTGCGACGCTGTGTCTTTGATTTGGCGAAATATTCCGCCAGGAATGTTGCGGCATCGGCGGACGATGCGGCGCGGTGAATTAGCGAATCCTGTTTTTCACCCCACTTGCTTTCGTGGCCGAGCTCGACTTCACGCACGCGATCAATGACCGGGTGCCAAAATTCTCCTAGCACCACCAGGGGTTTCCTGCCGATCGCGTTTTTGTTGAGCATTTCCCAGACGACCGCCCATTCCACGAGCGTTCCGGTGCCGCCGGGGCACGTAACGAAGGCATCGCCGCGCTCGATGAGCGCGAAGAGGCGATCCTGCCAGGTTTTCATGCGAATTTCGTCGTCAATGTATCGGTTCACGCGCGCTTTGAAAAAATGCGCCGTGACGCCGATGGTGCGGCCGCCCGCTTCCTTTGCTCCGCACGAGACGGCTTCCATCGTGCCGGCATATCCTCCGCTGCAGACGATGAAACCTTGACGCGCCAATTCGCTGCCAAGCTCTTGCGCCACCGAATATTGCGCCTCCCCAGGGCGCGGGCGCGAGCTCCCGAACACGGTGACGATTTTCGCGCTTGGCTTCATTTTTTCTTGGCTGTTTTCTTGCTGGGCTGGCGCGGAGGAGGTCCCAGGGTTTCGACCATGCCGACCACGATTGCATCCATGGCGACTGTGGAATCGTGGCCGCGCTGCGGATTATTATTTCCGAAAATCGTAAACACCAGCCGCTCGCCGTGCAGCGTGGTGGCGAAGCCGGACATTGCACGGACGTGTTCGAGTGCGCCGGTTTTTGCCTGAATCAGCCCGGACGCAGGAGTGTCTTTGAATCGGTTTTCCAGCGTGCCGTCCACACCCGCAATTGGAAATGTAGAAATGTAGTCGGCACCCCACGGTTGCAGCGCGTCGTATCGAAGTAGTTCCACCACGGCACGCGGAGTGACCAGGTCGTCACGGGAGAGTCCGGAGCCGTCAGAGAGTACGACATCGCCATCGGCAACGCCGACGGTCTTCAGAAAATCCTGTTCCACCCAGAGACCGGCGTCGGTAACGCCGAATCCCTTTTTTTCATGCCCCACCGCGCGGAGCAACAATTCCGCGTGAAGGTTTTGGCTCACTTTGTTGGTCACGCGTACGATTTCAGAAAGCGGCGGCGAAATGTGTTCGGCGAAGACGATGGCCGTCGGCGACGGCGGCACCGGCGCCGGGCTCAGAACGATGGGCGCGTCAGGATAAATCTCCGGCGGAGGCGCGTGGCGGACGCCGACGGTGCCGGTCACCGGCACGCCGCGCGATTGAAAAATCTGTTGGAGCGCGATGGCAGTCGTTTCGGCGGGGTCCGGCATGGCCAGATCGAGTTTCATGGGCGAATGCCCGACAGGAATCTCGCCACGCAGCAAGAGAAATTGCGGACCTGGTTGGCGCACGACGCCAAATTCGGGTTTGCCGTCTGCCGCAATCGTCTTCAGATCGTAGCCAAAAGTATTCAGCGCCGCGGCGGGGTCAATCCCCATGGTCCCGGGATCGCCGACGTGCTCGCCGGGACGAATCTCAACAGAGATGCAATTGTCGTTGTAAGTGATGGCGCCGACAGGCGCGCCAAAAGTGAAGAAAAGGTCGCCAACAGTCCATCCGGGTGGATAGGGGTCGTAGGGGTAATAGCTGTCGTCGGCGATGATATCGCCGTCAATTTGTTTGAGGCCTTTGGCAATCGCGTCGTCCACCATCCGGGCCAGGACTTTTTCGGTGGGGCCGTCGCGTTCTACTTTTCCAGCGAAAGGAAACTTGCGATTGGAAATGTCGGGATCGCCGCGTCCGACGAACACCAGATCCCCGGTGAGGTGGCCGTCGGTTCCAAGCTGCCCGGTCGATTCGAGCGTAGTGTGGAATTGATACGCAGGGCCCAGCGTCGCAAAGGCCAGTGAGGAGGTGATTATTTTCGCGTTGGATGCCGGAGTGAAGAAACGATCCGCGTTCAATTCATACAATGTCTGGCCCGTATCGCGATCGACGACCAGGACGCCCCAAAGAGCTTTCTGGGCCCGGGCTTCAGCAAGCGCGGCGTCCACTCGCGCGCGAAAGCGCACAATGTCTGGACGAGCGCCTACTTTCGGAGCCGCAACCAATGCGGACTTTTCGTGCGTCGCCGATACGAAGTGCTGCGCGGAAGCGTTGGCGGCGAAGACGGGCAGCAGAGCCGCGCACAATAGATTGGTCAGAATATAAAGTGAAAGGCGCGCGCGCGGCAATGGGAGCAATCGAGTCACTCTTGAAAAAAACCGTGCGACAGCAAATAATCCGGAAAGCATCTGATTATATGACATCTTCCGCCCGTGGCCCTGCTCTCGTCGAAAGGTTGCGGTTTGTGCACGAAATCCATATGATGACGGTCCATCACCCACAGGAGGATACATCCGATGAAAACAATTCTATCGGCCCTGCTTATTGCCGCGCTTATTGGACTGCCCACAATCGTTAACCCAACCGGTGTCCGTGCGGACGACAAAAGCAACGATGAGGACCGAATTGAGAACGCCGGAAAAGTACTGCAAGAAATCATGGACATCCCGGACGACATTCCGCAGAGCCTGATTGACAAGGCGGATTGCGTGATCGTGTATCCATCCGTGCTTAAGGCCGCGTTCATCGTAGGCGCGAGCTACGGTCGAGGCGTAATGACTTGCCGCAAAGGGCCGAATTTCCGCGGCCGTTGGGGCGCGCCAACCATGATGGCGCTCGAGGGCGCCAGCGTCGGATTCCAAATCGGGGGACAGGCCACCGACTTCGTTATCCTGGTGATGAATCAGCGCGGCGCGAGTTCGATACTCAGCAGCAAGGTGAAACTTGGAGGCGATGCATCGGTGGCAGCAGGACCCGTAGGCCGCAACGCCGCCGCCGACACCGACGTCACCCTGCGTGCAGAGATGCTCACTTATTCGCGGGCGCGTGGGCTTTTCGCAGGTGTCTCGCTGGCGGGTTCGACGGTTCGTCCGGACAACGATGCCAACGAACGGATCTACGGAAAGAAGATTCCGTCAAAGGACATCGTACTGAAAGGCGCCGTGCCGCCTCCATCTTCGGCCAAACTGATGCTCGAAACCCTCGAGAAGCACAGCCCCAAGCACAGCTAGAGATGCACGCTTCGAGCAGGAAATAACTGCGCGCCGGAGGCAACCCTCCGGCGCACCTTCTTCCCACCCCTGCAACCTGTTTTTGACCCTGGTCCAAACTTGACTATTGGTCGATATTGGCCTACAGTCAATGTTAGAGCAGGCTAGAAGATGCCACATACCTCCCGCGTTTCTCTCCCCACGAAAGCTGTGCCCATGAGCGGGCGGCGCGAACGGCATCGCGCGCAAACACGCGACCGCCTGTATCGCGCAGCAATGGATTTGTTTGCGCAGCGCGGTTTTCTGGAAACCACCGTAGAGGACATCACTGAAGCCGCCGATGTAGGAAAAGGAACCTTTTTCAATTATTTCCCTACGAAGGAACACATCCTGGCCGAATTTGGCGGTGAACGCGTCGCGGCCGTGCAGCGTGCGCTGGAAAAGGCTAAGTCTACAAAAGGCCCGGTAATAAACGTGATCCGCGAATTGGCAAGCAATGCCGCCGGCCAATCCGACAAGAGTGCCGCGCTACTTCGCGCGATTTTTGCGGCCCACGCTTCCTGCGCGTCTGTCCGGGAAGAGTTGACCAAGCGGACGCACACAGCTCGGCGAATCCTGAAGGAAATCTATTTGCTGGGGCAGAAGCGCGGAGAGATACGCCGCGATATTTCCGCTGCTGAAATGGCGCGCCTAACACAGATCGTCTTCATGGGCGTGACCATAAGCTGGTCCATCAGACCGGAGGCTTCGCTGCGCAAGACCGGCGAGGAAATATGGGACCTGATCTGTCCGAATTGGGAAATTGCCAGCAGGCGTGCGAATCGCAAAGTGCGACGGAGGGCCAAGGCATGACGCGTCATATCGCACGCAAGTCTCACTGCATTACGAATCTGCTGAGTCCAAAGGGGCCTGGTGTTCATCCATATTGGGAGCGCCGTAAGTTGGAGGTCATGGTGTCCGCACGATGTAGAACATTCATAATTTTGGCGATCTTCTTGCTGATGGCCACGGCACCGGCGAACGCGCAGTTAACCGCGGGTGCGGTGACTCCGCAGAGCGGATCGTCCACATCCTCTTCGAATTCTTCAAGCAGCGGCGGAACTAGCGGGCCGGCAGCTCCCGCGACGCAAAATTCATTTCAAGGCAGCGTGCCGGGCCGGCTCGAGCCAGGCGTGTCGCAAATTTCGCTGCAGAACGCGATTGACCGCGGGCTGAAAACGAACCTGGGATTGCTGCTTTCGGGCCAGGACGTAGTGACGGCGCGAGGCGAGCGTTGGAAAAAGTTGAGTGCGCTGCTGCCCAACGTCACGACGACAAGTTACGTAAATGGTTCGCAAGTGGATCTGGCGGAATTTGGATTTAATTTCAAGTTTCCGCCCACTGTTGGCTTTAGCATCCCGTCCATTGTGGGGCCTTTCGGATATTTCGATGCCCGCGGTTACGTGACGCAATCAATTCTGGACTTGAAGGCGATCAACGACACGCACGCCGCTTCGCAAAACATCAAGGCCGCGCAGTACACGGCGAAGGATGCGCGCGACCTGGTGGTGCTGGCGGTGGGCTACAACTATTTGCAGGCGATTGCGGACGAGTCGCGTATCCAAACCGTTGCCGCGCAGGTGAACACCGCCCAGGCCCTCTACGATCAAGCGTCCGATCAGGTGAAAGCCGGGACTTCTCCAGCGATTGACGGGCTGCGCGCGCAAGTGGAATTGAAAACGCGGCAGCAGCAACTCATCCAGGCGAAAAATGATTTCGCGATTCAGAAGTTGACTCTCGCGCGCGTCATCGGCCTGGCGCCCGGCCAGGAATTCGATCTGACGGACAAATCGCCCTATGAGCCGTTCACGGGACTGACCCAGGAAGAAGCTCTGCAGCGCGCTTATGCTTCGCGCTCGGATTTTCGGGCGGCTAGCGCCACGTTGCGAGCGGCGGAATATACCAAGAAGTCGGCGCGCGCGGAGAACTATCCGAGTCTTGCTTTCAGTGGAGATTACGGCGTCGCGGGAACCTATTCCACTTTAGGCACGCACGGAGTCTTCGACGTTCGCGGAACGTTGACGATTCCGATTTTTCAGGGCGGCAAGGTCCAAGGCGATGAGATGGAAGCCGACGCGCAGGTGGAGCAAAGCCGCCAGAAGCTCGAAAACCTCCGCGCGCAAATTGACGCGGACGTCCGGACGGCATTCTTAAATCTGCAATCTTCAGCGGAACAAGTGGAAGTGGCCAAGAGCAACATTGATCTGGCGCAACAGACGCTCGATCAATCGCGAGACCGGTTTGCCGCGGGCGTGACCGATACGGTGGAAGTGGTGCAATCGCAGGAACAGGTCGCAAGCGCCAATGACAGTTATATTTCAAGCCTTTACAGCTTTAACTACGCGAAGATTTCCCTGGCTCGCGCGATGGGTTTGGGGGAAGAAAGCGTCAAGCAATATTTCAAAGGAAAATAAGCCATGGCGCAAAAAACCGAACTCGACCTCCCAGTAAATCCTCCGCCCGCGGAAAGACCGGTGTCGGCTGAGACTCACTCGGCGGCGCCGCCTCCGGCCCGCGCTGAGGGTTTCTTTCGCACGCATCCACGAGCGCCGATGTTTCTGGCGATCGCGTTCGTGGTGCTGCTCGCCGCCAGTTTTCTTGCGTACCGCTATTTTTCGACTTACGAATCTACCGACGACGCGGAAGTTGACGGCCACTTGATGCCGCTGAGCGCACGAATTTCCGGGTACATCCTGAAAGTCAACGTGGATGACAATCAATACGTTACTGCCGGCACCGTGCTGGCGGAAATTGATCCACGCGATTACCAGGTAGCGGTGGATCAAGCCAAAGCGCAGCTGGCGGATGCACAGGCGACCGCGCAGGCGTCAAACATTAACGTCCCGATCACATCCGTGAATACCACTAGCCAAGTCTCGGTTTCAGAAGCTGACGTGGAAAATGCGCGAGCCGGAATCGTGGCCTCTCAGCAGCAATATGACGCGGCCAAAGCGCAACTCGATCAAGCGGAAGCGAATGATGTAAAAGCCCAGAACGACCTGGAGCGTTACAGACAGCTGGTAGAGAAGCAGGAAATCTCAAGACAATTGTACGACTCGGCCGTTGCGGCGGCGAGAGCCAGCACCGCAACGGTTGCGGCCGCCCGGGCTTCGGCTGCTGCCGCGGCACAACAAGTAACCCAAGCGCAAAGCAAACTCGCGCAGGCCAATGCGAATTTACAATATGCGCGGACCGGACCGAAGCAGGTTGCGACCATCCGTGCCCGGGCTCTTTCCGCCGACGCCACGGCGCAGCAAAAAGAAGCGGCGCTCGAACAGGCGCTATTGAATCTGCAATACACGAAAATCATTGCTCCGGTGAATGGCGTGGTGACGAAAAATGTTGAAGTGGGAATGAACGTCCAGCCTGGGCAGCAGCTTTTCTCCATTGTGCCTCTGGATGACGTGTGGGTTACGGCCAACTACAAGGAAACGCAGCTGAAATACATGCGGCCGGGGCAACCCGCGGAGTTCAAAGTGGACGCGAATGGCCGGACCTATAAAGGCAAGGTGGACAGCATCGCGGGATCGAGCGGCGCGCGCACCAGCCTGTTGCCGCCGGAAAACGCCACCGGCAATTATGTAAAGGTTGTGCAGCGCATCCCGGTGAAAATCGTTCTCGATCCCGGAGAGAATAGCGACCACCTGCTGCGCCTCGGAATGTCGGTCGAGCCCAAGGTGAAAGTGAAATAACGTGGGTTCTGCCGCGGCCATTTCGGCGGATTCGACCTGGCAGCGCCCGGTAGTGAATCCCTGGGTCATCGCGCTGACGGTTACGCTTGCCACCTTCATGGAGGTGCTCGACACCAGCGTCGCGAACGTCGCCCTGCCGCACATCGCCGGGAGCCTTTCAGCCGGCCAGGATGAAAGCACCTGGGTCCTTACGTCCTACCTCGTATCGAACGCGATCATCCTGCCCATGAGCGGATGGTTTTCTCAATTGATCGGGCGCAAGCGTTTTTACATGTCCTGCGTCGCGCTGTTCACCATTAGTTCGTGTCTTTGCGGCTTCGCTCCCAATCTGACCATGCTCATTATTTTTCGGGTGTTACAAGGCGTCGGCGGCGGCGGCTTGCAGCCCAGTGAGCAAGCGATTCTTGCCGATACATTCGAGCCGAGAAAACGCGGCATGGCGTTTGCAGTTTATGGCATGGCGGTGGTGCTGGCGCCGGCGATCGGCCCCACGCTCGGCGGATGGATCACTGACAATTTCAACTGGCGCTGGATTTTCTTTATCAATATTCCCGTCGGCATTGTTTCCCTGCTGCTCACGAACGTGCTGATCAGCGACCCGCCCTACATGAAGAAAGGAAACCGCAAAGGTTTCAGAGTCGATTTCATTGGCTTGGGACTTTTGGCGCTCGGTTTAGGGGCGCTGCAGGTCGTGCTCGATAAGGGGCAGCGTGACGATTGGTTCGGTTCACACTTCATCGTCACGATGATCGTGGTCAGCGCCGTAGCGCTGGTGGCCGTGTGCTTCTGGGAGTGGCATCATGAGCACCCGATCATCGATCTCCATCTTTTCAGGGACCGCTCGTTCGCGGTCGGTAACCTGATGATGTTTATGGTCGGCTTCGCGCTGTTGTCAAGTACGGTGCTGATCCCTCAG
>DATEVZ010000069.1:0-2465 GCA_035258265.1 Candidatus Acidiferrales bacterium
TTCCGAGCGGACTTACAAGAAGGCGCGGAGTCCGGAGGAAGCGTTTGCGGAGTTGGAACGCTGCGCAGCGAATCAATTCGATCCGGAAATTGTGCGCTTGTTCGTCGAGACCATGCGGCGCGCGCCGCAGCAACGGATCGAGGCTGCCGTGGGAGCTTCGGACGCGGAGGATATGGGTTCACAGCTTTAGAACTGGCATGTGAGTTCACCAACCGACTTCAGGGGCTTTAAGCCCCACAGTGGCCAACGCCTTTACGGCGGGACGGAAGTCCCGCCCTTCCAAAGCACCAGCTCCTGAATTGCCTTTTCTCGCCTGCCGACCCACATTGTTTGGTAGCCAGGGCTGACACCTGCAAACCTTGCAAGACCGAATTCCTTGGCGCGGACTCTTTTGGAGTGCGGCGGCTTGCCGCCGCCTTTCGAGCGCGAAGCTTTGCGCATTGTAGACGCCGGTTGAGCGCGGCTGCGGGCGAGGCTTGGCTCGCCTTCGAAATTTAGAAGCGTCGCGACAGTCCGCAAAGCGGCGGCAAGCCGCCGCACTCCAAGGTGGTTGCGTTCGGTCGTGACCGTGGCGGACCGATGGCTTGTGGACTGGGTGGACGAAGACCGATAGAGTTGGAGTGCGTTCTTTTTCGGCTGAAACTTTTCATCATGGAGACTTGGCGATGCAGACAGCGACGGTGAGGTGGGTGGGCGGCGAGGAATTTCTGGCGACGATGCCGTCCGGGCAAGCGGTGCCGATTGACGCGGACCGCAAACACAATTCGGCGCCGGGACCCATGGACATGCTGCTGGCCGCGTTGGGCGGGTGCAGTTCGGTGGACGTGGTGTTGATACTCGCCAAGAAGCGGCAGAAGCTGGCGTCGCTGGAGGTGGCGGTTTCGGGAGAGCGCGCGAGCGAGCCGCCGGCGGTGTGGACGAAGATAGACATGGTGTACAAGCTGACGGGGGAGTTGGACGAGAAGGCCGTGCGCGACGCGATCGAGTTGAGCCAGACGAAATATTGTTCGGTGGCGGCGATGCTGCGGAAGACGGCAGAGATCAGCTACCGGTTTGAGATCATGCCAGCAGAGAGAGATAGCCGTAGCGGGTGACATCCTCGGGCCGATGCGTTGAATGCTTGTTTTGTTTGGTTGCGATTGCATACAATCACGGATTGTTTATTGGGGGGTTGGTGTCGCTGTTTGTCCTGGGGGAAATGAATGGGGAAGCGCATTGCCGCAAAGATTACGGGAGTGGCGGGCTACGTGCCACCACGGGTGGTGACCAATTCAGATCTCGAGAAAAAAGTAGACACGAACGACGAATGGATTCGCACGCGCACGGGAATCCGGGAGCGGCGCTATGCGGACCCGGGCGTGGCCACGTCGCACCTGGGAACGGAGGCGGCGAGAAAGCTGCTGGCGGCGCGCGGCGTGGACCCGGAAGAAATCGACATGATCGTGGTGGCGAGCGTGACGCCGGACATGTTTTTTCCGGCGACGGCGTGCCTGATTCAGGACCACCTAGGCGCGAAGAACGCGTGGGGATTCGATCTTTCGGCGGCGTGTTCGGGATTCGTGTATGCACTGACGGTGGGCGCGGAATTTGTCGGCAGCGGATCGCATAAAAAAGTGCTGGTGATCGGCAGCGATGTGATGACTTCGATTCTGGATTTCACGGATCGCGCGACATGCGTGCTGTTTGGCGATGGCGCGGGGGCGGTGCTGCTGGAGCCGGCGACTTCCGATAAGGAAGGGATTCTGGATTTCGCGCACGACATAGATGGTTCAGGTGGGTGCAATCTCTATATGCCCGGCGGGGGTTCGTTGCATCCGGCTTCGCAGCAGACCGTGGAGAAACGGATGCACTACGTGCACCAGGAAGGCGCGCAGGTTTTCAAGTACGCGGTGCGGCGGATGAGCGAGTTGGCGGTGGAAATGCTCGAGCGGAACGGATACACGACGAAAGATCTGGCGCTGGTGGTGCCGCATCAAGCCAATTTGCGAATCATTCGCGGGATGCAGGAACGGCTGGGCGTGGACGATTCGAAGGTGATGATTAATATTGATCACTTCGGGAACACCACCGCGGGGACGATTCCGCTGGGCATGATGGAGGCTGTGGAACAGAAGCGTTTGCGCAAAGGCGACCTGGTTTTGCTGATCGCTGTCGGCGCGGGGTATACAACGGGAGCGGTACTGATGCGCTGGGCCTACTGAAATCTCGACGTTTTTGCCACGACTGCGAAAAGCAGGTCCCTCGCTGCGCTGGGGATGACACTCTTTTAACGAGCAACCGATAATAAGAAAAGGGCCGGTGTGATTCATCGCATCGGCCCTTTCTATTGTGTGCCGAGCATGTCCGATAGCTTGGAGGTGAAAGTCCTGTGCGCCGGGATAAACCGGCATGAAGTAGAGAATGTGAGAGTCTCACGAGAAAGGATTAGCGACCTACTCGGCCCCGAGTTTTGCACTGGGCGCTGC
>DATEVZ010000070.1:0-9239 GCA_035258265.1 Candidatus Acidiferrales bacterium
CAGGCATCCTGCATCCCGCAAACCTGAATCCGCAGCGCGTCGCGCAAACAGACCAGATGCTCGCGCGAACTGGCGCAAGCAAGACGGATTTCACGGCCCACACAAGTGACGGCATCGAACTTCGCGGCTGGAAAATCATTCCCCCCTCGCCAAGCCGCGACTGGGTTCTGCTCTTTCATGGCGTCTCCGACAATCGCAGCGGCAATCTCGGCCATGCCGAGTTCCTGCTTCGGCATGGGTACAGCATCGTCATGATGGATTCGCGCGCCCACGGAGAAAGTGGCGGTCAAATGGCCACCTACGGCTGGAAGGAACGCTACGATACGGTCGCAATCTCAAACGCTCTCTACGGCAGCGAAAATGTGCGTCACTTGTACGCGCTCGGCGTCTCCATGGGCGCGGCGATCGCGCTGCAGTCAGCAGCAGTAGAACCGCGCATCGCAGCCGTCACGGCCGAAGATCCATTCGCAAATCTTCGCGAAGTCAGTTACGACTATGCAGGCCTGGATGTCAGCCCTGTTCTCGGCAAGGTGCTCTTCCGCCCCGCGACGATTTTTGCTTTAGACGCAATGAAGCGAGTGGGCGGCTTCGACCCCGATCAAGTCTCGCCGGAAAAAGCCGCCGCGCAACGCCCATTCCCCGTGCTGCTGATCTGCGGAACCGAGGACCACAGAATTCCGTGCCGTCATGCGCAAGCAATCTACGAAGCCGCGGCCGGACCCAAAGAAATGTGGATTGTGCAAAGTGCCGGCCACGCCTCAGCCCTAGGGCAAGCGCCCGCAGAATACGAAAATCGCGTAGTCAGTTTCTTCGAAAAGTATCCAGCAGAATAACTCGGAGCCCGCAACTTGTAGTCCGTGATAGGAGCAGCGAGACCCGGCTCCGCAGGTGCGACAGAAGTTAGTCCAGCGGGTGAGCGTTAGGAACAGTCCACGTTAAGGAAGCCGAGCGCGGTAGGTGCGGTACATTCTGTCGTGGCGTAGAGAGGAGGGCAAACTCACACAACCTTGAGAACCAAAATCACGCGGTCATCTTCATGCGTGCCGCCCCGCGAAAACAAATCCACTTGAGTCAGCACGGACTGCACGATTTCCTGCGCGGGCAATTCCCGCTCGCGCGCCACCAAATCCACCAATCTCTGCGTGCCAAATTCCTCTTCCGACGAGTTGTTCGCTTCCGTGATTCCATCGGTGCAAAACACCACCACGTCGCCGCGATGGAGCTTCACATGACCGCGCTCGTATCGCACGCCGGCAAAAAGCCCTACGACCATGCCGCCTTCGGTCAAGTATTCCACTTCGCCGTTGACGCGCACGACCGCCGGCTGCACGTGCCCCGCATTCACGTAATGCAGCGTCCGATGCGGCTGATCGAGCAATCCCAAAAACATGGTCATGAATTTCTGGCCGCGCGTGTCGGCTAGCATCATATCGTTCAGCGACTCCACCAGGCGCTCGAGCGAATGAAGATGCGCGAGCAGCGCGTGCAAGGTCGCTTGCAGGTTCGCCATCACCATTGCCGAGCCAACGCCTTTGCCTTCCACGTCCGCAACCACTGTCAAAATCGTATCCGGCGCCAGCGGAATGAAATCGTAATAATCACCGCCCACCTCGAGCGACGGCCGATGCGAAACACCGATATCGAACCCCGTAAGCGTCGGCGGACGCTCCGGCAGCAATCCCAGCTGGATGCTGCGCGCCAGAGCCAAATCGCGCTCCATGCGCTGTTTGTGCAACAAATCTCGATGCAGCTGCGCGTTCTCGAGCGCTAGCGCCACGTGATCGGAAATCGCGCGCAGCAAATTCTCGTCCGCGCTGTTGAACGGCCCCGTCTTCTTGTTCAGCAATTGCAGAACGCCGATCGTCTCGCCACTCTTGCTGCGAATCGGCAGGCAAAGCAGGGACTTGGTACGGAATCCCAGCCGCAAATCCACTTCGGATTCGAATCGCGGATCGGCGTAGGCATCCACCAAATTTACCGTTTCTCCGTGCGCTGCCACCCAACCAGCAATTCCACGGCTGATCGGCAACCGGATTTCATGCTGATCGAGGCCCAGCCCTACGAGCGACCAGATTTCGTCCCGTTCGCTGTCTACGAGAAAAACGGTCCCGCGCTCGGCTCCGGTATGTCGCGTGGTGAGCTGCAAAATAATGTTCAGCAATTCAGCCAAATCCAGCGTCGAATTCAGCCGCTTCGTGGCCTCCACGATCGTCGAAAGCTCAATCACCGCATGGCGCCGCTCGCTGCTTTCAAGCGCCACTTCCGCATAACGTCGGAAAAGCTCCAGCCATCCGCGCGTCTTCAGATCGAGTTCGCCCTTGGGACACGCTTCCAGCACCCCAACGGGATTCGGCCCCCGCCCCAGCACCCACGTGGATTTCTCACCGTTCACATGCGGATTTTTCCCGTGCAGGATTCTTTCGATAAGCACCGGATCCGGCGCTGGAAGCTCACCGCTTTCCTGCCACACGGTCGGCGCCCCATTTACCACGCGCCACAGTCGCGCGCCTTCCAAACGTCCCGGTGCTGCCAGTACGCATACCATCTGCGCGGCCAGTTCGCCCGGTTCGGTTTCAGGATTGAGCGTCGCCACCACCTGCTCGAGCGTTTCGAGCGGCATGCCGGTGCGCGCGCGCGATGTCGCTTTCCGTTTCATCCTGCGTTGCCCTTGTATTCGATCGAGAGAATCGTGATGTCGTCGGACTGCGCTGCGCCTTCCGTGAACGCCCGCATTCCCTCTCGAATAGCATCGCCCAGCTGCGTCACCGTTTCTCCACTGAAATCTTCGATGATCTTGCGCAGCCGCGCTTCCTCGAACAATTCGTTCTGGGTATTGCACGCTTCGGAAACGCCGTCTGTATAGATCACCAGAAAATCGCCGGGCTCGAGTTGCACTCGCGCGCTCTGGTACTCTGCTTCCTGAAACATGCCCACCGGAAAATTCGCCGAACCGAGGCCTTCCAGGCCGCCTTTCTTGCGCTTGAGTAGCGGCGGAACGTGACCGGCGTTTACATACTCGAAACGCCCCATCTTGTCCAGAATTCCATAGAAGACCGTCGCGTAGCGGTCTTCTCCGCTGCGCTCACACAAATATTGATTCACGCGCGAAAAAACTCCGGGCAGCGAAATATCCATCGCGGCCGTGGTAAAAAACACGCCCTGCAACAATGTCGCCAGCAGCGCCGCCGAAATTCCCTTCCCGGAAACGTCGCCAACGAAAAATCCGTGCCGCCCCCCGCCAAGTCCAATCACGTCGAAGCAGTCGCCGCCGACTGAGTGGCATGACAAAGTCGAGCCCGCCACTGCTACGTCCGGCAAATTCGGCAGTGCCTTCGGCAAAAGTTGCTTCTGAATCTGGCTGGCAATCTCGATTTCATGATCCAGCCGCTGTTTCGCGCGGGAAGAAGCGAAGAGGCGCGCATTCTCGACGACTGTCGCGGCTTCACGCGCCAGCGTGCGCAACACTTCCCGATCCAAATCCGAAAACGCGCTCGACGGCACATGGCTATCGAGATATAGCACGCCAAGCAGCTCACCCTGCCGAGTCGAAATCGTTGCGTCCAGAGTTTCGATCACCGGCAACTTGTCCACGGGAATCGCAATCACCGTGTGCAATTCCAGCCGCGCGACACTCTCCTGCTGGCTCATGCCACCGTCTTCGCCCGTGTCGCTGACAATCAGTTCCCGCCGCGTCTGCGCAACGCGCTTCACCACCGACTGCGAGACTTGCAGTTGGTCCGGACGCAAAGTCCCGCGCTGCGCGTCCCGCGCCACGATCATCTGCAATTCCTGCTGTTCGTTCGCAAGCAGCAGCACTCCGCGCTCGGTGCGCGTCACCTGGATCGCGGCATCCACCACGGCCGTCAGCACATCTTCCAACGAAAGTCCCGTGCCCAGCGTCCGCGCCACTTCCAGCAGCACACCGAGATGATACAACTCGCGCGAACCTGCATGTTGCGGGGCGGGCGCCTCCACGCGCTCCACCAACTCCTCAATCGTCGCGCCTTCGCCCAGGAAAAGCAGCTTGTAAGAGTCCGCCATGCCGAAATCAATGCGATCTTTCGGCTGCAGCTCGTGCTTTAAAGTCTTCTCGCCGTTGACGAATGTCCCGTGCCGGCTGCCCATATCCTCCAGGACGAACGTTCCGTTGACGGAAAGTATCTGCGCTTGCTGCCGGCTGATGCGACTGTCGCGCAACGTCAGTTCGTTGCCGGCTTGCCGCCCTATGCGAAACGGCGTGCTGCTGATGGAAACCTCGCGGCGTACGCCGTTCGGTTCAATCACAACTAGTCTTGGAGCTCGTGGCATCGGTTATAGTTTTTTATCGAGAGACAGCAAAGCACAATCTCGCCCAGGAGCGGCCCCGCTGGCACCGCACATGGTAGGTAAACTCGCGCCCGAAGTAAATAGCGGCTCTGCCTCGCCATCCATTCGGCAGCGCAGGCGGTTGCCCTCGCGAATCCTCCCGTGTAAAATTCGGCGGGGCTGCTCTCAACAACCATTTCTCGTTCATCACGCGGCTTTCGATTCGCTGCACATGCGATTCAAGGATCAATCACGCCGCAAAAACTTAGAAGACCGTTAGGAGATTGAATGAACAGCTCGATCAATAGAGCGCTTATAGCCTTGGCATTAGTCGGGTCGCTCGCAGTACCGTTGCCGGCCGACACCAAAGAGTGTGACCGCGTGGACAATGCCGGCAAGGTGATGAAAGAAATCATGGATATTCCCGACGATATCCCGCAAACCGTAATTGACAAGGCCTACTGTGTCGTCGTTCTCCCATCCGTACTTAAACTCGCATTCGTCTTCGGCGCCAGCTACGGCCGCGGCGTGATGACCTGCCGGAGTGGCTCGGACTTCCGCGGCCCGTGGGGCGCGCCCACCATGATGGCGCTCGAAGGCGGCAGCTTCGGCTTGCAGCTCGGCGGACAGGCCACCGATTTCGTCCTGTTGCTCATGAACGAACGTGCTGCCGACAGCATTCTCACCAGCAAAGTGAAATTGGGAGGTGACGCCTCCGCTGCAGCGGGCCCCGTCGGCCGCAATACCTCCGCCGAAACCGATATCACTCTGCGCGCTCAGGTTCTTTCCTATTCGCGCGCTCGCGGTCTCTTCGCCGGAATCTCTCTCGTCGGTTCCACTCTTCGTCCGGACAACAGTGCCAACACGAGCCTCTACGGAAAAGCGATTGACTCCAAGGACGTGGTGCTCAACGGCAAAGTCCCAGCGCCCGCCTGTGCCAAACTCCTAATCGCCACGCTCAACGAACGCTCACCCAAGAACCTCTCTGGTGATTAGTGACGCGGCCCGCAAATTCGTTGCACTGATTCACAGGCTGCGGCCCAAGGGGCTCTTAGTACGTCGGGATTTTTAGCAGCGAGCTGCGATGCCGTCTCGCAAGAGCCAGAGAGAAGATCCAGCCCGTAGGCGCGGCACACGCTTCTCACCCTCCGCTCTTAGAGGTCGCAAGATATGAGATGCACAAACGTACAACACACACCGAAATTCCTTCTGGCAGCCGCGCTAACCCTGGCTGTCGCGCCGCCGAATTTCACGCAGACATCGACCGCGCAATCAGGTTCCGCGAGCGTCACTTCCTATCAGATTGACGTTGATGCCACCAAACAATGGATCGACACCAGAATTGATCTGCGCTCGGGAGAGAAACTTCAGCTCACCGCCACCGGCACGATCACCTATCCCGCGGACAAAAAGCATCCCGATGGCCGCACCTTCGGTCCCGACGGCCTCGCGCGAGGCTTTGAAGATTTGATCCACGAATATGCCGTCACCGACGCTGGCCACGGCTCACTCATCGGCCGTCTCGGTGACCATGACGCCGCGCAGCCCTTCGCCATCGGTGCCAGCTCCGATTACGAAGCGCCCGTCAGCGGCCGCCTTTTTCTTGGTATCAATCAGAGTATGAAAGACGCCGCAGGAGCGAAAGGAAACTTTCAGGTAAAAATTGCGGTAATAAATCCAGGACTGAGCACGGCGGCCGCGATCGCCATCGGCGGCCCGCCCGAAACTCCGATTCCATCCATCACGCCGGCGATCCTCAAGCAAATTCCGCGCCGCGTTTCCGATCCACAAGGCAAGTCCGGCGACATGGTTAATATCTTGATCGTCGGCACGAAAGACCAAGTCGTAAAGGTTTTTACCGCAGCGGGCTGGGTGCACGTGGATAGTTCAGTGCAAGACACTGTCCTCAGCGCGATCACCGACTCGCTCGAAAAAAAAGATTACCTCACCATGCCGATGAGCACGCTCTTCCTATTCAACCGCGCTCAGGACTACGGCTTCGCGCACGCCGAACCCGTGCGCGTGGCGATGTCGCGCAATCACTTGCGCGTCTGGAAATCACCGTACGAAGTGGACGACCGCCCGCTCTGGTGCGTCGCCGCCACGCACGATATAGGCTTCGAACGCGACCAGCGTAACAACGGCCTCACTCACAAAATAGACCCCGCAATTGACGGCGAGCGCGAATACGTTAACGACACGCTCTCCAGCACTGGCCTCGTAGTCCAGCGCACCCACATCACTCCACCCGACCCACTCACCGAAGCCAAAACAGCTACCGGCGGCAGCTTCCACTCCGACGGCCGCATCCTGGTCCTAATCTTGAAAGAAAACAACACCAGTACGAAGTAGCGCAGCGCCAGTCTTTCTCCGTGCTCTCTAGGTTTGCTCTGGGCCCTCTCTTGATTTGGAAGTTGCCGTTGATTCCGACTTTCTCTGCGTTCGCCGCTCCTACTCTGCGTACTCTGCGTTAAACTTTTTGACTCTGACTTTCCGCGCCCTTCACCCGGCCCGCCGCTTGCGCGTCGCCGTCCCCCGCGCCGCATCGCGAATCAAAGCCTCGCACGCCTCCAAGCAAGTCCGCCGCAACGACCGCGCTACATCATCATGCACCCCGTCAGCCAACAACAAGAGCGCCGTCCCATGCACCAAAGCCACCAGCGCCAAGGTCAATTCTGTATGGTCGTCCGGTTGTCCGCCTAACTCCTCCGCCAGACGATGCTTCATCAATGCCACCGAAGGCATCGGCTCCTTACGGCTCAAGCGAGCCGCCCAACCGTCGGTAAGCAACCGGTATTCATGCCCGTGCCGCGCCGTGAAATCCAGCGCGCGCCGGCAAATATCCACCGGAGACTCCGCAGGCCGGATCGCTGAATATAAATTCTGCCGCGCTCGAACACGCAACAATTCCAGCAAATCGTGTTTGTCGCGAAACCGTTCGTACAAAGTCGGCGTCGTCGTTCCAGCAGCCTTCGCCACCGCGCGCATCGTCAACGCGTGTTCTCCGCGCTCGCTCCACAATTTGTATGCGGCATCAAGAATGCGCCCTTCCAATCCGGCTTCGGCTTTGCGAGGCATCGCTCCCGGTCTCTCCCAGACATCTCCCGCACTGCATTATAATCTTGACAGCGTTAAAGAAACAGCGTATAAATAATCAAGGCCCCTATTCTACCTGCTTGTCCTGCTGGATCAATCATTCAGTTTGGGAAAGCGTATGAGGAGTTGCGTCGAATTATGATCCATTTCCAGTATTCGGTCACCACTCGGGCTTGTAAGAATGCGGCCTGGGATGTCTTCTCCAACTGGCGACGCTGGAATCAGTTCGCTAATATTTACGGCCAGGTCCGCTGGCGCGAAGGCGCTCCTTGGGAACCCGGCAGTTGCATGGAAATTGAAGTCCTTCGCCCAGTCAACACGGTAATCAACCATGTAATCACGCACTGCGTGCCCGCGCAAAAAGTCGGCTGGATCGATCACGCCATGGGCATCGTCATCGGCCAATGGGTTACCTTCGAGCGTCAAAACGGCGACGGCACACGGGTCCATACCTGGGGAGAAATAGTGCGGCCAAGCCTGAAAATCGCCGGCCGCACCGTGGAACACTTGGTTACCAGCTTCACCGAAACCTGGTACGAAAATTTCCGCCTGGCCTGCGACAAGTTAGCCGATTCCGAACCCTGCCTGCCCAAGATCTCGGAACAATCGTTCTGATACCGTCGACCATGCCACCGCGCGCTGACCCTAAGCCCGTCGCGTCCTAAGCCGCCGCGGGAGCCAGCGAGTCCTCTAGCGCCTTCGCTCAAACAAACACCTTGGTGCGCGGCGCGAATCGTGTATAGACTGTCGGTAGCTGCATATTGAGGCAGTTCGCCATGAATAGGTTGGGCATGAAAGCAGCGGTTTCGGAGTCTCTCCTTTCGCACCCCAAACTCTGGTTCCTCGCCAAAAACACCTTACGGACCGTTCGGCGCCGCAGAGAGACCGAGGAACTCCTCGCTCCTTTTCTGATCCGCACAAATGGCGTCGCCGTTGACGTCGGTGCCAACGTCGGACTCTACACTCAAATCATGCTGTCTCGGAATCGCAACGTCGTCTCGATTGAACCGAATCCCGAATTTGCCCGCGTCCTGAAGCGGCTCTTCAAGGACAAAGTGCAGGTGATCGCCGGGGCCGCGTCAAATAACAATGCCGGCGCTGCGCTGCGCGTGCCGGCAGCCGGCCGGGGGCTTGGGACAATTGAGCCCAACAATCGTTTCTCGGGCGCGTTCGAGACTGTCACGGTGAAAACCTTCAGGATTGACGATCTGGACCTCCACGATGTCACCTTCATGAAAGTTGACGTCGAAGGACACGAATTGTGCGTTTTGGAAGGCGCTTTGGAAATGCTTAGACGCGATCGGCCGTCCATCCTGCTCGAAGCCGAGGAGCGGCATCGGCCGGGAGCTGTGCGTTCCATCAGAAGTCTTCTCGAGCCTCTGGGTTACGAAGGATATATGTTGGAGCGCGGGACCCTGGTATCTGTCCGCCGTTTCGATCCTTGTGTGCATCAAAGCGCCGAGGCCGCCGAACAGCGCCGCTTGACTGGCCAGTCCGCCAGTCTCTACATAAATAATTTCTTCTTCATTGCTTCTAGCTGATCACCGCGCCGAACCAAACGTGGTTGCGAATGATTTGCGATCTGTGACTCATGCGGATTCTAATCGTCACAACTTGCGGTTAGAAGTTGGCAAAAAGCCAAGGAAATCGCAGGTTTGAGCGCCGTATCGTCACTTTTTTTTGGGGGGGGCGGCGGGCGCAGGTCACGTTCCTGGACGTGATTTACATTCGCAACCACGTTTGGTTCGGCGCGGTGATCAGCTAGAAGCAATGAAGAAGAAATTATTTATGTACAGACTGGCGGACTGGCCAGTCAAGCGGCGCTGTTCGGCGGCCTC
>DATEVZ010000071.1:0-7026 GCA_035258265.1 Candidatus Acidiferrales bacterium
TCGAATCCCGCGCCTTCTTGCGTGACGTCGTTGGCGACAATCATATCGGCGCCTTTGCGTGAAAGCTTGCCGCGCGCATTCTCCGCGACACGATCCGTTTCCGCGGCAAAGCCCACGAGCACTCTGTTTCCCTTCTCGCGACCCAGCTCAGCGAGAATGTCCGGAGTGGATTCAAGCTCCAGCAGGAATCGCCCTTCGCCGCGCTTGATTTTCGTATCCCGTGCGGAAGCTGGACGGTAATCCGACACGGCAGCGGCCATGATCGCGACATTGGCTTCGCGTGCGCGTTCTAGCACGGTTCGATGCATTTGCTCGGTAGCGCGAACCGGAATCCAGTCCACGCCCTCTGGGATTTGCAACTCGCTGGGACCGCTGACAAGGACTACGTGTGCACCGCGCCGGTGAGCAGCTTCCGCGAGCGCGTAGCCCATCTTGCCCGAAGAGCGATTGGTAAGAAACCGCACGGGGTCTATGTCCTCGCAGGTGGGCCCGGCGCTGACCAACACTGTCTGGCCGGCGAAATCGCGACGCAATCCGAGCACTTCGCAAACTTTTTTGGCGATCGTCTCTGTCGCAGCCAGGCGGCCGGCGCCTGTCATTCCGCAGGCCAGGTAGCCTTCATCGGGATCAACGACATGCACGCCACGCGCGCGCAGAAGCTTGAGATTTTCTTGCGTCGCCGGGTGATCCCACATGTTCACATTCATGGCTGGGGCCACTACCACGGGCGCTTTCGTGGCGAGATAAAGTGTGGAGAGAAAATCCTCAGCGATGCCGTGCGCGAATTTTCCCAGGATATCGGCGGTCGCAGGAGCGACGAGTAACAGGTCAATCCGCTGCGCAACAGCAATGTGCTCGATGGCGCTTTCCACATTCGCGGGCGCCGCACCAACAGCACTGAATAGGTCGGTGATGACTTTCTGTCCGGTAAGCGCTGCAAACGTAAGCGGCGTGACGAACTCCTCGGCGGCGCGAGTCATCACCACTTGCACGTCCAGCTTTTCCTGCTGCAAACGGCGCACCAGTTCCGCGGCCTTGTACGCAGCCACTCCACCGGTCACACCGAGCGCTATCCTCATCGAATCACGCGCGCCTAGGACTTCCGCCGCTTCTCTTCCTTGTCTTCGGCATCCTCATTTAGATGCGGCGCGTCGTACTCCAGCAGACCCTTTTGCAATTCTTCCTCGGCGATGCGCGTAGTCTTGCGCGAGCGGGGGTTATCCACCATGGGCCGCCCCCCAATCAATAATTGGCGCGCACGCCGGGCGACGACCACAACATAGGCAAACTGGCTTTCTGGTGCATCCTTGAGAACGGCCATGTGAAGATCAGCCTCCAAAAGACTTCAAAATTTCGCGAATTCGTTCTTCGTTCCGCGCCACCCGGCAGCGCGATCCCAGAGCGATGGCCTGCACTTCCCGGCCCGCGCGCTCGACGTCGTCGTTGATCACGGCAAAATCGTAGCTGCTGTAGTTCAGCATTTCCTGGCGTGCGCGCTCCAGCCGCCGGTGAATCTCATCTTCCGAATCCTGTCCCCGTGCCCGGATCCGGTGTTCCAGTTCCGCGCGCGACGGCGGCAGGACAAACACAGCGACCGCGCCCGGAAGCTTCTGTTTTACCTGCAAAGCACCCTGGACATCAATTTCCAGGATCAAATCCTTTTTCAGCGCCTGCGCCGCTTCCAGCCATTTCCGCGGCGTGCCGTACCAATTCTTGCCGAACACCTGGGCATATTCCAGGAATTCGCCGCGCTCGACCATCTGCTGGAATTCGGCCTCGGAAACAAAATTGTACCATTTGCCGTTGCTCTCCGTCCCGCGTGGCGCGCGCGTAGTGCACGAAACAGACAGTAGCGTGCCCGGAAGCTCCAAAATCTTTTCCACCAGAGTCGATTTTCCGGAACCCGAAGGGCCGGAGACGATCAGCACCAACGGCTCCGCTTCACTCATTCGATGTTCTGCACCTGTTCCCGCAATTTCTCAATCTCGGATTTGATTTCGAGACCCAAGCGCGTGATTTCCAGGCCTTCGGCCTCTGTTCCCGGCGACTTCGAAAGCAACGTGTTCGATTCTCGCTGCATTTCCTGAAGCAGGAAGTCGAGCTTCTTGCCGACGTCCGATGCACCCACCAGCAGCGATTCGAATTGTTGCACGTGACTGCGTAGTCGCGCCAGTTCCTCGGACACATCGCTGCGTTCGGCGGCGATGGAAGCTTCCTGCGCGAGCCGCGCGGGGTCCAGCTGCGCTTCGCCGAGCAGCTCCTGCAAGCGCGCCTTCAATCGCCGGGCAAAAGCGGGGCGCGCGTTTTCAGCCAACGTTTCCACCTTCACGCCGAGCGCCGCGATGCTGCGCAAGCGCGCAGACATTTCTTCACGAAGATGACCAGCCTCTTCTTCGCGCATCGCCTCGAGCTTGACCACCGCCTCGTTCAAGCAGCGCATTACAACCTTCTCCAGGCGCTCAAGTTCCTCTTCCAGCGAAGCTGTCGCCGGACCAATCACGCCCGGCAAACGCAAAATCGAGGCCAGATCCGGCTCGCTCTGAATGCCGAATTCCTTGCGCAGCGAATCGACGGCCTTCAAGTACGCGGCGGCGACCTCGTGATTTACTCCAACTGCCGCGGGCCCCGCGAGTTCATAAAACAAAGTGACGTCCAGATGACCACGACGCACGCGCTCGCGCACGAGTTGGCGAATACGCGGCTCGAGCGGCTCGAATCCTTCGGGAATGCGCAGGTGCAGGTCGAGGAAACGATGATTCACGGCGCGAATGGTGACGCGCAAGCTCCATCCATTTTGCACGGCGCGCGCCTGCGCGTAGCCGGTCATGGACTTCAGGCTCGCGGCGCGTGGCCTGGCAGGATCGACGGCGATGGATTTTGAGCTTGTGCTGGACATGACCTTATGCGGGCCCTGCAGTGCGCGACGCCGGTTCCGCATCGTGAAACTGCATATTGTACAGACGGGCGTACAGTCCGCGGCGCTCGAGCAATTCCTCATGAGTACCGCGCTCGCGAATTGTGCCCCCTTCCAGCACAGCAATCAAGTCGGCGCGGCGAATAGTTGAAAGACGATGTGCGATCACAAAGACGGTTCGGCCGGTCATCAGATTGTTCAACGCGCTTTGCACCAGCATTTCAGATTCGGAGTCGAGCTCCGATGTCGCCTCGTCCAGAATTAAAATTGGCGCGTCCTTCAATAAAGCGCGCGCGATTGCCAGGCGCTGGCGCTGGCCGCCGGAAAGCCGCTGCCCTCGATCGCCGATCAGCGTTTGGTACCCTTTCGGCAGTTGCGTGATGAAATCGTGCGCCATCGCGGCCTTCGCGGCGGCGACCACTTTTTCGTTCGGCATGTTTGGCTGGCCGTAGCAGAGGTTGTTCCAAATCGTGTCGTTAAACAGAATCGTTTCCTGCGTGACAATCGCCATCTGCTCGCGCAGAGAACGCAACGTCACCTCCCGAACATCGCGTCCGTCAACGCGAACTGCTCCCGAAGTCGCCATATAAAACCGCGGCAGCAGATTGACCAAGGTTGTCTTGCCAGCGCCGCTCGATCCGACGATAGCGACGACAGCGCCAGCCGGGACTTTTAAGGTGATATTTCTCAAAGTGGCTGCCTCGCCGTCTTCGTACATGAAGGTCGCGTCGTCGAATTCTACGCAGCTTGAAAAACGCGGCAGCGCCTTGGCTCCCGGCGCGTCGAGTTTTTCTTCCGGTAGATCCAAAAACTTGAATACTTGCGCGGAAGTGCCCAGAGCCTGAACAAATAGCTGGTAGATTCCGCCGATGCGCTTGATTGGCTCGTAGGCCTTGAACAAGGCGAATGTGAATGCGCCAAAGGAGCCGATCGTCATCCGCTCCGCTTTGATTTCGCCGCGTGCGAAAAAAAGAATCATGGACACCACCACTGCGCCCAACACGTCCATGATGGGCCCTGTGGCGGCTATGGCGCGAATCCAGCGCATGTTTTCCCGCAGCAAATTGCGCGCGGCATCGCCAAATTTCCGGATTTCGAAGCCTTCCATGCCGAAGGCTTTTACAACGCGGTTGCCGCTGATCGTTTCCTGCAATATTTGACTGAGATCCGCGAGACGAGAGCGGCTTTTTTCCGTCGAGCGGCGAATCCGGCGCGTCAACTTTCCGACCGGCAAAACGACGAGCGGAACGAGCACGGCGGAGCCCACCGCCATTCGCCAGTCAATGACTAGCAGCACGGCAATGAATATGATCAGGCTGAATATTTGACGGAAAAAATCAGCCAAGTAGTCAGAAAAGGCGCTGCGTACTTGTTCGATATCGCTGATGACCGCTGACATGACGCGGCCGACGGGATTGTCGTGAAAAAACCCAACCGGCTGCTGGACTATTTTGACGTAAACGCGATTTCTCAGATCCGTTATGCCAGCCAAGCCCACGTACTGAATCAAAGTGCTGCCAAAATATTCCGCCACTGCCTGGAACAGGAAGATGAACAGAAGCGCGAGGGCGAATACGGACCACACGTGATGGACGCGCGCCGGGACGAAATCGTTCATGTATACGATGTGGCTGGTGCCGGGAACCTGGAAAAGGACCAATTTTTGCAGCGATGACTGAGGATTGAGCACCACATCGAGGGCTGGCTTGATGGCAAACGCCACCAGTCCTCCGGCTACGCCCATGCCCGCCAGCAGCAGAATTCCCGCGGCCAGCGGACCCGTGTGCGGAGCAAGATAGCGCAGCAATCGCCGGAGCTCTTCGCCCTGCGTCATCGTTGCAGAATTTTCTTTTCTCTCAGGATCCAACTTGCAGGCCCTCTGCTCCGCACAAGCGGTAGTCAGATTTCAAGACACTAGCTTTTCGATGTCTCGATGTACAACTTTCGCCGAATAGTTCTTGCGCTTCAGGTCGCGCCGAATCACTTCCGCCAGTGCAACAGAACGATGGCGTCCCCCGGTACATCCCAGCGCGACGGTCAAATAGCTCTTGCCTTCTCGAATGTAGTGCGGAATCAAATACAACAACATGCTCTCAATCCGACGCAAGAATTCCCCGGTTTGCGGAAACGAACGAATGTACCGAACGACGCTCTTGTCCTTGCCGCTAAAAGGCCGCAGGCGCGGAATAAAATGCGGATTGGGCAAGAACCGCACGTCGAAAACCAGGTCCGCGTCGGCCGGAATGCCATAGCGAAATCCGAAGCTCACCACCGAAATCAGCAGCGGCCGACGCCCCGGATTCTGAAAGCGGTCGATGATGAATTGGCGCAGCTCGTGAACGTTGAACTTGGTCGTGTCAATGACCACGTCAGCCAGACGCCGGATGGGGGCCATCCGCCGCCGCTCCAGACGAATCCCTTCGGCTACGGATCCATTTTGACTGAGAGGATGCGGACGCCGCGTTTCGCTAAACCGCCGCATCAGCGCTTCGTCGCTAGCTTCCACGAATACGAGCGTGGCCGGATGCTCGGTTGCGAGTTTGCGATAAATCCCAGGGAGCTTTTCGATTTGCTCGCCTTCGCGGGCATCAACGAGTAGAGCCGCGCGTTCCACTTCGCCGACGCCTTCCACATACAGTTCGCTGAATTTTGGGATCAGGCCGACCGGAAGGTTATCGATGCAATAAAATCCGAGGTCCTCAAAAGTGTTTAGGACTGAACCTTTGCCAGAACCGGAAAGACCGGTGAGAAGTACCAGCTGGCGGGTGTCGCGATTTCTGTTGCTGGGCTGGCGGCGCGTCACGGCGGGCTGTTAACCCTTCACGCGTCGGCGGTGCGTGCTGGGGATGCGCAAGTCCTCGCGGTATTTTGCTACCGTGCGGCGGGTTACTTGAATGCCCTCTTCGCTGAGCCTCTTCGTGATCTGTTCATCCGTGAGCGGGTGCGCGGTATCTTCTTCTTCGATCATCTTTTTCACGCGGCGCTTTAGCGAAAGCAGCGACATCTCGCTGCCCTGCGGACCGTTGACGGATTCGCTGAAGAAATAGCGAAGTTCCAAAACGCCCTGCGGCGTGTGGACATATTTATTCGCCACAGCGCGGCTCACGGTGGAGGGGTGCACGCCCACTTCCTCCGCCACTTCCTTGATCATCATCGGTTTTAGATGATCGGCGCCATAATCTAGAAAATCGCCTTGCCGCCGCAGGATGGACTGGCACACACGCTGGATGGTGTGCTTGCGCTGCTCGATATTCTTCATCAGTTGGATCGCGGCAGTGAAACGCTCTTTTACGTAGTTCCGCACATCGCGATCGGCCGCATCGCGTGCTAAGAGGCGGCGGTACATGGGATTCAATCGCAGCTGCGGCAGATCGTCTTCATTCATCAACGCCTGCCACTCGCCGTCAACCTTGCGGAACTGGACATCCGGCTCAACCAATCGCGGCTCGGTGTGGTTGTAGCGCAGACCCGGCTTCGGATCTAGCTGTTTGATCACGTCCACCGCGCGCTTTACCAACTCGACCGGACGATTCAACGCCCGCGCGACTTCCTTGAGCTGATTATTCTGCAGCAGCTTTAAATGCTCGGCGATGATCTGTTGCGCGAGAGTATTTTGCGGATCAATCAGCTTCAATTGCAGCAGCAAACATTCCTGCAAATCGCGAGCGCCGACGCCCGGGGGATCGAATTCCTGCACCATGGCTAGCGCTTCTTCCACATCGTCCATCGAATAGTTGCCGGACTGAGCCAGTTCGTCCAACGTGGCCGTAAGGTACCCGTTCTCGTCAAGGTTGCCGATGATGCCATCCGCAATTTTTCGCACCGTTTCGGTGCAGATGCTTACGCTGAGTTGCCAGTTGAGGTGATCGGCAAGGCTCTGTGGAGAAGAAAGAAATTTATCGAACGAAGGCTTTTCGATTTCCTCGCGTTCGCTGTTGGAAATCCTCTCAGCGCCGGAATCCAGGTACTGCGTGAAGAAGGATCCGAAATCGAATTCGTCAAAGGGGTTTGCGGGCGCTACTTCCGGAACTTTTTCGGTTTCCTTCTTGAGAAACGCTTCGTCGGTATAGCTCTCGGCGGTGACTCCGTCGTCTTCGGTAGCTTCGTCCAGG
>DATEVZ010000072.1:0-9627 GCA_035258265.1 Candidatus Acidiferrales bacterium
CAAACGCTTGCGGTTCCTTCTACTTTTTTCAATTGGCATTCCGCTCTCACCCTTGGTGCATGCGACAAGCGCTCAACAAACAGCCACGCCTTCCTTCCCCGAAATGCAATGGCGTATGATCGGGCCATTTCGCGGTGGGCGCGTAATTCCAGTCACCGGCGTCCCCGGCAAGCCCAACGAATATCTGTTCGGCGCTGTCAGCGGAGGCATCTGGCGAACCACGAACGGCGGTAACACCTGGGAGCCCATTTTTGACGCCGAGCCTATCGCCTCGATTGGCGCCATCGCGATTGCTCCCTCAAACCCGCAAATAATTTACGTCGGCACCGGCGAATCAGACATGCGCTCGGACATTTCCTACGGCGATGGCGTGTACAAATCCACCGACGGCGGCGCCACCTGGCGCAACATCGGTCTGCGCGATTCGCAAAACGTCGGCCGCATCCTTGTTGACCCGCGCGATGCCAATGTCGCCCTGGTCGCCGCGCTGGGCCACGCCTTCGGGCCCAATTCAGAACGCGGCGTGTACCGTTCCACCGATGGCGGCGCCACTTGGACAAAAACCCTTTCGAAAAATGACGATACCGGCGCGATTGATCTGTGCTGGGACGCTGCGAACCCCACAGTCGTCTACGCCGCGCTCTGGCAAACCCGCCGTCCGCCGTGGAGCGTCTATGCTCCAACGAACGGCCCTGGCAGCGGCTTGTACAAATCCACGGACTCCGGGGTCACCTGGAAGCAACTTACTGGCCAGGGTTTTCCCAGCGAAGGCCTGGGCCGCATCGGCATCGCCATCCCGCCGGGACAAAACGGCAATCGCATCTACGCGGTCGTAGACGCGCATGACGGCGGCATCTATCGTTCTGACGACGCAGGCCAAAATTGGCGCCGCGTTTCGTCTGACCACCGCGTGTGGCAACGCGGCTGGTATTTCGGTGGCATTACCGCGGACTCGCGCAATCCCGATGTCGTCTACGTTATGGACACGGCCATGTATCGCTCGACCGACGGCGGCGAGCACTTCGAACCCATCAAAGCCGCGCCCGGCGGCGACGACTACCATTCTCTATGGATCGCGCCCGACGATCCACAGCGCATGATCCTCGGCAGCGATCAGGGCGTAGCCGTCACGGTTGACGGCGCAACCACCTGGAGTTCGTGGTTCAACCAGCCGACCGCGCAGTTCTATCACGTCACCACCGACAATCGTTTTCCCTATCGCGTGTACGGCGCACAACAAGATAGCGGCACCGCGGCCGTCAGCAGCCGCAGCGACTATGGCCAAATCACGTTTCGCGATTGGCAGCCTGTCGGCGGCGAGGAAAGCGGCTACATCGTCGCCGATCGTGCCGATCCCGATATCGTCTACGGTGGCGGGCCATACGGCGTAGTGCGCCGCTTCAATTGGACCACCGGACAATCCTTTGACGTTTCTCCATCGGCGATTCGCTTCAACGGCGAAAAACTCCGCTTCACTTGGACATCGCCTTTGGTGGATTCACCACAAGACCTGCAAGTCCTCTACTTCGGCGCGCAGTTTGTACTGTGTTCAAGCGACAAGGGACAGACTTGGCAAGCCATTAGTCCGGATTTGACTGTGAAGAACGCCGATGCGAGCGGTACTGCAAAAAAAGAAGAGGCTCGCGGTGTGGTGTACACCATTGCGGGTTCTCCGTTGCGCGCAGGCGAAATCTGGGCAGGCACCGACAACGGCCTGATTCACCTTACCCTCGACGACGGAGCACATTGGTCCAACGTCACGCCGCCGGACATCGCCGAATGGAGCCAGATCAGCCTGATCGAAGCTTCTCCGCACGACGCTGCGACCGCGTACGCCGCCGTGGACCGTCATCAGTTGGACGATTTCAATCCTTATGTCTATCGCACGCACGATGCGGGCAAGACCTGGCAAAAAATCGCCGCCGGCTTGCCGCCGGGAGGGTATGTACACGCAGTCCGCGAAGACCCCGAGCGCAAGGGCTTGCTTTTCGCTGGAACGGAACTCGGCCTGTTCGTTTCGTTCGACGATGGCGATCGCTGGCAGCCGCTGCAAAATAATCTGCCGGTCAGCTCGATTCGCGATCTGGTGATTCATGGCGACGACCTGGTCGTCGCGACGCATGGGCGCTCTTTCTGGATTCTCGACGACATCGCTCCGCTTCGTGAATGGGCTCAGACGATTGCGGCGCAAGACGTGCATCTGTTCCGTTCAGCGCGCGCCATACGTATCCGCCGCAGCGAAAATCGTGATACGCCGCTGCCACTGGAAACGCCAGCCGGCCAAAACCCGCCAGCCGGCGCGATTTTCGACTACTTCCTGAAATCGCCGGCGGCCACCGAAGTAACTCTCGAAATCCACGACCATCAAGGCAATCTAGTTCGCCGCTACTCGAGCGAAGACAAAGCTCCTGAAGCCAGCGAGGCGCCCGAAATCCAAAAGTACTGGCTACCCAGATTCGCGCCACTGCCGAAATCGTCGGGCATCCACCGCTTCGTCTGGGATTTGCGCTATGCCCCGCCTGCAGCGATGCGCCATGAATACGATATGACGGCAATCATCGGCAGCGGCACCGTCACTGTGCCGCAAGGCCCGCTGGTCCTTCCCGGTGAGTATGAACTCGCGCTGAAGGTTGCTGGCCACACGTACAAGAGCACCGTCACAGTCGACATGGATCCTCGCGTGAAAATCCCGCGCGAGGATCTGGCCAAACAGTTCGAACTCGAACAAAAAATTGACGTTGCGCTAACGAATGCGACGGACACCGCCCAGGCCATCGCCAAGCTTCGCGAGCAACTAAAAACGCTCAGGACAAGTCTCAGCGCAAAGCCCGACGCGAAAGCTCTCCTGCAGACAGTTAACGATCTGGATCAGCGAGCCGAAAAGATTCAAGGTAACCCGCAAGCAGAATGGCCACAAACGCCCGGTGGCCTAATAGGAGTGGACGGCTCGCTCGGGATGCTGGCAGTCGCCGCGGGAAGCGCGGATAGCGCGCCGACAGCAACATCGCTAGCCGCGTTCGAAGAAAATACCAAGCAACTCAACGATCTGCTAACACAATGGCAATCGCTGCTAAAAGATCTCGCGCAACTGAACCAGAAATTGCGCGATTAACAGCGCACTGGCTCTCGAATTTGACTTCGTAGCGGCACACTTCAGTGCGCCATTTACGTCGCGGCAAAAAACCATAGCGGTCTAAGAACCGCCGCTATGACCCTCACCGCGATCTTGCCCACTCCCGCCCTCAAACCGACCGGTCAACCAGCGCCGCATTTCCGTTCGACGCGGCAACACTCGCCGCTCTTTCCAGAATTTTCTCGAACATCCCAGGAATTTCAAACACAGCCTGATTATTCAGCCCCGCCGCGTTCGCCTGAAAACGCGCCAACGTCCCAGGCTCGATCATCTTCCCCACGGCCCCCACAATCTCGCGGAAGCTGTGCCGCACTATCCCAACGCCGTTTTCGATCACCCAATCGGCGTTGTAACGTTCCTGCGGCAGCGTCCAAGCATTGCATTCCACAATCACCGGCAACCGCATCGCCAAGGCTTCGCTAACGCTTCCCGGTCCCGGCTTGCCGATAAAAAAATCCGCAAGCTGCATGTAAGTGTTCACCTTGGTCGTGAATCCTTCCACAAATCGTGGCCAACGCGATGGGCGCGCACGCAGAGCGCTCGCGAGCTTTTCATTCCTGCCGCAAATAAATATCAATTGCAGTTCCAGCTGCGACTCCTCGAGCCTCTCTGCGATTTCCAACATCACTTTCGAGCCGTAACCTCCGAACAAAACGATCGCAGTAGGGAGATCCGAACGCAGCCCTAAACGCACGCGCTCCGCGATGCGATCCTGAATCGGTGGCTCGTAAAAACGCGGGTGGAGAATCATCCCCGAAGCGCGAAATATATGATCGTCCGCATGCCCGTGTTCCCGCGCCTGCGCCACCGCTCGGTCCGACCCACACACCACATATTGCTTTTGGCGCTCGATCCAGAAATGTGGCGGGTAGTCTGCGATGTCGGTGAGCACTGTAACAAACGGCCGTCCCGGATAAGCCTGATTGAGACTTTCACACAACGCGCGATTGAAGTGCGGCACGAATGACACAACCATGTCCGGCTGTGTTTCCTTCCAATGCCGCTCCAACATGCGCACTGTCGCAGAATGATACGAGCGGATTGCGAACTGCAGCACTTTCATCAACTGTACGCTGCCCAAAGTCCAGCCGCTGCGCAGCATCCAATTGTAGTAATCCTCGATGCGTATCCCCGCGTATTTCTTGAGGATATCCAGTTCATCCAGGAGTTCCTGTAGGTTCATCAGGCGAACGTCCCAGGGACGTCCCTGCGCTTTGATCGACATTTCCAGCGCTGTCGCTGCAGCACGGTGGCCGCCGCCAGCATCAAAAAAAAAGAACTCGATTCGTTGCATGCGCGCGGAGTCTCGCATTGAGACAGGCTTGCACTGCTACAGCATTGTTAAAAAGCTGTGACTGTGTCGAAAGAGTTAAATATCTGCATTTTCAAAACTTTAGCGCGAGTGTCATCTTCGCGTAACACGCGTCGATTATTTTTGCTTACGTGAAATGCGACCTGCATGTTCACTCGTACTTCTCCGGAGCATGTACTACCCCTTTTGTCCAAAAGTTTTGCCGCGAAAGTTATAGCGATCCGCAAAAAGTTTACGCCCTCCTGCAGCGCCGGGGCATGAATCTTTTCACGCTCACCGATCACGATTCCATCGAAGGCGCCGAGCAATTGCGCCAGCATCCGAATTTTTTTGTCAGCGAAGAACTCACCTGTAAAATGCCCAGCGGCACCGAAGTGCACGTCGGGGTTTACGACGTAACCGAGCGCCAGCACATACAACTTCAGCAACGCCGCAACGATCTCGTCGCGCTCCTGATGTATCTCACCGAGCGCCGGCTCTTCTTCAGTATCAATCACGTTTTCTCGAGCGTCACCGGCCGCCGCGAACTCGAAGACTTCGCCTGGTTCCGGGAATATTTTCCCGCCGTGGAAATCCGTAATAGCCACATGCTCGAGCGTGCCAATCAAAACGCCGCGCAGCTCGCCAGGCAATGGGGCAAAATCGGGATTGGCGGCAGTGACGCGCACGCGCTGCCCTCCGCCGGCACTGCGTACACCGAGGTCCCCGGCGCGCGCGATAAGGAAGAATTCTTCGACGGTCTGCGCGCCGGCCTGGGCCGCGTCAGCGGCGAATCCGGCAGCTTTTCGAAGCTCACGCGCGACGTCTTCATCATCGCCTACGAAATGATGCGCGAAAAATCGTGGACCACGCTGCTTTCGCCGCTCGCCGTGCTGATTCCTGCGGTCACTTTTTGGAATTATCGCGACGAACACGTTTTCAGCCGCCGCTGGGCGGCACGAGTTCTTGGTGAGCCCGAAGCCCGCAAACATCCCCGCTGGATCTCGGCGCCGCAAGCCGCGGCACAGGAGTGGGTATGACGGTCGCACGAGGCGTTTGGAACCAGATTCAATCGAACGATCACCGCCTGATGCGCCGCGTGCATCGCTGGCGCGCTCCGCGGTGGTTTCGCATCCTCATGATCTTGATGACGCGTATGGGCGACGGCTGGCTATGGTATTCGCTGGGCCTGATCCTGTTCTTCTTCGGCGGCGAACGCCGCTTCCTGGCCATCGGCGCCGCTCTTTCCGCAGCAGTCGCTGGAATCTTTCTGTTCCGCGCCTTGAAACGAACAAGCAAACGCAAGCGCCCCTGCGAAGTGGAGCCGCACTGCTGGTCCTTAATTCTGCCACCCGATAAATACTCGTTCCCCTCCGGCCATTCCATCACCGCGTTCGCCATCGCAATTTCGATCGGAATGTTCTATCCGGATCTGACGGGCGTCCTGCTCGCGGTCGCCTTCTTGATCGCTTCTTCGCGCATAATACTCGGCATGCATTTCCTCAGCGACGTACTCGCAGGCTCGGCCATCGGCGCGCTCCTCGGCCTCATCAGTTACCACGTTTTCGTCGCCCTTTGAGGCTATGAAGCACCAGCGTCGCCGCCTCCACTGGATACAACTCGCGAAGCTCAGGCACGGATACCCGTTCAAATTCGCCCTAAATCGGATGGAAGCTAAGTGGAAGGCTTGGCCGCGGCGGTTTCCGGAATTTTTTCATCGTGCAGCAGGTCGAGAACTCCGCGATACAGCCGTCCCCGAACTTCGTGGCGCTCGTTCGCTCGAGTGAGGTACCGCACGCGAACTTCCACCCCTGCTCCCGCCGGCCTGACGCTCAATGCAGGGGCCGCCGAAAAGGATTTCTTCGCATAGCTTGGCGTAACGCGCTCCCATTCCTGCTCGGCCAGCTGCGCGTTGGCTTGCGTTGCATCCACGGCCAATTTTTGAATTTCCTCGGCGATGGCATAAGGATTCTTGTCCGCCGGCACCTGTACTTGAATCTCATCCCACAACCACTGTCCCGACGTGGAAAAATTGAAATAGTGCCCCTCGATCGCGAAGCTGTTAACGAACGTCACTTTGCGCCCGGTGGGATGCCCCGCATCCGACCAGCTTCCGGTTTCGAGGATCACCGTGTGCAAAAGGCCCACTTGCAGTACCTCGCCGCCCACGCCATTGATTTCCACCCAATCGCCGGGACGAATTCCGTTGTCGCCCATCAAGATAAACCAGCCGAAAAATCCCACGATGAAATCTTTCATCGCCACCGTGATCCCGGCGGTGGCCAGCGCGGCAATCGTGGCGAGATTGCTCGGAACCCCCACAATCACAAGCAAAATCAGCACCACGCCCACGGCCTGCACCACGAACATAGCCAGCGCGCGCATCGTTTGCATGCGCCGCCGGTCGATGGTCAGATCCGTGAAAAATCGCTGCACCCACGAGTTGGCCAGAAAAATAAACAGCGCGATTAGCAAAATCCACAAAATCGAGATGAACATCCCATGCAGAAACGCGTGGCGCCGCGCGGTGACTAGCGCCAGCCAGTTGCCATAAATCGCCGCCAGCGACTGCTCGGCTTCGATGCGCTTGTCGTATATCGCGACGCCCTTCTGGTCCGCGCTGAGGTGTTTCACGAAGTCCAACTGCGAAATGGGCGCGCCATTTGCATCTACCGGCCCGGCTGGAGGATTCGCGTTCGCCTCGGCGTTAGCCGCAGGAGCAGCCGGCGAATTCGGCGCCGTACTCGTCGGCGCACCTGCGGAAGCACCCGCAGACGCGCTCGGCGCCTTGGCAGCTGTGGCCGCATTGCGATGCCGCTTTACGATTTTCTTCTGCGATTTTTCCTCGTCCAGTTGCTTCGCAAAAGTTTCGTGCTCACGGGAAAGTTTTGCTTCTCGCTCCAGCGCATTCTGCCGCGCTTGCTCCAGCAGACTTTCCTTCGTCCCCAAAGAAAAAATCGCTTCCAATTGCGCGAGTAAATTCTTCAACTTGGACGCTTCCGGCGAGGGTGCCGGACTCGTCGCGCTCGGCGGGGCCGCGGGCGGCCCATTCTTTCCACTATGCCCTTCGGCAGCTTCGTGCTGGTCGAGCTGATTTTGCACCATCGCGAGTTTGTCGCCGCCGGCACGTGTCAGGTCCTCATCCGCATTATCCATTTCATCTTTGTCGAGACCCGTCTGCGCGTTCGCGAGATCAAGTTCGTCTTGGATTGCGTCCTTCGCACTCGGACGCGCTTTCGCCAGCGCCGCGGTCAAATCCGCGACGCGATCCTGATCCGCCCTCCACCGTGCATCCGCCTCCTTCACGCGTTCGGCAAGTGGACGCGTCTCCGCTGTCAGCGGCGCCGGGTTTTCCTTCGCATCGTCAAGCGCGGCTGTGAACGCGAGATCAACGGAACGATCCGCGATCCGCAAAGCTTCCTGAGCGTAGTCCTGTTCCCAGCGCGTCACCGCCAGCGGAGCCAGCTGCTGCGCCGTTTGCAGCGCGCTGGTGTCCACAATTTGCTGCGCGGTTCGCGTGGCACGCAACTGATCCGCATGCAACCGACGCGCCGAGTCCGCCCAATCGTGCGTGTACAGAATCGCGCCGAGTGCCGCCACCATCAGCAGCACCAGCACGCCAAGAATCCATCGTTGGATGCCCTTCACGCGTCCCCCAGAAGGCTGTGCCGCAATTCTAGCAATAGTAGAGGAACATGGGAGGCGGGAAAATTGGAACGTTGAGAAATGGTTCCCGAAAGCACGCGCCACCCGTGCCGGAGGCGCGACATGATTTAGCCCCCGGCACGGAAGCGCGGGGCAAGTCGCAAAGAGCATTCCGAGCGCCGTAGGTTCGGCACTCAGTCGATCAAAATTTTAAACTTCCTTCAACAACTTCAGCACACTCTCGGTCGTATCAGTTTCACCCAACTTGGGAAAAGCCTTCTCCACACTGTTACGATGCATGTCTTCGCTCAAATCGGTCATAGCATCCATCACAAATGCCACGTTTTATCCGAGGTCGTAAGCGCTGCGCGCCGTAGCTTCCACGCCGCTGCTAGTCGAAACGCCACTCAAAACTACTTGGGTTACTCCGCGCTCGCGCAAGTAGCCATCCAAAGGTGTGCCGATGAACGCCCCGACGCGTTCCTTGCTAACCAGAAAATCGCTGGGCTGCTGCTGCAATTCCGGAACAAGCTCGGTCCAGCCTTCCGGAAACGCGAACTTGGGTCTTCCCACCTCAGTGCGGCCGGGCGCCATTTCTGTCACGTTGACGAGCACCACCGGCAGCCCTCGCTCGCGAAATGCGCGGGCCAGCTGCGCAGCTCGACCAACGATCACGTTCATGGGGTGCACGGTCGGGAAACCGACAACACCTTTCTGCAAATCAATCAGCACCAACGCAGCATTCGGATCGAGTTTCGTAATAGCCATGGTTTTTCCTTTGAATTGGGAAGTTCTCGTGTACCGCACCTCACCGCGCAGCCTCGTTCAGAAGTTACTCGGCGTGTTTCGTCGTAAATCGCAGACTCGCCATTGTGCTTAGCGCAGCGATGCCCAGAAAGAAAACCACAACTGCCGAATCACCACCACTTGAAACCTTCCCCACCCGAAAAAGCACGTAACCGGCGATCAAATTAAAGAGCGCCCAGAAAACATTCACCGTCGGTGATGACAATCCTTTTCCAGGAGGGTGAGCGAATGGCGTCGGGAAACGGTCACCAGAGATACCGTGTACGAAATGAGGCACCACGTTTGCGAGAAACGATCCTGCGAAGAAACAAGCGATATAGTCGTACCAGTTCACTGTGTTTTTTCCTTCGATTCCATAATTTCGCAACCAATCTGCCGAAAATCAAAAAAACTCATATTACCGGCTCCTCCACGTCGGTGATCACCTCTATCTCGCAGTCGCGCGCAGGCAGGAAACCCATTTCCTCGTAGATTGGCCGCATCACCTTCTTAATCTTCGGCATCTCGAACGTGAACCACAGCGAGCCCGCGACGCAGAACGCGCCCGTAATAATCACGGTGAGCGGCGCTCCGATCCGATGAGCCAGCAAGCCTGCCAGCAAACTGCCGAATGGTGACGCGCCAAAAAACGCCATCGTGTAATAACTCATCACTCGTGCGCGCTTGTCTTCCGTCACCAGCGACTGGATGATCGTATTGCTTACAGACGCGCCCTGGATCAAGCCGAACCCCGCGAAAATCATCAGCACCA
>DATEVZ010000073.1:0-15019 GCA_035258265.1 Candidatus Acidiferrales bacterium
GAGTAGGCTGGGTGCGCTCCGCGGACATTTCCGGCGCGCCCGCGTCGCCGGCTCAGCCAAAGACGCCATTCGGCCTCACCAATACGGGCGTGCCTCCGCGCGAAGATGTCAATCTCCCGCTGAATAACAGAAACGTCTTGAATATGCACGGCATGCGCCTCAGCACCGACGTCATCATCGCGAAAATCAAATCGTCACAGTGCGATTTTGACACTTCGCCTGCGGCTCTGCAGAAACTTAAACTTGCAGGTCTGCCCGACAACGTGATCCAGGCCATGATTCAGGCTCCGACCGCGTCCGCTGCGCCCGCGCCGAAGCCAGTCGATTTTGTGGACGTGAGAATTCCAGACGGAACCGCAATCGAGGTCACGCTCAATGCGGATGTTTCATCGGAAGGAGTTCAGGAAGGTACCATCGTGGCAATGACCGTGGTCAAGGATGTTGTCGTCAATGGACTAATCGTCGTCCGGCAAGGTTCTGAAGCGCGCGCCCGCGTGATCACCATCACCGAGCCGGGGCGGATGGGGCGTCTGGGCGAGGTCTCCTGGGCCATGCAGGACGTAACCGCCGTCAATGGAGACCGCATCCCGATAGACTTCACTTCCGCACAAGCTGGTGCTAGTCCCGAAGGCGGCGTTGATGGCGCGATCGCGCCCACGTGGGAATTTCGCAAGAATAAACCAACTGTAATGGCCGCCCGGCGCAACTTTCAAGCCGTGGTCCACGGCAACGTGCTGCTGAAACTCTCTGCGGCTCTCGCAAAAACCTTGACCGCGTCCCTGCTTGATGCACAACCGTCCGGAACGCCAGCCGCGAACAATCAACCGGAATCTCAAGTTTCAGCGCGCACAACTGTTCCGCCCAGCACAAAACCGTAGTTGGATTTTGATGTCTAGCGCGCTTGCCTTAGGCCTTAGCCGCTTGGCCGCGGAACTCTGCTGCAGACGCTTTCAGGAATTGGTCCATCGTTCTTGCCGGCCGGCCGAGCAATTCCTCCAGCACTTTATCCAACAAGCCGCCTTGCCCGCCCCTGTAGTATTCCTGCAATTCAAGGAGCGCTGTCACCTGCCACTCGGGCATGCCCTGCTCGAGCATCGCTCTGCGCTGCGCCTCTGCGGGAATATCCACATAGCGAGCGGCGGTTCCCGTCTGCCGTGAAATTTTCTCAGCAACCTCCTTATACGTGAGCGCCTCCGGGCCGTTCAATTCGTACACCTTTCCATCGTGCGCGCCGTCCTGCAGCGCTTTTGCCGCTATGGTAGCGATGTCCTGCACGTCCACATAACTCGTCCGCGCATCGTCCATCGCTCCGTAGAAAGCGCCCTGCTCTCGAATGCTCGGAGCAAAATACGTCACCACATTCTGCGTGAAGCTGTTTGGTCGCAGAATGCAGCGCGCCATCTTCGTGGCGTTTAATTTGTCTTCCACTTGACGATGCCAGCTCGGGAACGATTTCCCGTAATCGCCGGCTCCCATCGCTGAATTCAATACGATTCGCCGCACTCCCGCTGCTTCGCAGGCGTCAATGGCGTTCCCTTCGAGCTGTACCAGTTCATGGACGGGCGAGCACACCAGGTAGACGCTCGCAACTCCGCGTAAAGCGAATGCCAGGCTTGCCTTGTCCGAAAAATCCGCGAACACCGTTTCCGTTCCTGCCGGGGCCTTGGCCGCCTCCGCCTTGGATCGGTACATCGCTCGGTGTTTCGCCCCACTCCGCGCCACTTCCGCCAGCACCGCCTTGCCTACAGTCCCGCTTGCACCCGTGACTAAAATCATTTTGTTGGCTCCCGTTGATGCTCCTGACGAATCGAAACTCTTCAGACCCGACGTTCGCCCCTGGATTTATTTTCCGTCGAGATGGTTCTCCCAAATGGTATAACCGTCTCGTGATCATCGGAAGTACGCACAATTAGGTAAGCTCGGGAGGTCCCGGTGAAAAATCACTTCGGTTGCCCCGTGCAAGGGACCATCAACGTCGTCAGCGGCAAATGGAAGGTCCTGGCGATATGGCATTTGGGTTTCAGCTCCCAACGTTTCGCCGAACTTCGTAAGCTCCTTCCCGGCATTAGCGAGAAGGTTCTGACCGCCCAGCTCCGCCAATTAGAGTCGGACGGAATCGTACAGCGTAGGGTCAAGCATGCCTCGCCGCCGCAAGTTACCTACTTGCTCACGCGTGCCGGTGAACAATTGATCGAACCCTTGAGCACACTCTGCGCCTGGGGCACCGAACATCTCGGAATTCCACCCAATCTTCCGCGTCATCCGAAATCGCAAACTAGAAGTAAAGCTTGAATCTCTCAACCTGCCTCTTCTTGCCACCGATCTGACGCGCCGAATCTCGACAAGCGAACCTCAGGTTTTTGTTTAACCACGATTTCCACGGCGACGCCTTCACGTTTTCTGAAAACGATGAACAAAAAGTCGCGATGGCGAAGAATTGGCGTGTTTCATAAACACCTAGAAATGTCGGCTGGCCCACGCATTGCACATGAAGAAACACTTCAGCTTGCGCAGTTCGCGTCGTCCAGGCCCGCTCCCCTCGCGGTCAGCCTGTACCTTTCC
Organism: Candidatus Acidiferrales bacterium; assembly: GCA_035258265.1. Taxonomy (GTDB): domain Bacteria; phylum Acidobacteriota; class Terriglobia; order Acidiferrales; family UBA7541; genus Palsa-295. The sequence goes on from DATEVZ010000073.1 coordinate 2,563, forward strand.
TGTTCGGCAGCCTGTTTCAAAGTACTATTGCCAGCCAACCGCACCCGCCAAAAAATAGCGCAATACAGGCAGGGGCGCTCTTCACTCAGCGAGCCCCGAGGCACATTGGGGTACTTGGAATGAAAAAACTCTCTCTCTCAATCGGGGTATTCTTCATCGCCGCGCTACCGGCGCGCGCGAACACCGGCGCGTACGCGCACTGTGGAACCTACGACTCTTACATCTTGCTGTATAAATCCACGCAGAAATTCGAAGAACTCGGGAAGTTGCGCTGCAGCGAACAGGTTGAAGTTATTGCGCAGGCGGACGACTACTCTCAGGTTCAAACCGCGGACGGCAGGCTCGGATGGGTCATCAGCAGCGATCTTTCCAGCACCGCGCCTCCGCCCCAAGAGATATTCACCTTCGGACTGACTGGGAAGCGTGAGTCACAAGCAGCCGCGCAGCCGGAAGTTCCGAAGCTGCAGCCGGTCGTAGCACGCTCCGCCGAACGCACCGAACCCGCTCGGCTCATCACCAACGTGAATGTGATGAAGATGGAAGGCGACCACTCCAGCCCCGAAGCAATCATCGCCAAGATCAATGCTTCGCACTGCGATTTTGATACCTCGCCGGCGGGCATTCACCGATTGAAGCAAGCAGGCGTCTCGGATCGAATCGTGCTAGCAATGCTGCATGCGCCGGAAGCTTTCCCTGCCGAATCACCCGATGGCAGTGCAACCATCGAAGTTAAGATTCCGGACTCCACATCGATGGAGGTAGCGCTGAGCGGCGATGTGTCACCCGACGGTCTGCAGGAAGGCTCGATCATTGAAATGTCTGTTGTCCAGGACGTGACGCTCGACGGCGTTACTGTAATCCCCAGTGGCGCGCAAGCGCGCGCTCGAGTTATGGCGACCAGACGCCCGGGCATGGGAACGGCGGGATACGTGATTTGGTTCATGCAGGACATTCAAGCCGCCAGCGGCGACCGGATTCCGGCGAATTTTTCCGCGGTGCAAGACGCCAAATTCACGACGGGAAACTTCGCCGGCTACCCCTATTTCATTTCCGAATACCGAAAGAACTCGCCGGCCATCGCAGGTTCAGGAGACCACTTCACGGCGGCGGTCGCTGGAGATGCCGTAGTACGTGTGCCGCAGAAACCCAGCGCTGGCCAAGTGGCAGCACGAGCCAAAATGCAACCAATACCTCAAGCCGCGCCAACAGAGAACGCGCCCGCCCTCTTCCCAGTCGTAGTGCAAACCCCCGAGCGGCAAACCGCAGTTAAACCTTAACTTCGTTCGTGCGCTCCATCATTGCCGTGAGAATCATCGCTGAGCGGCATCTTGAAGTATTTGTTCAACACCGAAAATATCTAACACGCCGCGCGAAATGTCGGCCCGCCCACGAAGCGACCGCCGGACATGGATCTGAGATTGAGGATAAAGTTAAAGATGAAGGTGTGCGTTGATCTCACGTTCATCTTACGCTGCGTGCGGTCCGCGCAAAATCCGTGCAGGCAGGAACAATATCCCACGCAGCAATTCGAGAACGCCCTCGACCGCGATTCCCACGATCCGAAACGGCAGCAAGATCAACCAAACGAACGGGTACAGCACCAAGGCCAGCAAAGCCAGTGGCCAGCACAGCACCAGCAAAATGCACCACAGTAGGAATTTCACCATAGCCTCCCCTGGTAGCTCCCACAATACTATTACGTCGGAACGCTGGTTTTCGTTCCATGAGGGTGCCGAGGAAATCTGCCGTCCGGCTTACTGCCGCACGAGTGACCGGATCTTCTGGATCACCAGGTCGATCCCCACGTCGTTGTACCCGCCTTCGGGAATAATCACGTCCGCATACCTTTTCGACGGCTCGACGAACTCCATATGCATCGGCCGCACGGTATTCATGTACTGCTCGACGACCATCTCCATCGTCCGTCCACGCTCACGAAGATCGCGGACTAACCTGCGTATGAAACGAAGGTCCGCATCAGTATCCACGAAAATCTTGATATCCATCAACTCGCGCAGCGGCTTGCTCTCGAAAATCAGAATGCCTTCCACGATGATCGCCGGCCGCGGCTCGATGCGCACGGTTCCCTTCAGCCGCTGGAAGTTCGCGAAATCGTATGTGGGCCGCTCGATCGCTTGCCCTGCGCGAAGACGCCGAACGTCCTCCGCCAATAAAGGCGTGTCCATCGAATCGGGATGATCGAAATTTACTTTGACCCGTTCTTCGAAGGAAAGCTCGGGATAGTCGCGGTAATAATTGTCCTGCTGCAGAACGATGACGCTGGTTTCCGTCAGGGCCTCGATAATTCGCCGCGTAATCGTCGTCTTTCCGGAGCCCGTGCCACCGCATATCCCGATAATTAAGGGCCTGCTGTCGAGTGACGGAAAATTCAATGACGAAATAGTGCGCTCCTTCGATGTCACAGTACGGGATCTGTTGTGGCCCTTGAACTCTCTGCTTCCAGCTGACTACTTGCGCTTCGCCTTCCCCCGCCTCTTGTCTTCAATTTCCGCCTGTGCCGCGGCCAGCCGTGCGACCCCCACGCGAAATGGTGACGCACTCACATAGTCCATGCCCACTCGATGGCAGAATTTCACGCTGTCCGCATCGCCGCCATGCTCGCCGCAGATACCGATCTTCAGTTTTGGACGCGTCTTGCGACCGCGCTCAATCCCCCATTCAACGAGCATGCCGACGCCGGCAACATCCAACGTCTGGAATGGGTCCGCCGGGAATATTCCAGCTTTTCTTTCATCCACGTAATCCGGTAGGAACCGTCCCGCATCGTCGCGCGACAGCCCCATCACTGTCTGCGTCAAATCGTTCGTCCCGAAAGAAAAGAACTCCGCCACTTCCGCGATTTGGTCGGCAAGCATCGCCGCGCGCGGCAACTCAATCATGGTGCCCACAAGATATTCAAGTTTCACCTTAGACCGCGAAATAATTTCTTCAGCGACCTTTCGCGTCTGATCATCCAAAATCTTCAGCTCTTTCTTGTCCATTGTCAGCGGATGCATGATTTCAGGCAGCACTTTAATGCCCCGCTTCTGGCAATCAATGGCCGCCTCAATAATCGCTCGAACTTGCATGTCGAGAATTTCTGGATATGTAATGCACAACCTGCAACCGCGATGTCCGAGCATCGGATTCGTTTCATGCAATTGATCAATGCGACGCGCCACTGCCTCGGCCGAAATGCCGATCTTCTTCGCCAGCTCGGCTTGCTTGGCGGGATCGTGCGGCACGAATTCGTGCAGCGGCGGGTCAATCAAACGAATGGTTACGGGAAGCCCACCCATCGCTTCAAAAAGCCCGATGAAGTCGCGCCTTTGAAACGGAAGTAATTTCTCAAGGGCTTTGCGGCGCGCCTCCGGCGTATCAGCCAGGATCATTTCCTGGATGGCCTGCTGGCGCTCGATGCTCTTCTCTGGATGCTCGAAATCCTTGAAAAACATGTGCTCGGTACGGCACAGACCGATGCCCTCCGCCCCCATTTCACGCGCCACTTTCGCGTCGTGGGGCGTATCAGCGTTGGCGCGAACACCGATCCTGCGCGCCTTATCGGCCCACTTCATCAAGGTCTCGAAGGCCTTCGGAGGTTCCGGTCGCACCAATTCGATTTGGCCCGTGTACACCGAGCCGTCGCCGCCATCGAGGGTGATCCACTCGCCCTCGCGCACCGCGCGCCCGTTCGAATTCATCGCCTTTTTCGCGAGGTCAATATCTAGCTTTTCGGCGCCCACGATGCAGCATTTACCCCAACCGCGCGCAACAACCGCCGCGTGGCTAGTTTTCCCGCCGGTGGCAGTGAGGATTCCCTGCGCCACGTACATCCCGCCGACGTCCTCGGGGCTGGTTTCATGCCGTACTAGAATCACTTTCTCGCCGCGCGCCGCCCATTCCTCCGCTTCCTGCGCAGTAAATACCGCCTTGCCGACCGCCGCACCAGGCACCGCATTGTTCCCCGTGACGAGCAACCGGTTCGACAATTCGCTGCGCGCCATCTTGGGATCCAGCACTGGATAAAAAAGCCGCTCGACGTCTTCAGGCTTGATTCGTTCAAGTGCTTCTTCAACTTTGATCAGCTTCTCGTTCACCATATCCACGGCAATCTGAAACGCCGCCGAAGGCGAGCGCTTCCCCGTGCGTGTCTGCAACATATACAACTTCCCGTTCTCGACCGTGAACTCCAGATCCTGCATATCGCGATAATGCTTCTCCAGTGTCTGGCGCACGCGTTCAAGTTGCGCATAAACCTTCGGCATGCGCTTCGCCATTTCTTGCAAGTGCATTGGAGTGCGAATCCCGGCCACCACATCTTCGCCCTGCGCGTTCAAAAGAAAATCTCCGAAGAAGACCTTTTCGCCGGTGGACGGATCGCGCGTGAAACAAACGCCCGTGCCGGAATTATCGCCGGTGTTTCCAAACACCATCTGCACGACGTTTACCGCAGTTCCCAACAAGCCCGTAATTTTCTCGACGCGCCTATAGGTCTGCGCCTTCTCGCCCATCCACGAATCGAACACCGCGCCAATCGCGCCCCAGAGCTGCTCTTCTGGATCCTCCGGAAACGCCGTCCCCGTCTTCTCCTTGTAATAGGCCTTGTATTCGCCAACCAGCTTGCGCCATCCCTCGGCGCTCACCTCCGTATCGTCTTTCACTCCGAGAGATTGCTTCATCGCACGCAGGCGGTGCTCCAATTCTTCCTTTGGCAGCCCGATCACCACGGAGGAGTACATCTGCACGAAGCGGCGGTAAGCGTCGTAAGCGAATCGCTCATTATTCGTGGTGCGTGCGAGGCCCTGTACCGCCTGGTCATTCAGGCCCAGGTTCAGGATCGTCTCCATCATTCCCGGCATCGAGCGGGCCGAACCGGAACGCACGCTCACGAGCAGCGGGTCCTTGGCGTCGCCTAACTTTTTGTGCGTGAGCTTTTCAAGCCGAGCCAAGCTCTTGGCAACTTCCGCGCGCAGATCTTTCGGATATTTACGGCCGTGCTTGAAGAAGTAATCGCACGTCTCGGTTGTGATCGTGAATCCCGCCGGCACCGGAAGGCCGATGCGCGTCATCTCCGCAAGCCCTGCGCCCTTTCCGCCGAGCAAATCACGCATGTCACCGGTGCCGTCCGCCTTGCCCGCTCCGAAAAAATAAACGTATTTCATTTTTTGACCTCAAGAAACAATTTAGATTCAAAAATCTGGGCCAGCCAACAACCCAAGCTGATCTCATGCGGCGGTTGAATTAAAATTTGTCGGCGCACCGACAACTCAACCGTTACCTAACAGACTCCTCCGAGCCCAATTCCGAAAAATCTGCGATCGTAGAAAATTCTTTAAGTAAGCCTCCGAGCAGCGCCAGGCGATTCCGGCGCACATTCTGATCCTCAACCATCACTAGAACCTTGTCGAAGAACAAATCAACCGCCGGACGAAGTTCCGAAATTGCTTCAAGCGCTTCTCGATACTTACGCGCCTTCTTCTTGCGCGTCGCTTCCTGTCCGATTCTCTGTGCAGCATCATGAAGCTCGCGCTCCGCAGGCTCCCACAACAGGTCCGCCTGCACTACCATTTGAGACTTGTCCGCTCCAGCTGCGGACTTTTCTAAAATGTTGCGTATGCGCTTGAACGAAGCCGCGAGTGGGACGAAATTCTTGGTATTGCGGATCGCCTTCACCGCAGCAACCCGGTCGGCGGCATCGACAAGATCGTCCGCCCCAGCCGCAAACGCCGCGTTAATCTCGTCAGCCGCGAATCCGCGCCGCTCCCGCAGAATATGCCGCGCACGATCCAGCAGGAAATCGAGCACCTGCTTTTGTGACGCCTCAGCAGCTTCGATTCGCGGGGTTTGTTCGCGCAACGCCTTGGCCGCCGCCGAAATGGCGGCCGAAAGCGATAGGGGCAACTTCTTTTCAACAATGATTTTGACGATGCCCAGGGCCGCCCGCCGCAATGCAAATGGATCGCTCGAACCCGTAGGCACGGCGCCCACAGCGAAGCAAGCGACAAGCGAATCCAGTTTGTCAGCCAGAGCGACGGCGCATCCGGTCAGGTTGCGCGGTAAGGGATCATCCAATCCAGCAGGCTTATAGTGATCATAAATCGCCCACGCAATCTCTTCCGGCTCACCCTGCGCGCGCGCGTACAAACCGCCCACAATTCCCTGCAGTTCGGGAAACTCTCCGACCATTCCCGTCACTAGATCGCATTTCGCAAGCTCAGCCGCGCGATCAGAACCCGCCACATCGGCCTGTGAAACGCCTCCGCTGAACCATTGTTCCGCCAGCCAGCGCGCCAGCGCGCGCATGCGTTCCACTTTATTCCCGTAACTTCCGAGCCGCGATTCGTAGGTCACCGCCGCGAGCTTCGGCAGATAATCGCCAAGCTTCGTCTTTTGATCCGTCTCCCAAAAGAATTGGGCGTCCGCAAATCGCGCGCGCAGCACGCGCTCGTGTCCCGCGCGAACCAGCCCCTTGGGATCCTTGGGCAGGTTGATCACCGCTAGGAAATGCGGCGCCAGATCGCCATTCTTGGTTTCCAGGCCAAAATACTTCTGATGGTCGCGCATCACCGTGATCAGTATCTCGTCCGGCAGCGCAAGATATGCCGGGTCAAAATCTCCGACGATCACGCTCGGGCACTCATTCAAATATGTGACCGACTCGAGCAGCGCTGCGTCCTCATGTGCACGCAATCCCTTACGATTCGTAATCATGCGAATTTCCGACTCGATTTGTCTGTGGCGCGCATTCGGTCTACACAACACGAAGTTTTTCTTTAACTTCGTCTCGTAATCCGTCGGACCTTGAACCAATATGTGCTTCCGTCCCAGGAAACGGTGCCCGTCGGTGTGACTGCCCGCACTGACTCCTGCGAAAGTAAACGGCACGATCTTCCCGTCCAGCAGCGCCACAATCCAACGAATCGGGCGAATAAAACGCGGTCCCTGCGCCCCGGTCCAATACATCGACCTCGGCCAAGAGATTTCCTGAATCACTTGCGGCAGAGTCTGTTCCAGAATTTTCGCGGCCGGTCTTCCGACGATCACCTGCTTCGCGGCGAGATATTCGCCCTTCGGGGTCGTGACGATCGTCAGTTTCGAAACAGGAATTCCCTGCTTTTCAGCGAAGCTCATCGCTGCGCGCGTCGGCTCGCCGACACTGTCGTAGGCAACTGACTTCGGCGGCCCGGTAATTTCACGCGACACATCTTCCTGTCGCAATCGCACACCTCGCGCAATCGCAACAAGCCGCCGTGGCGCACCGAAAGTTTCAATTGAATCTTGCGCGAGCCTTTCCTCCAGTAGTCCGTTAGTAAGGAAATATTTTTGAAGCAGCGCTTTAAGTTCCTGCGATGCTTTCAGAATCATCCCGGCCGGAATTTCTTCACATCCAATTTCAAAAAGAAAGTCACCGCTCGACTTCATGTCTTTCTTGATGGCCGTCTTCATGCACGCGCCCCCGCGAGTTCCGGAGACACAGTCACTCCCGCTCTCTGCTTCAGCCATAGTTCCGCGACGCGCACAGCAAGCTTCCGCACTCGCCCGATCATCGCCGCCCGTTCGGTCACAGAAATCGCTCCGCGCGCATCGAGCAGGTTAAATAGATGGGAGCACCGCAAAGTGAGATCGTAGGCCGCGAGCACGGGAAAGCGCTCCACATTCACTCCGGCCGCCTTGGGCCACGCGTCCAGAAGCCGCTTCGCCTCCGTTTCGTTCAAATCGAATTGCTTGCGGATGGATGCCGCGTCCGCGTAATCGAAGCTGTAAGCCGAAAACTGTTGCTCTTCTGCCAACCGTACTTGGCGATAAGCCACAGTTGGCGACCAGCGCACGTCGAACACGTTATCCACGCCCTGCAAATACGATGCGATGCGATCGAGTCCGTACGTAAGCTCGACCGAAATAGGGTCGAGATTCTGCCCGCCGCTCTGCTGGAAATAAGTGAACTGCGTGATCTCCTGACCATCGAGCAGCACTTGCCAGCCAATTCCCCAAGCGCCCAGAGTCGGCGACTCCCAGTTGTCTTCCTCAAATCGAATGTCGTGTTCCTTCAAGTTGATCCCGACGGCGGCAAGACTTTCCAAATAAAGATCCTGAACATCGGCGGGCGCAGGTTTGAGTATCACTTGAAGTTGTGTGTGCTTATACAAACGGTTGGGATTTTCGCCGTAGCGCCCATCCGCAGGACGGCGGCTCGGCTGCGTGTACACGACGCGGTAGGGCTCGGGCCCGAGCACACGCAGGAAAGTTTCTGGATGCATCGTGCCGGCGCCGACTTCAATGTCGTACGGCTGCTGTAAAATGCAATCGCGCTGCGTCCAGTATTCTTCAAGTCTTAGTAGAAGATCCTGAAAACTCAAGCCCCGGGGCTGCGCGGCGGATTTCTTAAGTTTCCCTCGATGCACTTTCGTCTTCAAGCTGGTGACTCCAGGAGTTCCCGCGAGGCGAGCTTGCGGTCAATTTGATGTTCGATGACGTCGAGCATAACATCGCTCAGCTCGCGCGCGGCGCGTGGCTGAATCATTTCTTCCGTGAGCTTATCGAGCCGTTCTGCCAGCATCTTGCGCCCGGCCGCCAGCGCCGCCGGCGAGAGCGTGCGCATTCCGGGTCTGCGGCACTTGCTGCATGAAGTCGCCGAAGCACTCGCCGAAAAATAAGCAGGTTCCTTGGCATCCAAGCCTCTGCCGCAGCGCGCGCAAGTATCGAGCGGTGGCAACCAGCCGCCCAAACGAACGGTCCATAACGCGAAATACGCGAGAGGCAGTTCCGACTTTCCGGTCTTCTTTATCGTCTGCGCGGTCAATAATAACAGGCGAAAATTCGCATCGGCTGGCTCGTGATCGGGCAGCACTGTCTCGGTCACTTCGCTCAAGATGGCCAGTGCCACTCCCGAACCGTAATCGCGAAACGCATCCAAGAACGATTCCACCAGTTCGCACTGATTGATGCGCACCAGCTCGCGGTTCTGCCGCTCGTAAAACCAAATATGAATGTGCGAGAGGCGCTCGAGCGTCGAACCGAACCGGCTCTTCGTTCTCCGCGCGCCGGAAGCCACACCCCGAACTCGCCCCATGGAACGCGAGAGAAAGCTGACCAGACGGTCGGCTTCACCGAGCGGGTAGGTTTGCAGGACGATAGCCTCGGATTCGTGGGTTGGCATCAGGGTATCGGCGCGCTGGCAGGTGCGGGAACCATTTGCCTTGGAAACTTCGAGCGTACAAGTTCAAGTGCTCGCCTAAGCGCACACGAAACGAATTTTTCTATCACAGCACGGCATCCGGCGCAATTGTTAAACGGCCTTCCCGCTGCCGCTCCACTTGTGGAACTTCTTGCAGAAGTTTCTCGCCGCTCATGATTGCGTTTGAAAATGCCGCGCTCTCAGATACAGTTTCTTTGCGTCCGAGCACGCATTCAATAACATCAGAAGATACAGAGGAATTCGAAATTGATCCCACTAAAGGACCTGACGCCACGGCGTTCCTTCCCCACGGTGACGCTATTGCTGATCCTGGCGAACGTGGCTGTCTTTCTCTATCAAATTACGTTGCCCACGCGCGCCGAGGAAGCCTTCATCATGACATACGCCGCGGTCCCCGCAAAAATTCAGCTTGCTCTGGCCGGAGAGCACTACACCATGGCCCAGGCACTCGTTCCACTTTTCACCTGCATGTTCCTGCACGGCGGATGGCTGCACATCATCGGCAATATGTGGTTCCTCTGGATTTTCGGCGCGAATGTCGAAGACCGCATGGGTCCGATTCCCTACCTGCTCTTCTACCTTATATGTGGAGTAGGCTCGAGCATCGCGCAAACGATATTCTCGTGGGGCTCGCACATTCCGGCTCTCGGCGCCAGCGGCGCGATTTCCGGAGTCTTAGGCGCGTACCTAATACTCTTCCCCGGCTCGCAGATATTGACCCTGGTGACGCTCTTCATCATCTGGTTCAGAGCGCAGATTCCCGCCTTTGTCTTCATCCTACTCTGGTTCCTGATTCAGTTCCTCAGCGGCATTGGATCGCTTGGTGCCGCCGGCACGCAAGCCGGTGGCGGCGTTGCGTGGTGGGCGCACGTCGGGGGCTTCGTTCTCGGCTTGATCCTGGCAAAAGCATTCTCACCAAATACTCGAAGCGCCGTGTACGGATGAAACAAGGTCGCCACGCCGACAATTCGAGCAAGCGTTGAACGCTATCCGACGAGCAGTTGAACTTAACGGGAGGTTGCGAATAAGACTCTCGGCCCCTTCGCGCAGTTCCTCAGGCCTTCATGCTCCACTTGAACTGCGGCCCAGCCCTGGCGTTGACCCCAATCACGCACTTCCTAGGCTGCAAATGAAAAAGCCATGGTGACGTTCAGCCCGCTGGTGCGTTCTAAATAAAGAATAGAACTGTGACTATTGCAATTCGACGAGGGTCGCGCCGGACGGCGCCAGCCACCATTCGGTGAGTTCAGATGAATCGCGCGGCTCGCAGTCGCTCAGCCACTCGCGATATAATGCGGCCACATAATGAGCCGGGTATCGAGCCGTTATTTTCCGGGTTCGCCCTGCGTAATATAGACTTGGGCAGCGATTTCACCTTGACGTAGGAGTGCTCACAGTACATGTCCACATCGCCCGATCCCGCGAAGCCCGACCTTAGCTCGTTACGCATTGGCGAGGGCCAGCGCAAGAGCGGCAAGACCGGTAAACGGCTGGGAGTTTTTGCGGCAATGCTTGGCGTTTTGATCATTGTCACCGGCGCGGTCTTCGCTTTCCGCGATCAGAAGCCGATCGTCGAAGTGGCCACGGTCGAAAAGCCCGCAACGGGCCGCCCTGCCCTGCTGAATGCCAGCGGATACGTCACGCCGCGCCGCCGCGCAACCGTCGCAGCCAAAATAACGGGGCGCGTTACCGGCGTATTTTTCGATGAAGGCATGCACGTAAAGCAAGGCCAAATTCTCGCGACGCTCGACGATTCCGATGTAAGACGAGCGCTCGACTCTGCAGTCGCCGACCGCAATTCCACGCAAGCGCAAATCATGGATTATCAGGTACAGCTCAAAAATGCGGAAATCGAGTTGCATCGCGCGGACCAATTGCAAGCAGCCGGCGTACAGAGCCAGGAAGCGCTCGATAACGCCCGCACCTCCGCGGACAGCTTGAAAGCCAAGATCGCGCTGACCAAGGAACAGGTCGCAGCCTCGGCAGCGCGCATCAACGAAGCTCAACAAGCGGTCGATAATTGCGTAATCCGCGCGCCGTTCGAAGGCATCATCGTCTCGAAAGACGCACAAGTCGGTGAAATGATCTCGCCCATTTCCGCCGGTGGCGGATTCACGCGCACTGGCGTCGCCACCATCGTCGATATGAACTCGAACGAAATTGAAGTGGACGTAAACGAGGCCTATATCGCACGCGTCGAACCTGGCCAGCCGGTCACCGCTGTCCTCGATGCTTATCCCGACTGGCAAATCCCTTCGAAAGTTCGCACCGTGATTCCCACAGCTGATCGCCAGAAAGCTACAGTAAAAGTTCGGATTTCTTTCTTAAAGTTGGACCCGAGAATTCTGCCGGACATGGGCATCAAGGTTACTTTCCTGGGCAACGAGCCCGCCAAGAAGCAAGGCGCTGCCCCTGCCGCAACTGTTCCTTTCGACACGCTCCGTGACGAAAACGGAAAGAAAATCGTTTTCCTGGTCAAGGACGCAAAACTCGAGCGCCGCGCCGTCACGGTCGGCAATACCAACGGCGGCGCGGCTGAAATTTTGGCCGGGCTTACCGAGGGCGATAGGGTCGTGGTCAAAGGTCCCGCTGATTTGCATGATGGCGAAGCGGTGCAGATTAAGCAGTAATCCGCAAGAAACAGGAGAGTGCGATGGTTCGTGTGGACGCAACCGGGAAAGACGGCAGCCTGATACAAATTCGCGGTGTCGAAAAAACTTACAAGCGCGCAGGCGAGGAAATCCACGTTCTGCAGGGGCTGAACTTGGACGTCGATAAGGGCGAATTCGTCGCTTTCATGGGCCCTAGCGGTTCGGGCAAGACGACCCTGCTTAATTTGCTCGGAGGACTCGACGTACCCACGCGCGGCAGCATCACCGTCGCGGGCGACGAAATCACCAACATGTCCGGCGGCAAACTCACCGAGTGGCGCGCCCGGCACGTTGGTTTCATTTTTCAAATGTACAACTTAATCCCGGTGCTCACCGCGTTCCAGAACGTTGAGTTGCCGCTGCTCCTCACGAAACTCTCGAAGGCCGAACGGCGCAAGCACGTGGAGACTGCGCTAGGCGTTGTCGGCCTCGCCGACCGCATCAATCATTACCCGCGGCAGCTTTCCGGCGGACAAGAACAGCGCGTCGCCATTGCCCGCGCCATCGTGGCCGACCCCACGTTCCTGCTCTGCGACGAGCCCACCGGCGACCTCGATCGCAAAAGTGCTGATGAAATACTTGAACTCTTGCAGCGCTTCTGCAAGGAGCA
>DATEVZ010000074.1:0-8042 GCA_035258265.1 Candidatus Acidiferrales bacterium
ATGAGACGGGCGTGGTTCGCGTTGACTCGGCGGCGACAGTCGGCGAGATCCTGAACCCTTGCTCGACATCGGGCAAGCCTCCGCTCCAGTAGTGCTTTGAGACCAGGGAGGGAGGAAGCATCGGCTTCCTCCCTTCTTTTGAATAAGTCGCGGTGCCTGAGGAAAATGTTCAAGACCAAGCACAATACGAGCAGGAAGCGGGACGGGAGGCGGGGGTTCTCCCTGATTGAACTCCTGATTGTCGTCGCGATCATTTTGATCATCGCTTCGATCGCGATTCCGAACCTGCTTCGGGCTAAGATTGCGGCGAACCAGAGTGCGGCGGTGCAGGCCCTGCGTACGATGACTTCGGCCGAGCAAACGTTCTCCTCGACCTACAGTGATGGATATACGCTGACCCTTGCACAGCTGGGCGGGCCCGTCGGTTCGCGTAGTTGCGTGAATGCAGGTTTGATTGACGAAGTGCTTTCTTCCGCTCCTAGCCAGAAAGGTGGCTATACGTACACTTTCACGCCGAACGGCAACGCTGCTTTGACCTTGGGTATACCGGCAGCATGCGGCGTGTCGGGAGACTCGGGATACTCAATTAGTGCCACTCCAGTGTCGCTCGGCACGACAGGGTCGGCCAGCTATTGTGTGGATGAGACGGGTGTAATTCGGTTCAACACAGCGGGCGTGCTTATACCTCCACCTTGCGCCAGCTCAGGCTATCCTCCGCTGCAATAACCAGCAGTTATTCGTCAGCAGAGATTTCAATGGTGGCCTAGCCGGCATCGTGCAAAAAAGGTTTGGCTTCGTTTTCCCCTCCTTCTTGTTAAGCTGACATTCATGGCTGCTTTATTTCTTGTGCTTGCGGCGATGGCGATTCCACCGCTATCTGCAATGGATGCCAAAGCGGCTGTACGCGCGTTGGAGTCGCGGTACCACCACGCCTCATCGTTGAAGGCTGCGTTTTTCGAGCGCTATTCGGACGGAAAGGGAGGCGGTTCGGCTGAATCCGGCACGGTTTACTTTTCGCGACCGGGGCGGATGCGTTGGGAGTATGAGTCGCCGGAGGAGAAGCTTTTCATCGTGGATGGCACGAATGTCTGGTTTTATGTCCCTGCCGACCGCACCGCCAGCCGGGCCAAGATTAAGGACAGCTCGGACTGGAGAACGCCGCTTGCGCTCTTGACCGGAAAGACGGACTTCTCCCGGCTCTGCCGCACGATTGAATTGGTGGACGCAGCCACCGACAACAAGCCGGGCGACCGGCCGCTCGGCGCAGAGGATACGATGTTACGGTGCGTTCCGAGAAATGAGTCCGCAGACGCCGATGGGGAAGTTAGTGAGGTCTTGATTGAGTCCGACCCCGAAGCACAGCTGGTGAGATTGCTGGTCCGCCAGCCAGGAAGCCTCGAGACTGAATTCAGATTCGCGAATTGGGAGGAGAATCTGGCCATTCCCGAGGCTAAGTTTCACTTTGAGCCTCCGCCTAATGTGGCCGTGGTGGACGAAGCTACGCTGGCCGGTGCTATCCATTGACCGATCGCTGCGGCACGCGGAACAGCAGCGGAACCGCGCAGAATTGGGTCCTTCCTCGGATAATTTCAAGCTTTGCCCTGAAATTCCCTGGTTCTGCGAGCTATGCGACTGCGAGGACGGCTCTTCACGCTGTTACTGAGATGTGAAATTACGAACCAGGTCCATCAGGCTTGGGTTTGCCTTCCGGGGGATATGCTAAACTTTGAAGAAGACGTCTCTTCGAGTGGGCCGTCTATACCTTCGTGGCTCAGTATGTATGTAAAGTCGGAGATACTTCCGGCCATGTCTTCCAACAATTGGAGACGGCTCAGAACGAGGGGGAAGTCCGCCAGAAGCTGGCCGAGCGCGGATTTCACGTCTTCTCGGTCAAAAACGAATTCAATATTCTGGCGCAGTTTAGCGGAGCGCGGCGCGCCCGCAAGATACTGATCAATGATTTCCTCATCTTCAATCAGCAGTTCAACACCCTGATTAAAGCCGGCCTTCCGATTCTGAAGGCGCTGGATCTGCTGGCCGAGCGCGCGGCCGCGGCGCGGTTGCGGCCCGTTTTGCAGGATGTCCGCCAGCGCGTTCGCGAGGGGGCCTTGCTGTCTGAGGCGCTTGCGGCGCAAGGATCTTTTCCGCCCGTTTACGTAACGGCGATTACCGCCGGCGAACGCAGCGGAAACCTGACGGGGGTTCTGGAGCAGTACATTTCGTACCTGCGGGTGAGCACCGGATTCAGAAAAGGGCTGATCACGGCGCTGATCTATCCCACGATTCTTGTCGTCGCTGTCGTCGTAACCTTGAGCTATCTCGTCACCTACGCGATGCCGCAGTTTGCAAAACTCTATCAGGATCTTGGCATCAAGTTGCCGGGCATCACCCAGTTTATGCTGGCGTTGTCTACGCCGCTGCGTGATTATTTTCTCCTGGCCTTAGTGATTTTGGTCTGTGTGGTACTAGCGATTTACGTTTGGACGCGCTCGGACCAAGGCGCCGTGGCGATTGACCGGTTGAAACCGAAGATTCCGGTTTTTGGCGACATCTGGCTGAAATCGCAAATCGCACAATTCGTCCGCACGCTTTCGACGCTGCTGGCCGGCGGTACGCCCCTTGTGGCGGGGCTGGAAACGTCGTCACAAGCCATCGGCAGCCGGTTGATCGCAACTTCGGTGCAAGGCGCAAGCGCGCGTGTGCGCGAGGGAAGAACGCTTCACGAAAGCCTGGCGGAGACTCGCCTGGTACCCGAGCTGGCTCTGGAAATGATTGAGGTCGGCGAAGCGTCGGGCGCGCTAGCGGCCATGCTTACCAGCGTGGCTGAATTTTACGAAGAGGAAGTGAGCACGCGCCTGCAACGCACTCTGATTTGGGTGTCGCCCGCCATTTTGGTGGTCATGGCGGTTGTGGTAGGCTCTATTTTGATATCGCTTTATCTTCCGCTATTTTCCCTCCAGGTAGGCTCCGGGGGTTAAGGTTCAGATTTCATGGCTACACCTACGAACAATCCGGTCATTCCAGGCGCCCCGAACGAGGCTGCCGAGCGCGATCAAGCCCGCCGGCTATCGGAGCGCTATCGTTGTCCCTTCGTGGATCTGCGCGAACAGCGCATTGATCCCGATCTTTTCCGCAGTATTCCGGCCGAGTTGATGTTTCGCTATAAGTTCGTGCCGCTGGAGTCCCACGACACCACGCTGATGGTCGCTATGGCGGACCCCAGCCAGTTGCAGCTGACCGACGAACTCTCATTGCTGCTGGGCAAGCGGCTGCAGATCCGTGTGGCAACGACCTCACAAATTGATGACCTGCTGAAGCGCACCGAGCAATCCCAGCGCGTGCTTGATCAAGCCACCGAAGGCTTCACCCTGCAGGTCGTGGGCGACGAGGAAGACAGCGACGAAAACATCACGATGGATAAGCTCACGCGCGACTCCGGCGTGAGCCCCGTCGTCCGCTTGGTTGATACCGTAATTTTTACAGCGCTCGAGCGCAGAGCGAGCGACATCCACATCGAAACGCGCAACACCGAAGTGGTGGTGAAGTACCGCATTGATGGCGTGCTGCAATACGCGATGCAGCCGCTGGCCAAAGAATGGCACGCCACGATTCTTTCGCGCATCAAGGTGATGAGCGAGCTGGATATCGCCGAGCGGCGCGTACCGCAAGACGGCCGGTTCCGCGTTCGTTATAAAGGGCGCTTCGTGGACTTCCGCGTGTCCATCATGCCTTCGGTTCATGGTGAAGATGCGGTCTTGCGCGTTCTGGATAAGGAAACGCTCAGCGAGAAATTCCGCAACCTGACGCTGGACGTGGTAGGTTTCGACGGGCCAGACAAATCGCGGTTCCGGCGCTACATTCAGGAGCCTTACGGGATGGTGCTCGTCACCGGGCCGACGGGCTCGGGCAAGACCACCACGCTGTATGCCGCGATCAACGAGATCAAGAACGACGAAGACAAGATCATCACCATCGAGGATCCAGTCGAATATCAAGTGCGCGGAATCACGCAGATTCCGGTGAACGAGAAGAAGGGCCTGACTTTTGCGCGCGGGCTGCGCTCGATTCTTCGCCACGATCCGGACAAGATCATGGTGGGAGAAATTCGCGACCAGGAAACCGCGCAAATCGCGATCAACTCCGCGCTGACGGGCCACTTGGTGTTTACCACCGTCCACGCCAACAACGTGACGGACGTGATCGGCCGATTCATTAATATGGGCGTTGAACCTTACAATTTCGTCTCGGCGCTGAACTGCATCATGGCGCAACGCTTGGTTCGCGTGATCTGCGAGAATTGCAAGAAGCAAGTGCAGTACACGCCGGAAGCGTTGAAGGAATCGGGGCTGGACCCGGCGGAATGGATGTCTGTGCCGTTTTACGAGGGCACCGGCTGCCTGGAATGCTCGGGCAGCGGATACCGCGGGCGCTCGGCAATCACGGAGCTATTGGACCTCTCCGATCACATTCGTGAAATGATCATCAATCGGCGGCCGACTTCGGAAATCAAGCGAGTGGCGCGGGAAGAGGGTATGTCGTTTCTGCGGGATTCAGGCCTGGCCAAGGTGCGCAGCGGCACAACCACGTTGCGCGAAATCAACAAGGTGACTTTCCTTGACTAGTTCCGCGACGCTAGCCACGCGGTTCTTTGAACTCGGCCCGGTGCGGCGACTTGAGCGATGGCTCAACGCGATGCCGCACCCGTCCCTGGTGGTTGAAATTGCGTCTACACACGTCGCCGCGGCTCATTGGTCCAAGACCGGCGGCCATCTGGAATCACATGGGATCGAGCCGCTGCCGCTCGGCGCTGTGATGGCGTCGCCCGTGGATGCGAATGTGGTGCAGCCCGAAGCGGTGCGCTCGGCGTTGCGCAAGGTCTTAAATCGCGTTCCCGTGCACGACACCCCACTCGCGCTATTAATTCCAGACCCGGTGGTGCGCGTCTTCATTCTACCGTTTGAAACGTTACCGCGCCGTTCGGACGAAGCGCTCCCGCTGCTGCGCTGGCGGCTGAAGAAGAGCGTGCCTTTCGACATGGACGAAACGATCGTTTCCTGGATGCGCCAAAGCGGCCGCGAAGGAACGCTGGAAGTTCTTACGGCTGTTGCGCGCCAGAGAATCGTGCGCGAATATGAGGATATTCTGACACCATTGAACGCAAGCGCTAGAGTCGTCCTGAGTTCCACGCTCGCGAGTTTGCCGCTGCTGGGTGAGGAAGGCGCGACGCTGCTGGCGCGCATGTCCGGAAGGACGCTAACAACCGTGATCGTCAATGCGGGCAGGCTGTGCGTTTACCGCTCCACGGAAATGTCCGGTGAGGCGTCTTTGCTCAATCCGCAAGCAATGCTCGATGAAGTATATCCTGCGATTGCGTATTATCAGGACACTTGGGGAGGCACGCCCGACCGTGCGTGCGTTACGGGGTTTGGAGCGCGGGAGGAAGTCTTTCGTCGCGCGCTTTCGGCGGAATTGAAGTGCCCGATCGGTGCGCTCGCCGAGTCTGACGTCGCTCTGCGACTTGAATCGAATGCGAAAGATTTGATGTATCAGGACCTCGACGCATTGGCGGGCTGGATGCTCAACCGAGGCTCCTGAGCAATTCGCGTGCTACGGAGAATATGAAGCTTCGCCTCAATCTTTCGACGGCTCCGCTCGAGAACAAGCGGCCGTTCATCGCGGCCACGAGCGCTTTGGGCGCTGTCGGAGTGATCGCGTTCTTACTGTTGGGGCACGCTGCGTTTAGTTCGTGGCGAGCCAATCGCGATCTGCGTTCGGAAATTGCGCATTGGCAGGCCGAAATTCGCGCCAATCAGGAAAAACAAACAGCTTTGCAGTCGTATTTTCAAACCCAGCAAGCCCAGCAAGTGCTCGATCGCGCGGCGTTCCTGAATTCGCTGATTGGGCAGCGCAGCTTTCCCTGGACGAAGATCTTCATGGACCTGGAGCAGACTCTTCCTCCCGGCGTCCGCGTGGTGAGTATTTCGCCGAAGCTGGACAACGGACGGGCTCGGGTGGAACTCACGATCGGCGCAGAATCGGACGAGGGCAAGATCAAGTTCCTGCAGACCCTGGAAAAATCGGGCGCGTTTTCGGACATCCATGTAATTGACGACCGGCATCAAGATCGACAAGGGACGACGGATCCGATCACATTGCATTTAACCGCGTGGTATTCGACGACGTAAATATGAACGCAGCCTGGAAAATTTGGAAAATATGGATCATCGTGGGTCTCGTCGCGCTGTTCGCGGCGGATGTCACGGTGGGGTATGTGCTGTGGCAATCGTCCCGTCAAGGCGTGGAGTCCATGAGGGCGCAGCGGGATCGTTTGGCGCTTGACTCCAAGCTGCTGAAGGCCGACGTTGCACGCGGCGAGCGGATTCGCGAATCGCTTTCTGGAGTAGGCAAGGAATACGACGGTTTTTACCACACCGCGTTTCTGGGTTCGACCGACGGATACTCGGCCATTGACGAGGATCTGGGGACCATCGCGAACAAGGCAAATTTAAGGAGTTCGGGGATTTCATTCCACGAAAAAGAAGTAAAAGGCCGAGGGGTGGTGGAAGTGGACATCGCCGACACCGTGGAAGGCGATTACCCGGCGATCATTCAATTCATCAACGGGCTCGAACGTTCGAAGTACTTTTATCTCTTGAGCGATCTGAAATTGGGCTCGGCTTCCACGGGAGGTGGAATCCGTCTGAATCTCGAACTGCGCACCTATTTCAGGACCTGAGCGAATGTCGAAACGAACCGAAATCTATGTGCTCGTTGGCCTGTTGCTGGTTGCTGCCGTCGCGTATTATCTCAGCCGCAGCGAGACTCCGGGTATGACGGGTGTTCTAGCATCCGATCCCACCTTTCATCCGCTGAATGTGGAAGAGCCGCACCTGCGCTTGGACCTGCTCGAAAAGATCAAGAAACTCGAATATTCCGGTTCACACCGCAACATTTTCACTTTTGGTCCCGCGCCTCCTCCGCCGAAAACCGCGGCTCAAATCGCGCAGGAAAACTTCCACAAACAGGGACCGGAACCGCCTGCGCCGCCTCCACCTGTGACTGTTCCGGCGCAACTTTTCGGGTATGCGTCCATGCCCGCGAGCGGGAAGCGCGTGGCGTTTTTTCTGGATGGGGAAGAAGTGCTGGTGGTGGAGGAAGGCTCGGTATTCTTGAACCGTTTCCGGCTCGATAAGATCGGCAACGATTCGGCGGATGTGGAAGAGATTTCGTCGGGCCGCCACGCCACGGTGCAGATGGTGCAGCCCGCCAGTGGTGACGCGGCTGCCAGTTCTCAGAACCAATGAAAGATGCGCATATCTCGGACGAATGCTTGAAATCAGCCGTCGCGTCAGAACCACGCGCCGTGCGAAAACGGCCCGCGAAAACTGTACGCCATCGCCGGTCGCAAGAAGGCGGTTTTGCATTTCTATTGGCGCTAGGGCTGATCGTATTCGTTGTGGCGATGAGTCTTATCTGGCTGGAACAGGGCGCCACGCAGCACCGCAGGCAGGTCGAAGAGGAAGCCATCTGGCGCGGAAATCAGTACGCGCGAGCGATTCGGCTCTACTTCCACAAGACCGGTAATTATCCGCAGGACCTTGAGGCTTTGCAGAAAGGCCTGCCCAACCTCCACTTTCTTCGCCAGGCTTACAAAGATCCCACGAACCAGGCAGATGGCTCATGGCGGTTCATCTACGTCAATGCAGCGGGCCAAATCATCGGCAGCACCAAGTACGCGAACCTGCAGCAGATGGCCCTGCTGGATGCGAATGGCGGCCAGCTACCGACAATACCAGGAGCGCCAGGGCAGATTGGTGTCCCGGCGGCGAGCCTGGGCGACTCGAATAACAATTTGAATTCACAGCCAAGTCAGCCTTCTTTGGGCGGCGGAACGGGAACCGACGCCTCGAATCAGCTCGGCATTGGCACAACGGGGAACCCACAAACTCCCGATGGTGGTCAGAACCAGCAACCGCCTGACGCGCAAAATCCGCAATCGCCGAACGGGCAGAATCCTCAGAACCCACCAGGTTCGCAGAATC
>DATEVZ010000075.1:0-2192 GCA_035258265.1 Candidatus Acidiferrales bacterium
CGGTGAGAGGAGCAGGCTCGCGGGGACGATGATTCCCAGGGGATGCTCATGCGCCAGAAGATGAGAGCAAAGGTTAGCACAGCCGCGTTGCCTGCCGGTTGCGAAAAGGGGTTATGATGGCCTGTGTCTGAGCGAAATTTCGGCTCAGTGCGAATTCCCGCGATGAATAGCGAGCAACGCGAAAAATACTCCCGCCAGATACTCTTCGCCGGTATCGGCGAAGACGGCCAAGAAAAGCTTCTGGGTGCTAGCGCGGCGCTGGTGGGTTGCGGCGCGCTCGGGACGGTTGTGGCGAATCTTCTCGTACGGGCGGGTCTCGGCAGGCTGCGGATTATCGACCGCGATTTCGTCGAGCCGTCCAACCTGCAGCGCCAGACGCTTTTCGAGGAAGCCGACGCGCGCGAGGCGCTACCGAAGGCGACTGCTGCTGAACGCCGTTTGCGCGCGATCAATTCCGATGCGCGCGTGGAAGGCGTTGTAGCTGATTTGACGGCGGAGAATAGCGAGGAGCTTGTTGGCGGATTTCAGATCGTTCTCGACGGGACGGACAATTTTGAGACGCGATTGCTGCTGAATGACATCGCGATTTCGCGCAACATTCCATGGATCTATGCGGCTGCGGTGGGAAGCTACGGCGTGACGATGACGATTCGTCCAGGCGAAACTGCCTGCCTCGCGTGCCTCACCGAAGGCGAAGAAAAGGCCGCAGCGCTTGGCGCCGAAGCCACCTGCGACACGGCGGGCGTACTAAACGCCGCCGTCGGCGTGATTGCTTCGATTGAAGCGGCGGAAGCCACGAAGTTACTCGCGGGAAAGCCGGAAGCTTTGAACCAGCGGCTGATTTCCTGCGATGTGTGGAGCGGACGGTTTCAATCCATACGCATCGCACGCAATCCGGATTGCCGCGCGTGCGGGCGAAAGGAATTCGCATATCTTGCTGGACAAGCGCAGCCACACATTACGATGTGCGGGCGCGACTCGGTGCAAATTCACGGACGCGGGCGCAGGCTCGATCTGGACGAATTGGGACGTCGGGTCGCCCACAATTCGGCAGACGATTTGCGTCACAACGAGTTTCTTCTGCGCTTTCGGGTCCCGCCTTATGAACTCACGGTCTTCGCGGATGGCCGGGCGATTGTGAAAGGAACGAAAGATCCCGCCGTGGCACGCTCGCTCTACGCTCGTTATATCGGAGCGTAATGTATGCGGCTCACAGCCTAAGAGAAACTGAATTAAGACAGATCGAAGTGGGGGATTAACCGACGAAGCGGCGCAGGGCGGACTGACGCATGGCGGCACGGTCCATATTTTCGCGCGTATTCATCAGAGTAAGTAGTGTACTGAGGACGCGGGCTTTTAATTCGTCGGACATCGGAAACCCGCTCGTTGCGACATTGACCAGCGCCTCACCCCGGCCAGAAATCTTGGTGATGAATTCCATCTGACGTTCGTGACTAGTGTTACCGAGCGCAGACTCGCGGCGCATTTCCGCACATTCATTTTCAATGAAAAGAGTGAAATGCATGACGCAGAGATGCTCGGCGGCTAAACCCGCGGGGACATTGACCTTACAGCCTTTGGCACTGCAATTTTCCGGCACGGACACACCTGTTCGAAGCCTTTAAATTTCTAGCATTTTCAGCTAGGGAATTCCATCTTGCATAAGGGAGGTGCGCTCAATCAGATAGCAGCAAATCGGGAATTGGTGACTGGTAGTGGAAGGGCGTGAGGCGGTACGTTGCCGCGGTCTGTCCATTCATCGTGCGCGGAGAACTTGGGACCGGAGTCTATAGACGGGGCGCGCCCGGCCACCTCAATGTGTTGCGATATCTGTAAGGCCATGTAAAATACCAGCCCACCAGCCTTAGAATTTTTGTGTCCAAAGGCCTTCCTGAATGCCCCACCTTGCTCCACACGATGTAATGACGATGTTTTTGGCTCTGGCCGTCCTGTTGGGAACCGCCAAACTCGCGGGCGAGGTAATGCAGAAGTTGGACCAGCCATCGGTTCTGGGCGAAATCATGGCAGGAATTCTTTTGGGACCTACCGTACTTGGGCAAATCAAGCCCAACGTGTACGCGTTTTTGTTTCCGGCGACCGGCAATCTGCCGATCGTACTCGATACGGTCACGACGCTGGGCGTTGTGTTTTTTCTGCTGAGCGCGGGACTCGAGATTGATTTGCGCAGCATC
>DATEVZ010000076.1:0-7047 GCA_035258265.1 Candidatus Acidiferrales bacterium
TACATTCTGAATGGGCAGAAGATGTGGATCACCAACGGCGGATTTGCGGACGTTTACGTGGTATTCGCGAAGATTGATGGCGAGAAATTTTCCTGCTTCATCGTCGAGCGCGGCACGCCCGGATTTTCGTCCGGCGCGGAAGAAAAGAAGATGGGCATCAAGGGCAGTTCGACGACGCCGATATTTTTCGAGAATTCGCCGGTGCCCAAGGAAAATCTTCTGCACGAGCCCGGCCGCGGGCACGTGGTGGCGTTCAATACGTTGAACGCGGGACGCTTCACATTGGGTGCGTATTGCGTGGGGGGAGCGAAGAAGATTCTGGAAGCCTCGTCGAAGTATTCGAAGGAACGTACGGCGTTCGGTAAAAGACTCTGCGATTTCGGCTTGATCAAGGCCAAATTGGGCGAGATGGCGATTCGCATTTACGCCATCGAGTCGGAAGTGTACCGGTCAGCAGGAATGATTGACGCCGCAGTGTCACATCCGGCGCCGGGCAAAGACAAGGTGCAGCAAGCGATGCAGGTTCTCGAGGAGTATGCCATCGAGAGCTCCATCAGCAAAGTGGCCGGCAGCGAAATGGTGGATTACGTGGTGGATGAAGCCGTGCAGATCTTCGGCGGTTATGGTTTTCACGAGGACTATCCCGTGGCGCGGGCGTATCGCGATAGCCGCGTGAACCGCATTTTCGAAGGCACCAATGAAATCAATCGCATGCTCATCATTCAGATGCTGATGAAGCGCGCGCTCGGGGGCATTTTGCCTCTGATTCCGGCGGCGATGAAGCTAGGCGAGGAAGTGCTGGCTGGACCGTCGTTTGAGGAGGCGCCAGCCGGGCCTTTTGCCGAAGAAGAAAAATCGCTGGAGCAGGCGAAGAAGATTTTTCTGCTGGCCTCGGGTACGGCGATGCAGAAGTTCCGCGAGCAGCTCGCCGATCAGCAGGAGATTGTGGCGTCGCTCGCGAATATCGTGATGGACGTGTATGCGATGGAGTCGTCATTGCGACGCGCTCAGAAGGCTTCGGCCACACGCGGAGACGCAGCCAGCGTGATGTGTGACGCGACCCGTGCATTCATCTACGACGCGATGGACCGTGTGGAGACGGAGGCGCGCACGGCGCTCACGGCTACGGTAGACGGTGATACGCTGATCACCCAGCTCGCGGTTTTGCGGCGTTTCGCCAAGCATGCTCCGCTCAATACGATCGCCATTCGGCGGCGCGTGGCGGAGGCGGTGCTGGCGCAGGATCGTTATCCGTTTGAAGGGCGCTAAAAAATCGCGCGCCGAAAAAATTGCGTGCGCGAAAAAAGTGCATTGCATTTTGCTTCGCCGCTCAACAAAAAATAGCACGTAGTTTTCACGAGAATGGGAAAAAACTGTAGACAAAAAACGTCCGGCGAGCTGTTTCATTTTGGACTAGCGCCTTACACACATCAGAGAAACGATTTTCCGCTATTTACGTCGATCTAATCTTTGCAAGTTCTCCGACCCTCAGTTATCAACGACTTACGCATGGTTCGTTTGGACTCGCTCGTGCATCTGTTGTTAGTGAGGGTAGGGAGGGTCATGACAACGCAATTGGAAAGCGCAAAGGCATTCATCGTTGGAGTCGGACAAAAGGCGAAGGTTCGCAAGGGCATGTTGTCGGCGGTGGCAGTATTTCTCGTCCTGCAGATGTATTTCGTGCGAGAACTACTGGCCGCAGAATTGCTGTTTGGTCTTGGATTCGCGGTACTGCTGATGCTCGGCGGGCTTTTTTACGTGGTTGGCACAATCGGCGAGAAGGGACTGGATTGGGCTGAAGCTGGCGTGCGCGTGATTTCCACTTCGGCGCGACGCGGCTATGCGAGCCTGGAAGAAATCAGTAGAAAGCCATTCCGCCATCCACGTTCAGAGTCTGCCCAGTAATCGCACTGGACAGATCGGATACCAGAAAAAGGGCCGCGGCAGCGATTTCATCCGTTGTTTGCGGCCTTCCTTGTAAAATCCCCTGAGAAACTTGTTTGGATACGGTCTCGGCGTCCGCCTGGAAATGCGCAGCGAGACCCTGGCCCAGCTCCTGAAACATTTGCGTTTCATCCACAGGCCCCGGGCCGAGTGCGTTCACGCGCACACCTTTGCGTGCTCCCTCGGCAGCCAACGTGCGGGTTAATCCTACCAGGCCTGCTTTCGACGCAGCGTAGGGGCCATTCAGCGGAAATGCAGCTTTTGCGGCAATGCTCACGATATTCAAGATGCAGCCGGAGCGGCGTTGATACATTTCCGGCAGCACCAGCCGCGCCAGCAAAAATGGTGCGCGCAAATTCACGGCGATTACTTCGTCCCAAGCTGCAGGACTCAGATCTTCGACTGGTTGCACGGGTCCGAGGACCCCGGCGTTATTGACGAGGACGTGGATGGCGCCGAAGGCCTTGCGCCCCTCGTTTATAATTTTTTCGCAGTCGGATTCACGTGAAACGTCCGCTACGACGAAGGCGGATTGACCACCCGCGTCGGCGATTTCCTTGGCAACCTGGGCGACCTCTTTTTCGCTGCGCGCGGTGACAATGGACTGCAGCGCCCGCCGACGCGAACTTCTTGGCGATGGCGCGGCCGATGCCTCTTCCGCCGCCGGTTACAACCACCACCTGTTCCTTAAGTAGCAACGCCCACCTCCGAACACGCCTATTTTCAGAGGCATTTTAGCATTAGAGGCCTCTAGAAGCCCTGGAGGGCCTTGGCCCATGAATTGTCAACGGTTAGCCGAACAAACTAGCAGGGAAGCGGCGCTTCAGGTAAAATAAAAGCAGTTACGGAGAGCGAATTGACGCTGACGACAATTCATGGCACCAATCACGGGGCCAAGACGCTGGTACGGGTACGACCTCGCGGATTTTGCGCCGGAGTGGTGCGCGCGGTGGATATCGTGGAACTGGCGCTGGAAGCCTACGGCAACCCGGTTTACGTACATCACGAAATCGTGCACAACCGCTACGTGGTGGACCAGCTCCGGCGGCGCGGTGCCATCTTTGTAGAGACGATCGAGGAAGTACCGGTAGGTGCGGTACTGGTATTCAGCGCGCACGGTGTGCCGCCTCGAGTGCGCACCGAAGCGCAGGAGCGCCAGTTGCGTGTGATTGACGCGACTTGCCCGCTGGTGACGAAAGTTCATCTGGAAGCGCTGAAATTTGCGCGCGAAGGGCGCACGCTGATTTTGATTGGCCATCGCGACCACCAAGAGATTGTGGGCACTTCGGGCGAAGCGCCGGACCAGACGGTAGTGGTCGGCAGCGTGGAGGAAGTGGATGAGCTGGTGGTACCGGATCCAAATCGGCTGGCGTTTCTGACTCAGACCACGCTGTCGCTTTATGACACGCAGGAAATTGTCGCGCGGTTGCGCCAGCGCTTCCCGGCGATCGTGGGGCCTGCGTCCGACGACATTTGCTACGCCA
Organism: Candidatus Acidiferrales bacterium; assembly: GCA_035258265.1. Lineage (GTDB taxonomy): Bacteria > Acidobacteriota > Terriglobia > Acidiferrales > UBA7541 > Palsa-295. Next base: position 3,429 of record DATEVZ010000076.1, read on the forward strand.
CGCAGAACCGACAGGAAGCCGTGGAAGCGCTGACTCGCGAAGTGGAATTGATCCTGGTGGTCGGCTCGGCGAACAGCTCGAACTCGAATCGTCTGGTGGAAGTGGCCAAGCGCGCCGGTGTGGCGTCGCGATTGATCGAAGATGCGAACGACGTGGATGCTTCGTGGCTGGAAGGCGTGAAGACGCTGGGACTAACGGCGGGAGCATCGGCGCCGGAGATTTTGGTGGAGCAAGTGAGCCAGCGGCTTTCGAATTTTGGATTTACGAATCAGCGCGATCTGGATTTGATTCGCGAGGATGTGCGTTTCACTTTGCCGCCTGAATTGGCCGCGCGCCAGAGCGCGCACTAGAATGAATTGCGATCGACTGGATGAGAACTTGGGGTGTGATGGAAGGTTTTGAAGGAGCCACTGAGTGGCGGTGAAAATTGTCCGCCAGGCCAATAAGATTGCTCTGCTAGGAGCGCCCACCAGCGCGGCCGCGATGTCCGTGGGGCACGAAGGCGCACCTGCTGCGTTGCGAGCGGCCGGCTTGACCGCGGGGCTGCGAGAAATTGGTTATGACGTCGCCGATCTCGGCGACGATCCCGTCCAGCTCTTCAAACCCGACGAAGAAAGTCCCCGAGCGCGAAACCTTTCGCGCGTGATTGCCTCGCTTGAGGCGCTAAAACCGCGCGTCGAGCAGGCGGTCAAATCTTCCGCGCTGCCGCTGATTTTGTCCGGCGATTGTTCGATCGCGCTTGCGACCGTGGCGGGCGCCCGCCGCTACTTCCGCAAGGTCAGCTTGATTTACATGGACGGCGACGCCGATTTGAATACGCCTGCGACGACTCCCTCGGGATGCGTGGATGGCATGGTTGTTTCGCATTTGACCGGACGCGGGGCCGCGGAGATGGTGCGTTTCTGGGGCGAGCCTCCGCTGGTGCGCGAGCCGGACTTGGCGCTTTTCGGAGTCGCGCGCCTTGACCCTCCAGAGGAACAGATTCTTGCCACATCACCGCTGCGCCGCTTTCTGGCTGCCGACGTGAAACGCATGGGTCCGGCGGCCGCCGCACACGCCGCGATTGATCGCATCAAGGGTAACGGCTATCAGTTCGTGCTGCACCTTGACGTCGACGTGATTTCCGATTTTTTGGCGACGAATTATCCGGGTGCGGGTGGATTGTCACTGCATGAAGTGCGCGAGGCCTTGCTGGTCTTTGTGCAGCAGAAGGAATTGGCCGCGCTCGAAGTCACGGCCTATAATCCCACAAAGGATCCCGACGGAAGCGGGGCGAAACTCATCGTTGATTTGCTGGCGGAAGCGCTCGGAGCGCGCCTTGAGGCTCTGAAAGGTTACGAACCTGCGGTTGCTGCTGCTGCTCCTGCTGCCGCTGCTGCCGCGGCGTCGCAGGGTTCTGACTCATCTTCAGCGAAAAAAGCTGCGGAGCCGGAGTTATCGACTCCCTCGCCGGGCGAAGCGTGGTCTTCGGAATCGCTTGAAGAGCCGTCGGACTTGGAGTCGGATTCAGAATCGACGGACGACGATTCCAAAGACTCCGGCGCGTCCGAGGAATCGAGCGGCTCCCATTCCTGATCCGCAGAGTTCACGCAATAGGCAACCATTGCGCCTTCCCTTGATTCCATGAAGCCTTATCCTTCCGTGATCATTTTCGACGTGGACGGCGTGCTCGTAGATACGCGCGGTTCGTTTCAGCGCACCACGCTTGAGACCGTAAATTTCTTCACCAAGAAGCGGGTCACCGCGCGCCAACTGCACGGGTGGAAAAACCGCCCCGGCTTCAATGATGATTGGAAACTTTCCACGGCATGGGTGAAGGATCTCGGCTTCAAATTCGAATACGAGGAAGTGAAGGCCAGGTTCCAGCAAATCTACTGGGGCAAAAAAGGCAAAGGAAATGTAGCCCGCGAGAAATGGCTTTTGGCCAAGCCGAAAATTGCTCGCCTTGCGAAGCTGGCGGAACTGGCCATTTTCACCGGCCGCGTTTGGCGCGAACTGGATTACACGCTGGACCGCAACAAACTTCGCGGAGTTTTCCAAACGATCATCACCGTGGAAGAAGTTGAGAATCCAAAGCCTGCTCCTGACGGCCTATTGAAAATCCTGAACGGACGGGAGCCGAGCGAGGCGCTATACGTGGGCGATAACGTTGACGATGCCCTCGCGGCGCAGGCGGCAAAAGTGCCTTTTGTCGCTGTTCTGCCGAAAACAGGGCACGAGCGCCGCGAACGTAGTACTCGGCTTCGGCAGCTCGGGGCTCTTGCTATCCTCTCTAGCGTCAATGAGTTAGAAGGTTGGTTGCGGAGGTCGTACGATGGTCAGACGAATTTCCGCGAATCCCGCCAAACTCGTTCCAGGACTAAGCGTTAGTACCAAACAGGACACGCGTACCATTGTCCCTCCCGTTGTGAACACGCACACTTACAGGTAGAGGCGGGGCTTCAGCCCCACGATTCTGATGAACGAGAACACACGCACTGCTGCTGCGCGCGCCTTCGTCCGCAGCCTCAACATCCTGCTCAAGTTCGCGCGGATGTATGACTTCGGGCATCCACGCACCGCGAAGCAATACGAAACCGCCTGGACGGAACTGCGCACGGCGTTGGGAGCAGGCACCGACAATGAGGCCGGCGTGTTGCTGGCTGTATCCGGCGATCAGCTGTTACTCGATGGCACCGCACTTGAGTCGGCCCAATCAGAAAAAAGCTTCGCGCGCATGCTGTCCGCCGCCGGCATTGCGAGCATTCACTTTGCGCCGCAGGTTACGCAAGCCAGCTTGGCGCGTTTCGTACGCGGTTTTCCCACCGGCACAGGCGCAAAGCCCGTGCAACTTGCAGAACAGTTGAAAGCGGCGCTGCAAGGCGACCCGCACATCCACGTCAATGAAGTATGTTTCGTTCCAGCCGACTCGGCTGTGGCCAAGTCCACGGTCGCGGCGCAGCTGGCGGCGCGCACGCTAAGCATGAACCCGGGAGCTTCGGAAGAGCTCTTTAACGACCCAGAAAAGCTATTGCAATTAATCGTTGCTGCCGAGGGAACGAAAGGAAATGGCGGTGGCCCGGGCGGAGGTGGTCCCGGCAACGGCGGCAGCGGCGGTGGAAACGGCGAAGGATGGGGCGACGGCTCCGACGAAGGCAGCGGAAATGGCGAGGGTAACGACGGAAGTGGCCGAGTTGGTTCCGGCTATGAAGTCCGCGGGTCACGGCGCGGAGGCGCGCGCCGTAGAGGTAAACGCGCGGGTAGCGGCACCGGCGCCGGAATCGACAGCGGAACAGATGCCAGCCGATCCGCAAACGCCTCAGGTGAAGACGGACTAGGTAGCCACAATTCTGAATCGGGAGCAGATCATGGAAGCGGCGGCGCTGGAGCTGCATACTACGCGCCCGAGCCAGCCGAAATCGTGCGAGATTTTCCCCCGGGCAGTGAAATCTCTGGAGGCGGGAATCCAGTTTTCGTGAACGGCTCGACAGGCGCGGCCTCGGGTTCAGGCCATGCGGAAGGCGGCGGAAACTCCGCTGCTGACGGAGCTGGTCCGAACACGTGGAATATTGTCGGCGGCAGCGGAGGCGGGACACCGCTATCGCCCGACGCGGCGGGTTTCTGGTTCAACAAAGGCGGC
>DATEVZ010000077.1:0-7497 GCA_035258265.1 Candidatus Acidiferrales bacterium
CCTAGGCGCGCGTCACGCCAACCGAGAATACTTCTGAGTTGTGGTGACTGAGTCAGCGATTTTGGAACCCAGCCCAACCCATGGGCGTCAGCACGGCAGGCAGTGAGACTCTGTTTTAATGTGGCTTATGCTTCGATGTGACCTTCGAAGATGCGGACTGCGGAGCCGCTTACTTTAGGGGTTAGCTTGCCGCGTTCTTCCGTTACTTCCACCTGAATTTCGCTGGGGCGGCCCATTTCCACTCCTTGGATGATTGACAGGGTTTCGGAGGGCCTCAATTGACCGTGATGCACGAGATATGCGCCGAGCGAGCCGCCGGCGGAGCCGGTCGCAGGGTCTTCCACGATGCCCCAGGGAACCATGCCGCGGGCGTATGCGCGTCCGCGACCATTGACCGCGAAGCAATAGGCCATGGTGCCGTGCGGCGAAATCAGGTGTGCGAGCGCGCGCATATTCATCTGGATTTTCGGGAGCACGGCGCGGCGGCTTACTGGAACCATAAGATTTGAAATACCTGTAGACGTAAATTCGAGAGGAAGCGAAGGGGCCAGGTCGCTAGGCTTTAGTCCTAAGGTTGCAGCGAGCGCGGCGCGCGTGAACGGAGCGCGGGTGAAGCGCGCCGGTTTCTGCGTCATAGTGACGCGCACGGGACGTCCATTGTGAAACGTGAATTCGACGGGAAGGATTCCGGCGCCGGTCTGCTGCAGGATAAGCACGCTGCCTTCGGACGCGGGAACGACTCCGAGTTCCGCGAGCAGAAACCAGGTGCCGATCACGGGATGTCCGGCGAGAGGCAGTTCTTGCGTGGTGGTGAAGATGCGCAGGCGGGCGAGCGCACGATTATTGGTCGGGCGCTGAATGAATACAGTCTCGGATAAATTCATTTCGCGCGCGATGGACTGCATTTTTGCGGTCGCGAGGCCATCACCATCGGTTACCACGGCGAGCGGATTTCCAGCGAAGGGCTTGGTGGTGAAAACGTCGAGCGTGTAGAGGCGGCGCTTCATGGTTTCTGCTTTCTGGCCCGGTGGCTACGGGCGGCGTGTTGCGTGTATGAAAATTCGCGCTTGGCCCTAATGCAACTCCTGACTATAGACGCTCCAGTTCGACGAGTGTGCGTTCGTTGCGCACGTTTCCGGTGTTGAGCGTGGTTTTGGGTTCGAGCAGCACGACGTGGACTTCTTCGTCTGCCACGGGAAGATGCTCGACGCCCTTGGGAACGATGATGAATTCGCCTGGCAGGACCGCGACTTCGCGGTCTCGGAATTTCATGCGCAGACGGCCTTTGACGACCAGAAAGAGTTCGTCTTCGTTTTCATGATGGTGCCAGACGAACTCGCCGGTGAACTTGACGACCTTTACGTAAGAATCGTTGAGTTCACCAATGACCTTGGGGCTCCAGTGTTCGTGCACTTTTGAGAGTTTTTCATTCACATTGATCACTTCCATTTTATTTCTCCTCACTTCGCGTTCGTGCGGAGCCGGATGAAACGTAGATCTCTCGCTGCGCTCGGCGTGACAATCCTCGCGCTGAGAGTTCATCGTGGCCGTGCTACAGGCCGCGGACTAATCTTGATACTTCTTCAAGAACGCGGCGCGTTGTGCCCGGGTGCGTTGTCTCCGAATAGATTCGGAGCATCGGCTCGGTGCCGGAGGGGCGCACCATGGCCCAACCGACGTCGCCCAGATAGATTTTGACGCCGTCGAGATCTTCGCGGCGCGTCACGGGCCAGTCGAGGAAGCGATTGAGCTTGGGATCGGCGAAGTAATCCAAGGCTTTTTCCTTCTGGCCGTTCTTCAACGTTAGGTCCACACGGCTGTAGTGATGTTCGCCGAATTCGGCGTGCAGCATGGCGACGAGTTCGCCTAGCGATTTACCGTGCCAGGCCATTACTTCCGCGAGAAGTAGCGCGTTCACGCTTGCGTCGCGCTCGGGCAAATGGAGCTTGGTGCCGATGCCGCCACTTTCTTCGCCGCCGAGCAGGATGTCGCTTTCGAGCATGCGATCGCAGATGTATTTGAAGCCGACGGGCGTTTCCCAGACTTTGCGGCCGAATTTGGCGCCAATTTTGTCGATCAGCTTGGTGGTAGAAAACGTCTTCACGACTTCGCCTGGAAGTTTGCGTGTTCCGGCCAAGTGCCACAACAGGATGGAAAAAATCTGGTGTGGCGTAACGAAAGTTCCGTCGCGGCCAATTGCGCCGATGCGGTCGGCATCGCCATCGAGCGCGAAGCCTGCATCGAATTTGCCTTTGAGGACAGCCTGGCGAAGAGCTTCGATGTGCGGCTCGATGGGCTCGGGATTCACGCCACCGAAGAGCGGATCGCGTGTGCCGCGAATTTCTTCACATTCGATCTGGCGGCGGCGAAAAAGATCGCGGAGCAGGCCGCGGCCGGCGCCGTGCATGGGGTCAATAGTGAAGCGGAATTTCGAGGCGCGGATGCGATCCCAATCCACTAGGTTGTTCAGAGCTTCGAGGTAAGGCGCGCGAACGTCGAGCGAATGAATCAGGTTTTGCTGCGGCGGGAGAGCGGGAATGCCGTCGCGTAGAATTTGCGCCAGTTCCGATTCGATTTGGGCGACGATGGCGGGCGAAGCCGAGCTGCCGTAGCTGGCTTTGTATTTCACTCCATTCCAAGGATAAGGATTATGGCTGGCAGTGATTTGTATTCCGCCGGCGGTGCCGCGAAGTTTGACGAGCAACGACAGCGCCGGCGTGGGAGCCGCATCGGCGGCTAGCCAGACGGGAATGCCGGCGGCGGAGACGGTTTCGGCGGCTGCGCGAGCGAAACGTTCGGAACCAAAGCGCGTGTCGAAACCGACCAGGAGGCCCGCGCCCGGTTTTTCGGCGCGCACCAGGTAATGAGCGATCGCGTGGACCACCTTGCGGATATTGTCGAAGGTGAAGTCCTCGGCGATGATGCCGCGCCAGCCGTCGGTGCCGAAGATGATTTTGTGCACGGTAGAAAGTATAAGCGATGGAATTTGTGGTGGGAAGGCTGGTTCTGCTGCGGAGCGGATTTTGCCGGGCGCCAAATTGGCGGGAAACGATGTTATGCGCCGGGCCACAGCTCAGGCCAGTCTGAGGAAGGCGACCGATTAACGCAGAGAACGCGGAGGCCGGAACGCAGGGGTCGCAGAGAAAATCCGAGGTAACATCGACTGTAACTTCAAAAGAGCCGGCGACGCGGGCGCTATGAAAAAGGTGCTACACAAGCTTTTTGAGTTTTTGCTGCTCAAGCCATTTCACGATCTTGCCTACGTCCTGTGAGCGATCGCGGGGGCAGACGAGGATGGCGTCGTCAGTTTCGACTAGTACGAGGTTGTCAACGCCGATGGCGGCTACGAATTTCTTGGGACTCCAAAAATAGTTGCCAGTGGCGTCGAGCGCGAAATGCGCGCTGGCGGAAACGTTTGCGCCGGGCCGGGACGCGAGTAATTCGAAGACCGCTTGCCACGAACCGATATCGCTCCAGCCGACTTTTGCGGGGAGCACGAAGACGGTGGGCGTGCGAGTATCGCGCGTGGCTGGCTCCATGATGGCGTAATCGACGGAAATATTATCGAGCCGGGGATAAATGCGGCGCAGCGCCGCGGCATACTTGCGAGTGCCGATAGTCTCGGCGAGATCGCTGAGTGCTGCATGCGTGGCGGGGAGAAAGCGCTGCAAGTTTTCGAGATATGTGGAGGCGCGCCAGAAGAACATTCCCGCGTTCCAGAAATATCGCCCGGCGGACAAGTAGCGGCGCGCTACCGGCAGCGCGGGTTTCTCGGTGAATCGACGCACGGTGTATGCGGCGACGCCGCCGGGCCGGGCGCTGGCCTTTCCAGCTTCAATGTAGCCGTAGCCTGTTTCGGGGCGCGCCGGCGGAATGCCGAGTACAACGAGATTGCCCGGAGTGCGGGCGAGGTCCAGCGCAGCACGAACGAGACGTCGATATTCCGCGGCGTTTGTGACGTAGCTGTCCGACGGCAGGACGGCCATCAGCGCATCACCGTGATCGTAGGCCAGGTGAATCGCAGCGAGGCCGATAGCGGCGGCGGTATTGCGGCCAACCGGTTCAGCGAGAATGTGAGATGCGGGAATGCCGCGAAGCTCGCGGCGAACGGCCGAGGCCTGTTCGATATTTGTGACTGCCCAGAAATTGCGCAGCCCGAAAAGTGGCGCGAGGCGCGAGACCGTCTGACGCAACATCGTTTCGTCGCCGGTGATATTCAAAAGCTGCTTGGGCGTGCGCATGCGGCTGCGCGGCCAGAAGCGGGTGCCGCGCCCGCCGGCCAGAAGGACGGCGCAGGCTGGGAGCTTTTGGCGTTTCGTTTTCACCGGGGCCTCATAGACTCACCGTCATGGATACACCAGGCGCGACCAGGCTGATTCAGTGACGCCCTGGTCGGCAAGCTTGCGCGCGAATTCGTCAATATGGGTCGGGACGTAGGTGCGAAGGAGTGTGGTCCTCGCGTCGGGCGTCAATTGATACGCGCCGAGAGCCGCGGGGATGAGCCATGTTTGGGCCCGCGCATATTCGGCCGATTCGCCGCCCCAGCGGATCGAGCCCTGGCCCTCAAGGAAAATCAGCAGGTCAAAATGCTCGCGCGAACTCGTGGAAGCGATGCGCTCGGCGAATTCCCATTTTTCGGTAGCGAAGTAACGGCAGGCGACGTAGTAGGTTTCGGTCACAGCGCCACGTTCAATGCGTACGGGATCAATTTTGCCGCCGCTCTGCTCGCCGAACTGAATAACTTGTAACGCTTTTTCGATATGTAGGTCGCGCAATTTGCCTTCGCCGTCACGGCGGTTGTAATCATAGACGCGATAAGTAATGTCGGAGTGCTGCTGGATTTCGCAAAGCACTAAGCCCGAGCCAATCGTGTGCGCGGTTCCGGCGGGAACAAAGATAGCGTCGCCGGCGTGCATGGGGATGTGTTCGAGGCAATCCTCGGCGGTGCCGTCGACAATGGCGTGCTTGAATTTTTCGGCGGTCACGCCCGATTTGAGGCCGACCATAACTTCCGCACCTTCGCGCGCGCGCATCGCGTACCACATTTCGGTCTTGCCGCGGCCGCCGGCCGCGGATTCGTAGCGCGTAGCGAAATCGTCGCCGGGATGGACCTGCACGGAAAGTTTCTGCTCGGCAAAAATGAATTTCACAAGCAGGGGAAACCGATTGCCGTGATCCGCTTGAGTTCCGGCCCACTGCGGGGACAAATTGGGCCAGACTTCACCGAGTTTTTCGCCCACAAACGGTCCCGAAGCGAAGCGGCATTCGCTGCCCGTCATCCAAGCCTCGCCTAGAGGCTCGGCTAAGTTCGATTGGGCGGGGAAAAATGGCGCGAGCGAGAGCGAGCCCCAGGGCCGCGGACTAAATATTGGTTCGAGGCGTGCGGGACACAGATTCACGTCAGTCAAAGTCACTTGGCCTGACCGAAGAAGCGCGCAAGGCGGCGCAGTCCTTCGTCTATTCGCTCCATCGAGGTGGCGTAAGAAAGACGCAAATGCCCGGGCGCGCCGAAGGCTTCGCCGGGCGTGACCGCTACGTGTTCGCGTTCGAGAAGCTGCTTGGCGACGGCGGTGGTGTCTGGCATTTGCGGATTGAAATGAGCCGAGACATTGGGAAACACGTAAAACGCGCCCATCGGCGGCGCGCACGTGACTCCAGGAATCGCGCGGAGGCCAGCAAGGATGCGTTCGCGGCGGCGAGCGTATTCCGCGAGCATGGCCGTTACGGAATCCATCGATCCGCGCAGGGCTGCAAGCCCGGCATATTGGATGATCGAAGTCGGATTCGACGTGGACTGGCTTTGCAGCTTGGCGATGGCATCGACGAGTGGCTTGGGCGCGAGGATGTAGCCGAGACGTAGTCCAGTCATCGCGAAAGTTTTTGAAAACGAACCGGCAATGATCAAGCGGTTCTTGGGGCCAGGTACACTTGCCACAGAGAAGGGTTTGGCGTCCTTGTAGACAAAGTGCGAATAACATTCGTCGGAAAGCAACCAGATATTGTGGCGGTTGCAGAGATCCTGCAGGCGCGCAAATTCCGTGGGAGGAATCACCGAACCGGTGGGATTGTTCGGGGAATTGGCAATTAGGATTTTGGTTTTTGGCGTGATGGCTTTTTCCACTTCGGAGGCACGCAGGATGAAGAAATCGTCTGCGCGCGTAGGCACGAAGACCGGCGTTCCGCCGGCATATTTCACCATGTCGGGGTAGCTGACCCAATAGGGCGCGCCGATCATAACTTCATCGCCGGGATTGATCAGCGAGCAAACGGCATTGAAGATCGCATGCTTGCCGCCGACATTCACGACGCACTCGGAAGGCTGATAGGAGGATTCGAGATTCGCCGCGTGCCAATCGCAAATCGCCTGCCGCAACGGAGCGATGCCCGCGACTGGAGTGTACTTGGTGCGATTTTCCTCGAGAGCCTGAACGACGGCGCGCTTGATGTGTTCGGGCGTGGGGAAATCCGGCTCGCCAGGACCGAAGTCGGCGACATCCAGGCCTTGCGCTTTCAGCTTTTCCGCTTCTTGCAGCACGACCATCGTCGGCGAGACGTTGATGCGATTGACGCGATCGGCGAGTTGAAAAGTTTCCTCGATTTTTTTCTCTGTGGCCAGTTCCATGGGACTCCCTCAATGTCTTAGAAGCGAATAGGCCGCGCTTGCCGGGTAACCGCGCCGCCGCTACTTGAATTTTACACTCAGGCGCTCCAACACGATCGCCGGAACGAATTCTTTTATGGGGCCTCCGAAGCGCGCCAATTCTTTTACAAGCCGCGAGCTTAGATAGCTGTACTGCTCGGCCGGCAACATGAAAACCGTTTCGACGTCGGCCTCGATCTTGCGGTTCATCAGGGCCATTTGCAGCTCATACTCGTAATCGGAAACGGCCCGAATGCCACGAACGATCACGTTGGCCTTTTTGGCGCGGGCGTAATCCATCAGCAGTCCGTCGAAGACGTCAATTTCCACGTTGGTCCACTTGAAGGTCGCGGTTTCGAGCATCTCGACGCGCTCTTTTTCGGTGAACAGGGGATCTTTTTCCATGTTGTGAGCGACGGCGACAATGAGCTTGTCAAAGATATTCGAGGCGCGAGTGATGAGGTCCAGGTGGCCATTGGTGACCGGGTCGAATGAGCCGGGATAGATTGCGGTGACGGGTCTGGGATTGTTGGAATCCATCCGATTTGCGATTCTAACCTAGAAGGTCGGCTGTGGCGGCGAGAAAATCCGGACCGATGAGTTCTTGCCGGGGCGCGTAAGCCCAGCATTTCGTCGATGCCACTGACACAAAGTGTCCGCTGATCGTGAAATCCCCGGCCCTAAAGCCCCCCTGCGCTTCACCTTTAGAATCACTAGCCGTTTGGCGACGCGGGATCGCCATTCGAGGTTGAATTTCTGCAATTGGCTGGCTATCCGTTGACCAAGTGGACTAAAATGGTCGTTGTTTAACGTATTGGAGCAATTGGAGTTGGCTGGCAGGGATTTCTTGACAAGTT
>DATEVZ010000078.1:0-7117 GCA_035258265.1 Candidatus Acidiferrales bacterium
ATTGGCTCATCCCGGATTTGTAGAATTCAGGGCGCGTACAGGGCGAAATCTAAGTGATCGCGAAGCTAGCTATATTGCCGCCGAATATTTGCGCGAGCGATTGGAGCAGGAAGACGAACACGTGCTCTACGACGTTTCTCCCACCGACGTGATCCGCATCATTCAGAAACTTAACATTCGCTGAGAACGCTTACATCCAGAATCGGCACTGCTAGGCCTCTTACGATCCTGGAGCTTTGGGCGCAGCGGTGGCACTCCTCTTTGCAAGCGAGCGGACGTAGTTCACAAGATTCCAGATTTCTTCGGGCTTGACACGATCCGCTTCACCCGTCATCTGGCCTTTTCCGTTTTTGATGATGTAGAACATCTCGCCATCGGTCATATCCTTCAGCGCGCCCGAGTCGCGGTAGTCCGCGAGTTTCAGATTCATATCGGTTGCAAGATCGCCCTTACCGTCGCCATCTTTACCGTGACACAGCGCGCAGTCGAATCCATACATCTTCTTGCCTTGCGCGAGCGATGTTGGAGTCGGCTTGACCGGGTTGGGAGCCTTGGCGGCGTCGGGCGGGATTTTGAATTCAGCGGCGGCCGTGGTCGCTGCGGCGGTGGCTGCTGGCTTCGATTCTTCTTGCGCCGAAGCTGCAAAGCACAATAGGACCAGGGCCGAGACAACGCGAACGATTATCCGCATAGGGCCTCCACAGGTGACTCGCATGCGTACGGTTAAGGGGTATTGTACTCCGCCAGTAGGAAGCCAGCGAGAAATTCTTGGGTGTGAAAACGAAGCAGCGATTGCCCTGGATCAGGCGTCGGAGAGCGATTCGCCGAATCCACTTTCTTCGTTAAGTTCGCCTACCTCGAAGATTTCGCCGCAGTCGAGGCACTCTACATATTGTGCATCGTCATCCTTGGCGATGAGCTGAGTTCGCTTGTGCTGACAGGCGGGATCGGGTGTTAGCATGGTCGCTTGGAGAAACTGCGCGAATTATAGCACCTGCGAGAGACGCTGACGGGCGAGCGCGCGGGTGACAGCTGGAGTAGTTGACAAACGGGGGCGATTGAAACTATCAGTCTCCTTGCGAGCAGCGAAAAGCGAGATTTTTTGAGCGCCGAACAGACAACGCAGAAACGCCTGGGCACCGTGCTTTTTTACGGAATCGTGGTGATTCTCGCGTATTTCGTTTTCCTGGTGTTTCAGCCTTTCCTGGCGGCGCTGGCTTGGGCGGTGATCATTGTCGTGGTGTCCTATCCCGCGTACGGGTGGTCACGGGAGCGCTTTCGTCCAACCGTTGCTGCTCTCTTGTGTACGGTGGGCATTACAGTGCTTTTGATTGTGCCCACGCTCCTGGTGATGGCTGCGTTCGTTCGTCAAGGGGTCCAGGCCGTACAGGATTTGCAACTGCAAATCCAAAATGGTCATTTCGATTGGGTGAACCGCGTTTGGCTTCAGCTCGAAGCGCGGTTTGCAGACAACAACATGACGAGCCTCAGCACGATTGTGGGAAAGTATGCGGATCAAGCGGCGGAGTTTGTGGCCGCGCGTGTCGGGACAGTGCTGAAGAACACTGCGGTATTCCTGTTTCACCTGAGCGTCATGATTTTGGCGATGTTTTATTTGTATCGCGACGGCGAATCCATCGTTGAACGAGTGCGCGAGATATTGCCATTCGAGGCCGAGCATCGCGACCGGATGATGCGGGAAGCGCAGGACCTGATTTTTGCCAGTGTTGTATCGAGCGGAGTGGCGGCTGCAGCGCACGGAATTTTGGGAGGCATCGCTTTCGGCCTGACGGGAATCAACGCGCCAGTTTTTTGGGGCGTGATGATGGGATTTTTCTCGCTGGTTCCGGTGGTGGGATCGGCTTTAATTTGGGCGCCAGCGGCGATCAATTTGATCGTGCAGGGCCACATCGGCGCCGGAGTCCTGCTCGCGGTGTTCTGCAGCATCATCGTCGGGCTGGTGGACAACGTCGTTCGTCCCTGGGTGATTGGCGGGCGCACGGAAATGGGCGGGCTCGTGGTTTTTATCAGCGTGTTAGGCGGCATCAGCGTGTTTGGGTTGCTGGGCGTTGTGGTGGGGCCGATCGTGGTGGCGACGGCAGCGAGCCTGCTGGACCTTTACGCGCCAAGTGCTCCGGGTGGAAACATTGGACCGCAAGTAAATGGGAAGAAGAAGGAGGCCGTGCTAGAGTAGCGCCCTTCGGACCTGCGAATGAGCAAGAATTCCAAGCCAAAACATCTAACGCTGCCGCCAGAAAAACTTCGCTGGCATTGTGATCCCTCGGCGATTCCATTTGAGACTACAGCGGAGGTGCCGCCCTCGACGGGCGATCCGGGACAGGAGCGCGCTCTGCGCGCTTTACGGATGGGGGTGGATTTGACGGCTCCCGGCTACAACCTTTTCGTATGCGGGCTTTCCGGGACGAGCCGTGGGGGCATGATCGTCCGAATGATCGAAGAGATGCATCCGCAGAGCGAACCTGCTCCAGACCGCGCGTACGTAAATAGTTTCAAGAATGCTGATCGACCGCGCTTGCTGACATTGCCGCGCGGACAGGCGAACGCGTTCAAGAAGGAAGTGGAATCCGGAATTGACTTTCTGCGCCGGCGCATTCCCCAAGTATTCGAAGGCGAGCCTTTCCAGCGACAGAAAACGCGGATCGTCGAACGGTTCACGCAGCGCGAAAAGGAATTGATGGATGATTTCACGCGCCGCATTGCGCGGGAACAATTCGCGCTTGGCCGTATGCAAGTCGGTGCGGTGGCACTGCCGGAGATTTTTCCGGTGCTCGAGGGGCAGATGGTGCCCATCGAGGAAATTCCCAAGATGGTGCAGGAAGGAAAACTCGAGAGCGTAGCCGCTGAGGAACTCGAGAGGAAGTACGACCAGTTTCGACAGGAATTCACGGTGGTTTACCGGAAGACGCTTTCGCTTTCGCGCGAGCTGGCCAGCGAAATGAGTTATTTGGAGCAAGAAGCTGCGTCGGTGCTGGTGGACGGCGTGATCGAAGAACTCAAGGAAAAATATCCGAGCACGCAAATTTCCGAATATCTCGAAGAAGTGCGCCATCACATCCTCGACAACTTGGAGCCGTTCAAAGAACGTGAGGGCGAGGAAGATCAGCCGCCATCCGAGGGCAGTGCCGGGCCGCGGGTCGAGAGGCAGGAACGCGATCCCTTCCGCGTGTACGGCGTGAACGTAATCTTGGCGCACGGCGAGCGCGAAAAGTGCCCGGTGATTTTCGAGACGATCCCGACGTACGCGAACCTGTTTGGCACGATTCATCGCAGCTACGATACGCGCGGTGGGTGGAGTTCTGATTTCATGGACCTGCGCGGCGGCTCGCTGCTGCGCGCCGACGGCGGATTCTTGGTGATGTACGCGCTCGATACGCTCACCGAAACGGGCGTTTGGCGCACCCTGAAACGCACGTTGAATCACGGCAAGCTGGAAATTCAGCCCGTGGACGTGTTTTTCCCATTCAGCACGGCAGCGCTGAAGCCGGAGCCGATTGACGTTCACGTGAAAATCATTCTGATCGGCGATCGCGACATGTACGAGCTGCTCTACGACTTCGAGGAAGACTTCAAAAAGATTTTCAAAGTGCGCGTGGAATTCGACGAGGAGATGAAGTGGAGCGACGAAGTAATCCGGCAGTACGCGGGACGGCTGCGCAAGATTTGTGACGACGAGAAACTTTGCCCGTTTGACCGCACCGCGTTCGCGGCCATTCTGGAACATGGAGTGCGGCTGGCGGGACGCCGTGGAAAAATTACGACGCGGTTCTTCGATCTGGCGGACCTAGCTCGCGAATCTTCTTATATCGCGCGCAATGAGGGCCAATCCGTGGTGACTGCCGCGCATGTGCGGCAGGCCCTCGATTCCAAAATCGAGCGGCACAACCTCACGGAAACCAAAATCCGCGAAATGATCGATCAGAATCTTTTGTTCATCGATACGACCGGTACGCGCGTGGGGCAGGTGAATGGTTTGAGCGTGCTCGAAATCGGTGGCTATGCCTTTGGGAAGCCGGTGCGAATCACGGCTTCAGCCTCGCCAGGAAAAGTGGGAATCATCAACATCGAACGCGAAGCGAATCTCAGCGGGCGTTTCCACGACAAGGGCGTGCACATCATTTCCGGATATATCCGCCGCACGTTTGCGCAGGACAAGCCGCTGGCGCTCTCCGCGAGTCTTTGCTTTGAGCAGTCATATTCAGGCGTGGATGGCGACAGCGCGAGTTCCACTGAAATTTACGCGTTGCTTTCCGCGCTTTCTGGGATTCCGATTCGGCAGGAATTGGCCGTGACTGGCTCGGTAAATCAACAGGGCGATATTCAGCCGATTGGCGGCGTGAATCAGAAGATCGAAGGCTTCTACGATGTTTGCAAGTTGAAGGGACTGACGGGCAAGCAGGGCGTCTTGATTCCAGCGGAAAATGTGGATGACTTGATGCTGCGCGACGAAGTGATTGAGGCCGTCGCGAAAGGCCAGTTCCATCTCTATCCCGTCGCCACCGTCGAGCAGGGAATCGAAATCCTGACTGGATGCCACGCGGGCAAAAGGCTCTCGACCGGCAAGCATGAGCCCGACACGGTTTTTTGCAAGGTCGACGCTCGGCTCCACGAAATGGCAATGACTGTAAAGAAATTCGAGCACTAGTCCAGCCCCTTCGATCGTTTTTAAGCCTTCGGTGCAATCACAAACACCGCGCAAAGCAGACTCTAACCCACGATGCGTTCTTCTGTGGGCTGGGCCAGCAGTCTGCAACCATCTGACAATGGGAGCTTTGCAGCATGTCCAAACTCCTCTTGACGGCTGAAATCAGAATAATATCATAAAGATATATTCGGTCGGAGGAACTCGATGAGAGAAAAACCAGCTTTCTCGCTACCTGGTGGCGCGATGTTGTTGCTCCTGCTTGTGGCCATGGGCGGGACGGGCTTTGTGCTGATCAGCTCGTTTCAGATGCAATCCTTGGGCGCCATCCTCGTTGCGGCGTTTGCTCTGCTAGTCGAGATCGTTTGTCTGAGCGGATTGCTGATCGTGAACCCGAACGAGGGCCAAGTCCTCCAGCTTTTCGGAACCTATGTTGGAACGCTGCGCGATCAAGGATTTCGCTGGGTAAACCCGTTCACTACCAAGCGAAAGATTTCACTGCGCATACGGAATTTCGAGACGGACAAATTGAAGGTTAACGATTTGGACGGCAATCCCATCGAAATCGCGGCCGTGGTGGTGTGGCAGGTGGTGGATACGGCAGAGGCGGTCTTCCAGGTGGATAGTTACGAAAACTTTGTGCAAGTGCAGAGCGAGAGCGCGTTGCGCACGATGGCGACTTCGTACGCCTACGATTCGCACGTCGCCGGCCAAATGAGCTTGCGAAGCCACATCGCGGAGACTGCAGCGGAACTACAAAAGGAAATCCAGGAGCGCTTGGCGAAAGCCGGAGTGCAGGTGGTGGAAGCGCGCATCAGCCATCTGGCATACGCCGCGGAAATTGCAGGAGCGATGCTGCAGCGGCAACAAGCGTCGGCAATCATCGCAGCGAGGCAGACGATCGTCGAGGGCGCCGTGAGCATTGTGCAGATGGCGCTAGACCAACTGTCGGAACGAAAGGTGGTGGAACTCGATCCGGAACGCCGTGCGGCTATGGTGAGCAATTTATTGGTCGTGTTGTGCGGCGAGCGCAGCCCGCAGCCGGTGGTCAACGCTGGGACGCTCTACAGCTAGGAGCCAGATGGGGGAGCGCAAACCATTTCTTCTGCGGCTCGACCGTGCGACGCACGACGCTCTGGAAAGGTGGGCCGCGGATGAATTGCGCAGCTTGAATGCCCAGATCGAATATTTATTGCGACGTTCTCTGCGGGAGGCTGGCCGATTGCCACGGTCAGCTTCCAGTTCTTCTAGGGATGCGATCGCCGATGACGCGAACAAACGCTCGGAATGACGACTTAAATCAGCCGATGCATCTTGATCGAAATGGTTAGCGATTGTCCCTTGCGGTCTATGAGCAGCTTGTATTCGTGGCCGACTTGGCGGAACAAGTCACGAATGGCAGAGAGGGTCAGGTCGGCCGCCGCTTCGTCGTCCATGGCGGCGATCACGTCTCCTTGCCGAATGCCGGCGTCCGCTGCGGGCGTTCCCGGCTGCACTTGGATGACTTCAAACGTTTTCAGATTTGCGCCTTTGGCAACGAGTGATAGTCCGCTCATATCCTCGTCGATGGAGTGATTGAACTGCAAGTTGGGCTCCAGAATGATTCGCTGATGAGGAAAATCGAAAATCACCGTGAAGCGGCGCAGAAAATCGGAGCCGAGAGCGCCAGCAATTTTCTTATTTGCGGTGACACCGGAATTGGATTGAGAAAATACGGCGAGCGGAGTTTCCACCGCATACGGTCCGATTTGAAAACCCTTGAGCCGGCCGAGCAGGATTTTCGCACCATCGTCTATTTGCGGATAGGAGGCCGGCACGGTCTTGAAGCGCGCGGCAGAAATGCGCTCGGCGTCAGTGAATGCGCGGTAGAACACAATCGCAAAATCAAGCCCGGTGTCCACCACGAAGTCCGCGTCCACGGTTTTGTGGCCAGCGATTTCAGCTTTGGCGCGAATGAGCGGAGTTTCCCCGCCAAATGAAATGGGGAAGCTCTTTCCCGGACCGGAATAGGTAAAAACGTTTGGATCGTATAGCTGCACCGTCTGCCTGACATAATCAGCTTCGATGACTACGCGATCGAAGAAATCCTTGCCGAGAATTCCGAGCGAGGGCTGTCCAGACTGCTCAACAAACTTCTGGCGAGATATCGCGGGAAGCGAATTCATGGCGATTTGCAGTCCGGGAAGCTCCAGCACTGCGTTGTGCACTGCGCCAGATGCGTCGGAGGCGTTGCTGGCGGTCTGAAGAATTATGCCGAGTTCGGTTGCTCGCTTCGGATCGATTGAGGATGTGGCGGCGGACGAATCGAGCTCAAACAGAAAAGTCTTGCTGCCGTTCACGCGCACTGGCACGAAGATCAGACTGCGAACAAAGTCAGCGGGAATTTGCGCGGCATTGCCACCGAATGCGAATCGCGCTGGCGGGGACGCTTGTTGCGCCGCCGCGCTGGACCCTTGG
>DATEVZ010000079.1:0-10161 GCA_035258265.1 Candidatus Acidiferrales bacterium
GCCAGCGAAATTCGCGAGCCGCGGAAGAACTTGCCGCGAGCGTTGCTGCTGGGAGTGGTGGGGGTGATCGCGCTGTATGTTGCTGCGAACTTCATTTATGTAGAGGCGCTTTCCCCCGCTGGACTGGCCGCAACTTCCACGCCTGCGTCCGAAGTGATGCGCCGCGCGCTGGGCTCGGTTGGCGGGTTGCTAATCGCCGTAACGATTGCGATTTCGACGCTGGGCTTTTTGAGCCAGGCGATGCTGACGTACCCGCGCGTCGCTTTTGCGATGGCCGAAGATGGAGTGCTCCCCGGGATTTTTACGCGTCTAGATCCGCGAACCCGTGCGCCGATTGCCGCAATCGCTTTGCAGGGCGCCATCACCAGTGCGGCCGTGCTGCTGGGCACCTACGAACAGATTCTCAGCTACGTGGTGGTGATGGACTGGCTATTCTTCGGCCTCTCGGCGAGCTGCCTTTTCGTTTTCCGCTGGCGCGATACGCACGCCGCAGCGAGCATTCGCGACGCTGAGGATCCAGTCACTGGCGGATATCGCGTTCCCGGGCATCCCTGGACAACCGGGCTATTCGTCACCGTCGCCGCGTTAGTGGTTCTCGACACGATTTACAAATATCCGCGCAATGCGGGGGCCGCCCTGTGTATCCTTTTCGCTGGGGTTCCCGTCTACTTTCTTTTCCGCTGGCGTGCGAAGCGCAGCGCCGGCTCGGCTCCGATTGAATAATCCATGAGTCCACAAAGACGCGAAATTCGTTCGGCCTACATTGAGTGGGCGAAGCTGCGTTCGAAGACTCGTTACAATCTTGCGGCAAGTGATGTGCTGGCCGTACCGCTTGCGGATCTGCACCCGCGGATTGAAAACCTGGAAATTCCCGGTCCGGATGGTTACGGCTACAAACCGTTGCTGGAAAAGCTTTCGGCGAAGGCCGGCGTTCCAGTGGAAAACATCGTCCACGCCCAAGGTACTTCGATGGCGAATCATCTGGCGATGGCCGCGCTTCTGGAACACGGCGATGAGGTTCTGATCGAAGAGCCTTGCTACGAGGCGATTGTTTCGGCGGCGGAATATTTGGGGGCCAAGATCCGGCGCTTTCCGCGAAAATTCGAGGCGGGGTTCCAGCTCGATCCGCGCGAAGTGGAACGAAATATTTCTCCCCGCACGCGGCTCATCGTGATCACCAATCTGCATAATCCCACCGGCGTGCGAGCCCCCGACGCGAAGCTGCATATTGTGGGAGAAATCGCGCGCAGTTTGGGCGCGCACGTATTGGTGGACGAAGTGTATCTCGAAGCGTGTTTTGATTCACCGTGGAAAAGCGCGTTTCTGCTGGGGCCAAATTTCGTGGTGACCAGCAGCTTAACGAAGGGCTACGGCCTTTCGGGATTGCGTTGCGGATGGATCTTCGCGGCGAAGCCGCTGGCGGAACGCATGTGGCGGCTTAATGACCTGTTCGGAGTGATGCCTCCGCATCCGGCTGAATTGCTAAGCGTGCTCGCTTTTGAGCACTTGCCGCAGATTGCTGCGCGTGCAAAAAACTTGCTGGAAACCAATCGCGCCTTGCTGAAGCAGTTTTTCAATTCGCGCAAAGACCTGTTGGCTATTTGGCCTGAGGCGGGCACAATCGCGTTCCCGCAGCTCATCAGCGGCCACGCTGATGCTTTCTGTCAATTGCTGCGCGATAAATATGAAACGAGTGTGGTGCCGGGGCGTTTCTTTGAAGCACCCGAGCACTTCCGCATCGGTGTGGGCGGGAAAACCGAGGATGTGCGCGAAGGGCTTTCACGCATTGGCGCTGCGCTGGATGAACTTGCTGCGAAACGCTAACTTTCCTGTGGAGCGACTTTTCTTCTGGCAGATGGTTTCTTGCGTGACAGAATAATGTCCACCAACGCTTGTGCTGCGCCAGTCAGTGGACGGTCCTGCCGGTAGACTAAATAGAGTCTGCGTTCGATGCGCATCTGGCGAATCTTGAGTTCGCGCAGATCTCCGCGCGCCAGTTCGCCTTCCACGCACATGCGCGGAACGATCGCGACGCCCTTTTTCATCTCCACAAAGCGCTTGATGCTTTCGATCGTGGGCAGCTCCACTTCCATGCGTAATGGTGTTTTATGCTTCGCGAACAATTGCACGACGCGCTGGCGGTAAGGCGATTCGACGATATGCGCCACGAATACTTCTTCGCCGAGCGCGGTGACGTCCACTTCGCGGCGTTTGGCCAGGCGGTGTCCCGGCCATACGACCAGCACCAAGGCGTCGCGGTAAAACTCCGCGGCAGTGAGCTCGCGCTCCTCCGGTACGTAGGAGATCACGCCAATATCGAGCTGATGATTCAAAAGCTCGCGCGGCACCTCGCGCGAAAACACCCGATGCACGCGAACTTGCACGCCGGGATGCAGGTGGCGGTAGCGGTCGAGCGATGGAAGCAAGGCGTGGATCGAGCTTTCGTTGACGCCGAGTGATACCTGGCCGCGTTCAAGCCCGCGGAGTTCGCGCAGGCCCTTACGAATCTCTTCGCGCATGTTCAACATGCGCTCGGCGTATTCTAGAAGCAGAACGCCCGCGTCGGTCAGACTCCGGGCACCCGACCCGCGCACAAACAGGGGTTGGCCTACCCAGTCCTCCAGCTTGCGCATGGCGATGCTGACCGCCGGCTGCGTGCGAAACAGCTTTTCCGCCGCGCGCGAGTAGCTGCGCTCGTTTGCCACCATCTGAAACACCTGCAAAGCCGCCAAATCCACGATGCTCACCTCCGGGCTGATCCGCCTGTATATAATTGTATAAGAGAGATTTATCGCGCATGCAAGAATTATAAATTGGACTCCTTGTGCCCGGCACGGAACACTGGTATTGCTCAAAGGAGCCTTCATGGAGCAGGTTCACATTTTTGACACCACCCTGCGCGACGGGGAGCAATCTCCCGGATTTTCGATGAACCGGGAAGAAAAGCTCCAACTGGCGCGGCAACTGGAGGAGCTCGGCGTGGACGTGATCGAAGCGGGATTTCCCATTGCTTCGCCCGGCGACCTGGAAGCGGTTCGTGCCGTATCTGCGGAAATCAAAAGCTGCCGGGTGGCGGCCCTGGCGCGCGCGCGTCAGGAGGATGTCGACGCGGCACTGCGTGCGATTGAACCAGCCGCAAAACCTCGACTGCACATCTTTCTGGCCAGCTCGGACCTGCATCTGAAACACAAACTGCGTATCTCGCGGAGCGAAGCGCTCGAACAGATCGCTACGATGGTGCGCTACGGCGTGAAGAACTGCGAAGAGGTGGAATTTTCCGCTGAAGATGCCAGCCGCACCGATCTGGATTTTCTGCTCGAGGTAATCGAGGCTGCCGCTTCAGCCGGCGCCACCATCATTAATCTTCCGGACACGGTCGGCTATACGACGCCCGAAGAATATGGCGACATGTTCCGATTGGCGCGCAAGCATCTTGCGGCCTATCCCAAAATTATTTTCAGCGCGCATTGCCACAACGACCTAGGTCTGGCGGTGGCGAATTCGCTGGCGGCCATCGCCGCCGGCGCCAGGCAGGTAGAGTGCACGATCAATGGCATCGGCGAGCGCGCTGGGAACGCTTCGCTCGAAGAAGTGGCGGTAGCACTGCATGTGCGCAAGGGCCTCTATGGAGTAGGCACGCGGATCTTACTCGAAAAGATATACGCGACCAGCCGCATGCTCTCTTCGATTACGAGCATCAACGTGCCGCCGAATAAGGCGGTGGTCGGCGCGAACGCGTTTGCGCACGAAGCCGGAATTCATCAGGATGGCATTCTGAAGAATCCGCTGACCTACGAAATTATTCTGCCGGAAAAAGTGGGCGTTCCGGCACGACGCCTGGTGCTCGGGAAACATTCCGGACGCAATGCGCTGCGTGTGCGCCTGGAAGAACTGGGCTACCCGACGACGAATGCGGAACTAGCGGAATGCTACGCGATGGCCACTGCGCGCGCCGATGCGGCAAAACAGGTAACGGATCGCGACTTGCTTTCAATTATTCACAAAGTGCGGCGCGGCCGAGATCATGCGCCTGCGAGAACGACTGCGAGTGCAGCCAGTACTCGCTGACGAAGGGTTTTTAACGTAACGGGAGACGAGCCATGGGCGGGGTCAGAAAGACGATCGCGGTTTTACCGGGCGATGGAATCGGCCCGGAAGTCACGCGCGCAGCCGTGCAAGTGCTGGAAGATTGCGCGAAATCGTTCGAGCACAAATTCGAGTTCCGCGAATTTGCCTTCGGCGGCGCAGCTATCGACAGGTTTGGGACGCCGCTGCCGGCTGAGACGCTTGCCGGGTGCCGTTCGGCAGATGCGATTTTGCTGGGCGCGATTGGCGGGCCGCAATGGGACGCGCTACCGCTGGAGAAGCGCCCGGAAGCGGGTTTGCTGGGCCTGCGCAAGGCGCTGGGCCTCTTCATCAATTTGCGGCCGATTCATCTGCGGCCGGCGTTGCGGGGAATGTCTCCTTTGCGGCGGGAGCGCATCAACGATTGTGATTTTGAAATCGTGCGCGAGCTTGCCGGGGACATTTATTTTGGCGCGCATGAATTGCACGGGCAGGGCAGCAACGCGCGGGCGCGCGATGTGGCCGAATACACCAGCGCCGAAATCGAAAGGATTGCGAAGTACGCGTTTGAGCGCGCTACGACGCGCAGCCGCCGCGTTACAAGCGTCGACAAGGCCAACGTGCTGGCAACTTCGGCGCTGTGGCGGCAAACGGTCGAGCGCGTGGCGCGCAATTATCCGGACGTTACACTTGAACATCTTTACGTGGATAATGCCGCGATGCAGCTTTTGCTGCGCCCGATGCAATTTGACGTGATTCTTACGGGAAATCTTTTTGGCGACATTCTCAGCGATGAAGCTGCCGCGCTGGCCGGCTCGATTGGACTGATTCCTTCGATGAGCCGCGGCGCCGAAGGCCAGCCGGCGCTGTATGAGCCGATTCACGGCTCGGCGCCATCGCTTGCCGGCAAGGATGTTGCCTGCCCGCTGGGAGCGATCTTCTCGGCGGTTATGCTGCTGCGCGAATCGTTTGGACTCGATTTGGAGGCGCAGTGGATTGAAGGGGCGATCGATCGCGTTCTCGATCACGGCTATCGCACCATTGATATCACCGAAACGGGCGCGCGTGTGCTGCGCAGCTCGGAGTTCGTCGAACACATTCGCGCCGAATTGCATGATGCGCTGGTTCATTCGGAGCGCTACGGATGGGGCGTATAAGGCAACGCAGCTTTTAGGTTTTTCTGAGGACCAGGCAGCCTGCGATCATGTCGTGCAGGGCCTGCTTCTTTTCCGTGAATCCCGCCATGATGTAGCCGATACCGAATGGAATCATTCCAGTGATGATCTTCCCGAAAAATCTTCCGCTGGCGCGCGCGAACGAGAGCGGCCGACCCTCCAGATCGGTAACGATGAGCCCCAGCGCCATTTTGCCGAAGGTACCCTGATATTGAGAGCTTTCCATCCACGCGTGGTAGACCCAAGTGATTGCGAGTGACAGAGCCGACGCCATAAGGATTAGCGATATGAAGGCCACCGGAATCGTGGAGTCCTCACCATTCAGGCCTTCGAAGATCGTTCGGAAATAGCCGACGCCCACAATCGCAACTACCAGCAACGCGAATATTCCGAAAACGATCCCGACCAGGACGCTGTCAATTAAATACGCAAGAAACCGCAGCCAGAATCCCGCGTAAGGCGACGGAAGGACGGCTGGAACTGCCGATGGTGCGTAGGGGGTTACAGAGCCCGGACCGGTATATGCCGGTACCGCGTTGCCGCCGGCAACTGCAACGCTCGGCGTGACTACGGCCTGCGCTACGCCTCCGGTGGGCTGTCCGCAGGCGCCGCAAAACGCTGTTCCCTCTGCAAGTTGGGTGCCGCATTTCGAGCAATACATGTCGCTCCTGTTTGCGGCACTGGCCGCAAAAGATTCTTTACTAGAGCTTACGGATTACGAGGGTGCCGGCGAGAATATCGTGCAGCGCCTGCTTTTTCTCGGTAAATCCAGCCATCAAGAATCCAATCATCAAAATAATGGCGGAGATGTATTTGGCGAAGAACCGGCCGGTCGCGCGGCCGAAGCTGATGCGGCGACCGGCGAGATCTGTCACTTCGAGGCCCAGTGCTTTTTTGCCCAGTGTAGCTTGCCAACCGGAACTCTCAAGGAGCGAGAAATAAAGCCAGTTCAAGACGGTTCGAATCGCCGCTAGCCGGAACATCATGCCAACGATAGGAAAAAAGTCCTCCGGTCTTTGAGGCCGTCCGCCCATGAAAATTCCGCGCATGCCGTATCTCATGGATGCAGCAAATGGCAGGAAGATAATCCAGCCAGCGAATCCGAGAACGATGACGTCAATAATGATTGCGACGAAGCGCAGCCAAAAACCAGCGTACGCCACGGCGGGTCCCGCGGCGGGCGCTTGCCATCCTGGTTGTGCGGGAGGCGCATAAACGGGAGTCGCCGCGCCGGGCGACGCAGGTGTCGCTCCAGCCGGCTGGCCTGTTGCGAACCCCGGCATCGGCTGCCCGCAGGCGCTGCAGAAAGCGGTACCGTCCGGAACGTTTGCCCCGCATTTTGAACAGTACATGGCGCCTCCTCACGATCGTGTTGCGACCGCGAAACTGACGATGTTGCTGCGCATCGTAACCAAGGCGAATCGGGCAGGTCAACATACAAATCGTTGGCGATGCCGGCAGGTTTTTGTGGCGTCGACGTTGCCTGAGCATTGAGCGCTCGCTTACACTCGTGAAGTTCGTTCGTCAAAGCAAGCGGGGGAGATCAATGCGAATTCAGTTCACGACTAGGGCAAAAATAATGGGCATCGCAGTTCTCGCGTTAGGTTTGTTCGCGAGTGGCTACGTGGCGGGACAAAATAGATTCGGCCAGCCGAAGACGATCCTGCACGTGGTGGAATTGAAATGGAACCCCGCCGCGTCCGACGCCGATAAGCAGCGCGCCCTTGAAGGCATCAAGGACATGGCCGCAAAAATCCCCGGCATCAAGAATGTGTGGATCAAAGGCGAGCGCATGCAGCCGCGCGACTTCAATGCCGCTTACGCGATCGAATTTCGCGATCGCGCCGCCGCGGATGCTTACGCTGAAAGCCCGGTTCACGCTGCATGGGAAGTGCAGTACGTCCCTTTGCGCGAGGCCAGCGTCTCGATACAAGTGACCAACCCTTAAAGCTTCGTCCCCGCAAAATTCCGCTATTGAATGGCTGGCGGCGGTGCTAGGCTGCGCTCATCGGGAGCGCGTGGTTCGCTGCACCCGGATGGTTCCCATCTCATTATTTCCCCAGGTCTAAAAATTTGAGCGGAGGAGGTAAAAGGGCCATGAAAAAACTCGTGTTGGCAATTGTGGCGGCCTACATCGTCCTGATGTTCACGAACTATCTCGTCCACAGCGTTTGGCTGATGAGCGACTACGCGGCAATCCCGGCGAGCCATCGCTACCCCCAAGGCATCATGCACCGCTTCTGGGCCATGGCCATCGGCCAGTTCTTTTTTGCAGCGATGTTTGCGTACATCTATACGCGTGGTCGTGAACGCAAGCCGTGGATGGTGCAAGGAATTCGCTACGGGATCATCCTGACTTTCATGACCGTGATTCCCTATTCGCTGTCCGAGTATGTGGTGTACATCATTCCGTACCAGCTCGCGATCAAATGGATGATTGCCGGCGGAATCCAGCTGATTATTCTCGGCTTGGTTGTGGCGGGGATCTGCACGGAGCAACCTGCCTGACGCTCGCGGGTTCGCCAGATCGGCAAATCGCGATATCTCATCTTTTCGATCCCTTCAACAGCGAAGCACGAAATTCGTTGAGCTTAAACGTCTTCCGAAAGCGAGCATCCATCGCGCCATCGGACAGCAAACGGCGCGCGATGACTCCGATTTTCGCGTAGAGCGTGACCGGGTAGCGCGCTCGCGGCGGCGTTTCTTCGATTGCACGGATGATCACGCGGGCGCAGTCCTCGGGTGTATCACGGGCAGTTTTCGTTGTTTTTCCCCAAGCGTTTAAGAACCTGTGGTAGACCGGCGCGTAGGGGCTTTGCTCCGCGTTTTTGGCATAGGCTGAAGAAAGCTCGGCTGCATTGCGATTCAAATTTGTGGGAATGTATCCCGGCTCAATGAGTGCAACGTGTATTCGGAAGGGATAAAGCTCCAGACGCATGGCGTCGCTCACTGCTTCCACGGCGTGCTTGCTTGAGCTGTATGGTCCAAACAGCGGCGTGGTTATTTTTCCAGTGATTGAACTCATGTTAACGATGCGTCCCCGGAGCTGGCTGCGCATGCCGGGGAGCACGCGTTGCGTCACGCGGACGAGGCCAAAGAAGTTTGTCTCGAACTGCTTGCGCAAATCCGCGAGGGTGATTTCTTCCATCGCTGCGGCGATAGCGATCCCGGCGTTGTTCACCAGCACTTCGACCGGGCCTGCCGTGCGCTCAATCTGCGCGATGCAGCGTTCGACAGACGCGTCATCGCACACGTCGAGCTCGATTGCTTCGAGCGGCAACTTGCGCTCGCTTGCGAATTGCTGCAGCGCAGCGATGCGTTCAGCGTTACGTCCGCCGGCAAAGACGCGATAGCCGCGTTCAGCGAGCATTACCGCGGCCGCGCGGCCTAGTCCGTCGGTGCCACCCGTCACCAGAGTGACTTTGCTTTCGCGCTGCACATCGTTTGAAGTCATGGGTCCTCCCTGCCGGGTGGGAACTTATCGCAGAAAGACGCCCATTGCGAGCGTGCATACAGCAGCGACCGTATTGACCCCGGCGGTGCTTGGCGCAGAATCGGCGCCAGGAGGGTCGTTAATGATCAAAAAAGTAAAAGGCGGTTACAAGGTGGTTTCGGAAAAAAGTGGCAAGAATCTCGGCGGCCCATACAAGAGGCGCGAAGAAGCAGAGAAGCGCCTTCGCCAGGTTGAGTTCTTCAAACACAATAAGTAAGTAGCCGTTGGGCTACCGAGATCCCAGTCGGATATTCTGCGCCCGCCGGATTTCCACAGAACAGGGTGAAATCCACAGAAGAACGCTGGAAAAATAAATCATAAATACTTGACGAAACCCGGAAAGTTGCTATACTCTCCTGATGTCGGCGCAAGCCTGCAAAGGGGATTTGCGCGCTGACTGACCGGTTTCTGCCTTCTCATCCAGAGGTGAGTTTGGTTACAAACACCGGGTAGATATAAATCGAGCATCGAGCACGTCCGCCCTAGAGGCCACGCGAAATGGCCCGCAGGCTCGGCGGATCCGCCCGGCGCTCGACGCCGGGTTTTTTATTGTCTGTACGATTGAATCGCTGCTGCGGCTCCAAACCGAGGCAGCGCTCCCCCGGGAGGGGAGACGGTCCTATCGGAAGTTGTGGATGGGGCTGAAGTTCTTTGACAACTGAAGGAAGCTGGCACTACGTGATGCGAGTTTCAAGTCTCGCATGGCGTAGTAAACCGCAAATTTTTTGCTCGAGAGTAGCGCAATGTGGAAAGGCGAATTTACTCCACGCGCGGTGCTGGCCTTCTGCATGAGTGATCATCCAGAGGCTGGCGATGGCGACGTGTTGGGTAAGTTTTATGGTTAAGCTACTAAGGGCGTACGGTGGATGCCTTGGCGCCAACAGACGACGAAGGACGTGGCAAGCTGCGATAAGCCTCGGGGAGCCGCAAGCAGGCTTTGATCCGGGGATTTCCGAATGGGGAAACCCATCCTGGTAAAACCAGGTTACGGCCGACTGAATACATAGGTCGGTGCGAGTCAACCCAGGGAAGTGAACCATCTCAGTACCTGGAGGAAAATAAATCAAACGAGATTCCGAAAGTAGCGGCGAGCGAAATCGGAACAGCCCAAACCGGGGTATTTATACCCCGGGGTTGTAGGACCGCGTGAGTAGAGTTACCAATCCGGAGGCTAGGTGAACCTGCTGGAAAGCAGGGTCAAAGAGGGTGAAAACCCCGTAGCCGAAAGCTTGCCGGACTCGAAGCGGTATCCTGAGTACCACGGGGCACGAGAAACCCAGTGGGAATCCGGGGAGACCACTCTCCAAGGCTAAATACTCGTTGGCGACCGATAGTGAACTAGTACCGTGAGGGAAAGGCGAAAAGCACCCCTGCGAGGGGAGTGAAATAGAACCTGAAACCGTATGCTTACAAGCAGTCAGAGGGCTA
>DATEVZ010000080.1:0-3794 GCA_035258265.1 Candidatus Acidiferrales bacterium
ATACCACGCCAAAGAACGGCCATCAGAAAAGCGGCAATTTGATAGTCGGGGATACGCTCGTGCGTCGAGCCTGCAATGAGGAATTCGATTTCTTCGCGGGAAAGTTCCGCGGCATCGCGTTTCTTGCGAATGAGGTCAACAACACGCATCAAGAAGATGCGCCAAACTAGCATCGCGCCGCGCGGGCGTCAATCATTCCGCAGGACGCGAAGTGCAAAGGTATGCGGCCAGCCGCCGCACTCCCACAGAAAACCTAACCTGCGAGACTTCTGCCGTGTCACATTTTGGTGGCTTGCGCTGCGACTTCAGCCATCATTTGCTGCATCTCCGCGTGGATGTGACCGTTGGTGACTAGAAGGTCTGGCCCGCCAGGGCGATACGAACCGCCGCGCAAATCCGTGACCGTACCGCCGGCCTCGGTGATCATCAGGATTCCCGCCGCGGTGTCCCAGGAGTTCAAGCCAAATTCCCAAAAAGCGTCGAATCGTCCGCATGCAACCGAGCACAAATCGAGCGCCGCAGAGCCGTCACGACGCACGCCATGCGAACGCAAGGTGAACTGCCAATAATAGTGAATGTTCACGTTTTCGCCGCGTTTGTGCGTGGGAAAACCTGTGGCAACCAGGCTGGTGGCCAGCCTCTTCATGTCCGAAACGCGAATCGGCTTCTGATTCAGGAACGCGCCTTCACCGCGCACAGCGGAAAACAGCTCGTCGCTCACGGGATTGAAGACGACACCGGTCAACGGCTTTCCGTCCTCGAGCAGCCCAATCGAAACCGCAAAGCAGGGATAGCCATGCGCAAAGTTCGTCGTGCCATCCAGCGGGTCCACGTGCCACTCATAGCGCGAAGCAGCCACAGCACCGCTCGATCCTTCCTCCGCGACGATTCGATGGTCGGGAAATTCGCGCCGCAGCCGGCCCACCACGATCGCCTCAGAACGCTTGTCCGTTTCCGTAACCAGGTCAACTTCGCCCTTGTACGATATTTTCTGCGGCCGGCTGTGTTCGGAAAGCAGCACCGTTCCCGCCTCGCGCGCCGCTTCTAGGGCAACTTCGAGGAATTCGTTCATGCGGTTATTGCGCCGCTCCGGCGGTCAAATATTCCTTGCGATAGCGCACGTTGTCTCCTGTATTCACTTTCACCGCCACATGCCGCGAGCTTCCGGCCGGCGGCGTGGGAGTCGGATAATAGCCCAGCAAGTATTGTGTGCGTAGTTCGCGGTTGATCTGGTCGAATATCCCGGTAAGCTCACTCAGGTCCGTCGGATAAAACATCGCGCCGCCTGTGCTGTCCGTAATCGTTTCGATTGCATGCTCGCCAGCCGTATTCCAGCCTGCATCGGACTTCATTGGCCGCACCACCACCGTATAAAGCAGTGCATCGGAAGCAACAGCCGCCCGGCGCGCATCATCGAATTTCCAATAGCTAGTGGTCTCGCCCGCATCGGTGATGATCACGAGGGCCCGGCGCCGGTCGGCGCCCTGCCGCTTTACCGACTGGGAACCCAACACCACTGCGTCGTACAGGGAAGTCCCCATATCGGCTCCGGGATCCACGCGCCTGACGGCGGCCTCCAGCAGCCTGGGATCATCTGAAAAATTGCAAAGCTGGATCACATCGCTTGTAAACGAAAAGACCGCCAGCCGGTCTCCTGGCCGTACAACTTCCTGCACAAAGTGCAAAGCGGCATCCCGCTCGATCTTCAACTCGATCACTGCCGAGCCGCTGGTATCCACCATCAATGCAAGATCGAGCGGACGGTTCGTCTGCGGCTCGAATCGCACAATCTTCTGCTCGACCCCTTCTTCAAAAAGTTGAAACGCGCTCTGTGCCAGACCGATGACCGGCTCGCCTTTGGCATCCGTGACATTCGCCAAAATGCTAACTAGATTGGTCTGGACGCGAATCGGTCCTTTTTGTCTCTGCTTATCTTGCTGCGGCCGGTGGGCAGCCAAAGTATCGGCCAACCCAGCCACGCCCGCCAGCATGACGGTGCAAAGCGTAACAATCGCTCGTTTCATCTAGGAAGTAGATTCATCCTGGACGGAAATGGCTTTCTGGGGCGCTGCTTCGCCTTCCGCCCATACGGCGCCACCGACAAAGTATTCCTTCTTCCAGATGGGCACGGTACGCTTCAGAGTGTCAATCGCGTAGCGGCAAGCATTGAATGCGGCGGCCCTGTGAGCCGAACTGATCGCGATCAAGACGCTGGTTTCGCCGATTTCCAAGCGGCCTAGACGATGAACGATGGCGATTCGGTGAATCGAAAACTTCGCCCGAATTTCGCCGCCAATGGCGCGCATTTTCGCGTAAGCCATCGGCTCGTAGGCCTCGTATTCCAGGTAAAGCGTCTGTCGGCCTTTGAAATTGTTCCGGACAAACCCGTCGAAGACCACAACCGCTCCATCTTCAAGTCCTTTGAGGCTTTCGACCTGTTCGCGCGATCGGATTGGCTCGCGAACCAACAGAAATACATCCTCCGCCACGGCCGCCTGCTGGCCGCCGCTCACTGGTGGCAAGAACGCCACTTCGTCCCCCGCTGCAAGCGGCGTGCGCCACTCCGTATACTCCTGATTCAACGAAGCGGCCACGGAAGGCCGAAATTCAGCCAACCTCGGGAAGCGCCGCCCATATCGTTCGAAAAGATCTTCCACGCGAGCACCCTCGGAGAGCTCGGCGTCCTCCTGCGAAAGCCCGACAATTTCCTTTAGTTGGCCGAAGAAAAGAACGCGCACACGCATACACTTGATTCTACCGCGCCGGCGCACACAAACGCGAAGTTCGTTCCGGATTGAGTTGCCATGGAATTACTTGGACGCATTGGCAAGTTGCGCGACTTCGTCGAGTCGCGCCGAAGCCCGACTTAATGCGGCGGCAAGCGCGGCCGCTTCCTGTTGAAACGTGGCTGCATCGTCTCTGTCCAGCGCTTCATTCACCCCCGGCAGGACTTCAGCCGCATATCCGGCATAGCTTCCCGGAGCGTAGATCGTGTGCTTGTACCACGGGCGCCCAACCAGCCCTCCAGGTGCCAGCAGCGCCTGCTCCACCGACACTAGCTCATGATTGATTCTGTTCTCAGTTGCGGCATCGAACGACGCATAGCCTGAGCGCTGAAGGGCTTGCGCTACGTGGGCCGCCGAGGCTGTCAGCCGCGCGGACGCATCCGCAACGGCTTGTGTCGTTGCATCTTGAATACCGAGCTGATTGGCGCGGGAAATCACGTCGTTCGTGGCACGGGTAATTGCTGCTGCATACACCGCGTAGTCAAAGGGCAGCACATCCGCCTCGTCAAGCCGCAACGCCACCGTACCCAGGACCTTCGCCAATGTGGCGTGGTATGCAAACGTCGGATCGCCAAACGTCTTCATCCAATAGAAATCGTCGTAGAGTGAGTGATAAACGCCATAGTCACCCACAAATCCGGTGTCAATGGACGGGATGCCAGCAAAATCGAGGAACGGACAGAAATCCGATCCGGCGCCCAAAGCGTCCACGGGGGCTTCGCCCATTTTTTCCGAGCTACCCTGCGTGCGCGCGATCCCGCTCAGTTCCGTTTGTCCGCGCTTGGCATGTTCAAGCCACGCGTCGTACACACTTCCCGCGCCGTGCGGTCCCTGCACGACGCGTGCGGCATCGCGCACCAACCCGCTCAGAGAGGGCGTCGCCGAAGCCGTAAAATTTGGCCCCGCAACGGCGACATCGGTGTTGATATACGCGACGGCCTTGGCCTGCAACTCGGCACGATTCGCTTCCACCCATTCTGTCGAGCCGATCAGTCCAGGCTCTTCGCC
>DATEVZ010000081.1:0-4027 GCA_035258265.1 Candidatus Acidiferrales bacterium
TATAAGGCGCACTGTTGGCCGAGGGCGCGTGCGGGCTCATGCGGAAGCCGTTCGGGATGGGCTCAAAATTTTTCTCTTTGTCTCGAATGCTGCGGCGACTGCGCCACCACCAAGCTTGATGCACGAATGGTCCGTGCGCGGGATCCATCAGGCCGATAATAGCCTGGTCCACGCCACAGGGCAGATCGGCATAGAGGTGCGCGATTTTGTAGCTCGCGCTGAAGGTAGGCAGTTCGGGCGGCACGGGAGGCAGGTGATCGAGCCCCCGGCCTTCTGGATTGGTCATGTACGCCCAGACGTAGCCGTCGCGTTCCGCGCACGGAAAGCTGCCCGCGTAAATGCGATCGCATTTGAGTTTGGAATCGTCGGTGAGCGAAGGAATCACGCGGCATTGGCCCGTGTGTGCGTCGAATTGCCAGCCGTGGTAGGCGCACTCCACATTTTTGCCGTCGAATTGGCCGAAGGAAAGCGGGAAGGCGCGGTGCGGGCAGACGTCGCGCAATGCGAATGGCTTTCCGGCGGCGTCGCGACCGAGCACCAGCGGCACGTCGAGCAACATCGCGCGGACCAGCTTGTGCCGCCGCACCTGTTCCGAGCGTAGCGCGGGATACCAGAAGGCCCACAGCATGTCGCTCGAGCGCTGGCTGGTGCGCGAATTTGCTGAGTCACTCATTGTCGCGGCCCATCGTAGTACACACTATTGTTAGCGCAAAGGTCTCCGGATCGTGCACGGTGCCGTTGATCTGCCCGCATCTAATTAAAATTGTAACCAAGTTCCCAAAGGAACTGGTGATTCCCGTTCGTTACGCCCGCGTTTCCGATCTGATAGGCAGCGTACAGAGTAAGCTTTGAATTGACCTTTATGATGGCGCCGGGATTCACATATCCGGCGGCTTGCTTTCCCGTGTACCATTCGGCCGCGAGCGTCAGGCGATTGGTCGCACGCTGCTCGAAAGTAAACTGTCCACCGGCGCGATCGGCGTTGGCGACAACGTATCGCGTGAAGTCATATCCGCCAAATGTAACGCGCGTGCCGTGTGTCCATTCTTTCGCGAAGGCCGCGTAAGAATAATTTCCGACGTGGTAGGTGCGTCGGCGGACAGGAAAGAGCAGGTCGTCGCCGACGTAAAAGCACCATCCCGAGGTTTCACTCTTCCAGGGCCGCCACTTCACCGTCGGAGAGATATCGAGTTGGTCCGACCTGGGCGCACTCAGGCCGTCGAAATTCATACCGATTTCGATTTGGTGCCCGATGCCAACGACGACTCGCGGTGTAAACGTGGCCAGGGGATCGACTGGCCGCACCGTGCCATCCAATTCGCCGTAGACCTTTGCTTTGTCCAAAACGTCCGCACTGGGAACATCAAAAACAGTTTCCTGCCCGTAGGCCCGCGCGGCTGGAAAGACGAGCAGAAGAAACACCAAGGCCTTCGAGGTGCTAGATTTTCGTAGAGGGAACAAGGGCGCTCAGGATAACCCGGCCGGAGGTCGGTTGCCACCGATTGGAAACTCCTTCGTTGTTGTTCCGTTCACTCAAATTGACATGGTCGTTCTTTGCCACTAGTATGAGGGTAGTGATTACTACAATGTTTGCCGCGTTCTATTAGGGATACCTCTCGACCCCGCTTGGGGTTGCGCTTCCCCATAGATGTACCCGAATTTCCAAATTTCCTTCTTTGATTTTCTGCATTTACGAGGTCTCGCCATGGCGAACTTGACGCTGTTTGAAAAACTCGAAAATATCGAGTCGAAGTACGAAGAGCTGACGCAGCAGCTTTCCTCGCCCGAAGTGCACAACGATTCGGCACGTTTCCAGAAGCTCGCAAAGACGCACGCGGATATGGCCCCAATGGTGGCCAAATACCGCGAGTGGAAGGAAATCGAAAAAGGCTTGCAAGGCACGCAGCAACTGCTGATGGAAGCGGAAGACGCGGACATGAAGCAGATGGCGCACGACGAAGAGCGCGAACTGGAAGCGCGGCGGGAAAGCGTCGAGCGCGAACTGAAATACCTGATGCTGCCGAAGGATCCGAACGACGACAAGAACGTGATCGTCGAAATTCGCGCGGGCACGGGCGGCGATGAAGCTTCTCTATTTGCCGGCGAACTTTTCCGGATGTATTCGCGCTATGCGGAAACGCAAGGCTGGAAAGTGGAAATTCTGGAAAGCTCGCCCTCTTCGATCGGCGGAATGAAAGAAGTGGTTGCGGCGATTCAGGGCAACAAGGTTTATTCCAAGCTGAAGTACGAGAGCGGCGTGCATCGCGTGCAGCGCGTGCCAGCCACCGAGCAACAAGGGCGCATTCACACGTCTGCCGCGACTGTTGCGGTGCTTCCGGAAGCGGACGAAATTGACATCAAGATCGAGGCGAAAGACCTGCGGATTGACACGTTCTGTTCGTCGGGACCCGGCGGGCAATCGGTGAACACTACTTATTCGGCCGTGCGCATCACGCATATTCCCAGCGGCTTGGTGGTTTCACAGCAGGACGAAAAATCGCAGATCAAGAATCGCGCCAAGGCCATGCGCGTTTTGCGAGCGCGACTCTACGAGATGGAGCAGGCCAAGCAGCACGAAGCCATCGCTGCGGAGCGGCGCGACCAGATCAAGACCGGCGACCGCTCGGAAAAAATTCGCACGTACAATTTTCCGCAGAATCGCGTGTCCGATCATCGCATCGGCTTGACGCTGCATCAGCTCGATCAAGTGATGGAGGGCAAGCTCGGTCCGATCGTGGACGCGCTGTCGGCACATTTCGAGTCCGAACGCCTGAAGCAGGAATTGATCGAGGCGTAACTGCCGCGCGTTGTCGGACGTGTGGAATTGTTGCCCTGCACTCCAAATTTGTCCGCATTCAAAACGCCGTGGCAAATCAAATAGACATTCGAGGCGCGCTGAAGGAAGGTATGGCCCGTCTGCGCGCGGCAGACACTCCTTCGCACACACTTGCGACCGAATTGCTCTTGATGCACGCGCTGGGCCGCGATCGCGCTTGGATGTACGCCCACGTGGAAGAACGCCTCGATGCTGCTAAGTCTGAGGAGTTTTTCGCACTGATTGCGCGACGCGCCGCTGGCGAGCCGACCCAATATCTCACCGGGAAGCAGGAATTCTGGGGACTGGAATTCGAAGTGACCCCTGCGGTGCTGATCCCGCGCCCGGAAACAGAGCACGTAATGGAAGTGGCGCTGGCGCGATTAGGCGAGCGCGGACTTAGGATTCACATGGACACCGGTGCGCCGCGCGAAAGATTGCGCGTGGCTGACGTTGGCACGGGTTCCGGATGCCTGGCCGTCGCGCTCGCTTATGAATTGCCTCACGCGGACGTGTATGCCACGGATATTTCCGCGCCGGCGCTCGAGGTCGCGCGGCGGAACGCGGTGCGTCACGGGGTCGCCGAGCGGGTCCATTTTTTGGAGTGCGATCTGCTGGAAGCCCTGCAAAACTCGAATGAATCGGGTGTAGGGGCACGGCATGCTGTGCCGGCTTTTGCGCCGCACGAAGCGCGTTTCGATCTAATTGTCAGCAACCCTCCGTATGTTGCGCTCGAAGAGGCGCCGCAACTACAGCGCGAAGTCCGCGACCATGAACCGCATCAGGCGCTTTTCGGCGGGCGCACGGGCGTTCAAATTTACCGGCGGCTCATCGAACAGGCGCGCGAGTTGCTGCGTGATCGTGGAATACTGGTCCTCGAACTGGGCCATGATTCCGCGGACTACGTTCGCGGGATTTTTGACAAGCAGTCCGGGTGGACCAAAGTTTCAATTACGATGGATTTGGCCGGAATCCCCCGCGTCCTCGCCGCCGAGCGCGCGCGCTAGTTCGCGTGAACAATGATTTCCGTTTGCTGCGCGTCCTGATTTAAGCTCGATTCTCCGATGCCCAAGCTGGCGCAATTTCGAGCGAAGCACGGCGCTCCGTTAGCCCCTGCCGCCGATTCCTCCGCCTCCATTCTGCACATTGATATGGACGCGTTTTTTGTGTCGGTTGAATTGCTGGCGCGCCCGGAATTGCGCGGAAAGGCGG
>DATEVZ010000082.1:0-5654 GCA_035258265.1 Candidatus Acidiferrales bacterium
GGAGCTACAAATCATTTGTCTTTTCGAATCCACCCCGGAGAACACCCTTCACGGATCGCTCGCAGAGGTCAACGAAAGGTTACAGGGTGTTCTCGATCAGATTCGGAACCCGGCGCTGTTCCGCGGAGAACTCGGCGAAACGCTCTTGATCGCGCCTTCGACGGGAAGTCTGCCCG
The DNA here is from genome assembly GCA_035258265.1 of Candidatus Acidiferrales bacterium. Classification (GTDB taxonomy): domain Bacteria; phylum Acidobacteriota; class Terriglobia; order Acidiferrales; family UBA7541; genus Palsa-295. The sequence continues at coordinate 177 of DATEVZ010000082.1, forward strand.
CAAAAAACCTGCTGATCGTGGGATTAGGAGATTCCCAGACGTTCACACCGCAGCGCATGGAACTCGTCGGGTCGATCGCCTATCGCGAATCCAGCCTTCTCGGAGTTGTGCATCCATATTTCGCTCCCACGGTCCTCGATGGCGGTGTGGCCAGGTACACGACTGGCGAAGTATCGGAAAACTTCGTGACCGGCTTCCTGCGCGCCGCGCGTACGGAAAAAATCCTCCAAGGCGTAGGCACTTCAAGAGGAAAGCTCGTTCCAGATTTGACTTACCTCGCTGGCCCCGCACACGCCACAGACACCAAGCAAGGAATTCAAAGAGCGCTCGCCGATAGCGGCAAGTAGTCAGCCACTGAATTTCCAAACAACTTGTTGTACCATCGGCGCCAGAGTTACTTCACCAGAGTTGCGTCATAAGATCCGGGTCCACACTAAAATGCCGCACAAATATGAGGCTCAATTTGAGGCGATCGCCACCGGCTACAGATTCTTCCTGCTCTTTCTGTTTTTGCTGTCGACGCTGATCCTTTATCCCTATGCTGAAACCAGCCGCTTCAGTTATTACGCTCTTCGCGTTCTCGGGAGCGCGGTCATTATCGTTAGTGTGTACGCGGTCAGTTTTCGGCGCAGCGTCCTGATCTTTGCTGTGATCCTCGCCGTGCCTGCCTTCGTGCAGCGTCTGCGGCTTCCCGAACCTTCTGCCAGCACATTTTCGATTATCAACATCGTTCTCAGTTTCGTTTTTGACGTTTTCGTTGTGATCGTTATTTTCCGCCATGTGTTCGCCAGGGAGCAGGCCAATTCGGAAACCGTCTTCGGCGCGCTCTGCATCTACCTATTGGTAGGATTCACTTTTGCCAGTGTTTATGGCATGGTCACCGTCCTACAGCCCAACGCCTTCTATCTCGACCCGCGCACGAGCTTTCACAGCATTCCCAATCGCTTCGATTTCGTTTATTACAGTTACGGCACCATGACGTCGCTCGGCGCCCCCGGAATCACGCCAGTTTCACCCCAAGCACGATCGCTCACAGTCCTCGAAGCAATTCTCGGCGTCCTCTACCTGGCAGTTCTGGTAGCAAGATTGATCGGAGCCTACCGCACCAGCCCCGGCCAGGATCTTTGACTCAGCCTCGCCCCCTCGGGCAACGAACGCTGATCGTCGTGGGTGGCGGCGTCATTGGCGTCGAATACGCCTGTATGCTTGCCACAGTCGGCGTGCGCGTCATCATTGTCGAAAAGCACCCGCGCCGGCTCGAATTCGCCGATACCGAAATGGTTGAAGCTCTGGAGACCGCCGACTTCAACGGCCTCAATCGCTTCAACTGAGCGGCTCACCCGCCGGTACCCACCCTGCAACTAAAACACCGGGAAAGTGTTTCTTATATAGAGGCTCCTAACGGCCATGTCAGACATAAAAATCATCGTGTGGTTCTCGTGGTTTTTAGCTTTCAATTGGCTGCAAAGACTGGTTATCCTGTCCCCACGCCCGATAGCAGCGACTCGACCAGCGAGGCCGACTCGATGACCGAAAAGTTCAGGCTGTGCCTGTTCACGCTCCTGGCGATCGCCTGGTTCTTGGCGCTGCCTTACGCCGCCGTGGCGCAGGACCAGGATCAGCAGGATCAGCAGGTTCAAAGCGATCCTCCCACTCGCGTAGCGCGCCTGAATTACATACAAGGTTCGGTCTCGTTCCAACCCGCGGGTGAAAACGATTGGATCGAAGCTAATCCCAATCGTCCGCTGACCACTGGCGACAATCTCTGGGCTGACAAAAATTCGCGTGGCGAAGTTCACATCGGCGCCACCGCCATTCGCCTTTCCAGTGAGACCGGCATTTCGTTTCTCAATCTCGACGATCGCACCGTCCAATTGCAACTCGCCCAAGGCACCATCGAAGTCCACCTCCGCCATCTCGAACCGGGAAACGCGTTTGAAGTAGACACGCCTAATCTCGCATTCACCCTAACCGCTTCCGGTGAATATCGCGTCCAGACCGACCCAGACGGTAATTCCACCGTCATCGTCGTTCGCGAAGGCGAAGGCCAGGTAACCGGCGGCGGTGAAACTTACGATCTCCCCGCCGGGCAGCAATACTTCTTCACCGGCACCGATCAGCTCACTTACGACGCGCAAGCAGCGCCGGAATTTGACGACTTTGAAAACTGGTGCCAGTCGCGCGACCAGTTTGAAAACAATTCTCGTTCAGCAAAATACGTCTCGCGAGACGTGGACGGCTATTACGACCTCGATCAGTACGGTCAATGGCAGACCGACCCCGATTACGGCGCGATCTGGGTTCCCAGCGCCGTGGTCGTCGGCTGGGCGCCTTATCACTACGGTCACTGGGTTTGGGTCGGCCCGTGGGGTTGGACGTGGGTTGACGACGCACCGTGGGGCTTTGCGCCATTTCACTATGGACGCTGGGCCTACGTCCGCGGCTATTGGGGCTGGGTGCCCGGGCCAGTGGTTGTGCGTCCCGTCTATGCGCCGGCCGTCGTTGGTTTCGTGGGCGGAGGCGGTTTCAGCGTCGGAGTAGGATTCGGCGGCGGATTCGCGGGCGTGGCTTGGTTTCCGCTGGGCCCACGCGATGTTTACGTTCCAGGATATCGCTGCAGCCCGCGCTACTTTCAAAGCGTCAACGTCACGAACACGCGCGTAGTTAACGTCACGCAAGTCACGAACGTGTACAACACCGTGGTCATCAACCGCACTGTGACGGTCAATCGCGTCAACTACACGTATGCGAATAACGCGGCCGCCGTGACCGCCGTCTCTCGCGAGACGTTCGTCGGTGCGCGGCCCGTTGCGGCAGCAGCTGTGCGCGTCACACCCGAGCAGCTTCAGAGCGCTCGCGTCACCGAAGCCAAGCCGCTTGCGCCCACTCGCGCTAGTTACGTCGCGGCGACCGCCAAAGTCGCCTACGCCAAGCCGGCTGTGCCCTTCAGTCAAAGGCAAGTCGTCGCGCGCCTCAATCCGCCGGCTCCGGTCGCCAGCCACGCGGCTCCCCGAGTCGTGAATGCGGAAGCAACTCCACGAGGCGCAGAATCAGCCGCACGAGGCGGCGTACCTCCAGCGCGAGCGAACAACACTGCGGAACCCACGGTCCGCGAGAACAATCAGCCCGCGCGAGAGAATCCTTCCGCGCCGCGTCCCAACGTGTACACGAACGAAAACATTCCGCACGCTCCAGCACCCAGCGCTGCCGAGAAAGCGCAGGAAGATCGTGCGTTTCAGCAACAAAAATCCGAGGAGAAATCCCAAGAAGCGGCGCCAACTGAACAGCGCCCGCCGGTGAAATTCGCGCCGCCTCCCCGAGCGAAAGAAGAAAATTATGATGTCCATCCTCCGCTGAATCGCAAGACCGAAGCTCCGCAACAGCAGCAGGAGCGTCACTCCGAGCCGCCTGCGAAGGCTCCGGCGCACGAGGCTCCGTTACCCAAGGAATCGCGCCCAAAGAGCTAACCGGTTTGGTCGTTCTCCCGACGTAACCTGGGAGGGAATTTCTCTACGGTTCGTCTGTCATTCCGCGACTTTTTACCCCAGTCTGTGTTTCACTAAGAGAAGCCAAGCGTGTCCCCCAGCCACGCCGGCTCGAAGCACAAAGATTCGAGCCGCAAAATTGGATTTGACGAAGTGGTTCTAGCAGCGAATCTCAAATTTAAATACGGAGTGCGCCTGTGAACATGTCACCCACAAAATCAAGCCGAACCTCACGTTACCTGCTCTCGCTCATCGCCCTCGTTCTTTTTCTCGCTCTGCCGGGAATCTCCGCTGCGGATGACGACGATCCTCCTGGTCGCGTCGCGCGCCTGAATCTCATACAAGGCTCGGTTTCCTTTCAACCCGCCGGCACCCAGGATTGGGTGGAAGCCAATCCCAATCGTCCACTCACCACTGGCGACCAACTGTGGGCCGATCAGGATTCGCGCGGCGAACTCCACATCGGCAGCACTGCTATTCGCATCTCCGATCACACCGGCCTGTCGATTCTGAATCTCACCGACAACGTCGTGCAGATTCAAGTCGCGCAAGGGACTGCTGGCTTTCGCGTCGTGCACATGTATGACAACGAAACCTACGAAATAGACACCGCCAATCTCGCCTTCACCATTCTGCGTCCCGGCGAATATCGCGTGGACGTCAATCAAGACGGCACGCAGAGCATCGTCACTGTTCGCAATGGTGCCGGTGAAGTGACTGCGGGTGGCCAGGCTTACAAACTCGATGGCGGCCAGCAGTACATATTTTCCGGCTCCGATCAGGTGAACTACGACGCGGAATCGTTGCCCGATCCCGATGGTTTCGACTCGTGGTGTAGAGATCGCGATCACCGCGAAGACAGTTCGCAGTCCGCACGCTACGTCTCGCGCGACGTCATCGGCTATGACGATTTGGACACCTACGGCACATGGCGTACGGATCCCACCTACGGCCCCGTTTGGGTACCTACAAGCGTTGCGGTCGGCTGGGCTCCATATCACACCGGCCACTGGGCATACGTAGCTCCTTGGGGATGGACGTGGGTTGACGACGCACCTTGGGGCTTTGCGCCATTCCACTATGGACGCTGGGCCTATGTCGGCAGCTCTTGGGCGTGGGTGCCCGGTCCGGTAGCCGTAGTAGGCGTCGGAGGCCCTGGTGTTGGAGTCGGCTGGGGGGTGCGCCCGGTCTACGCTCCCGCGCTCGTTGGCTTCGTCGGCGGAGGCGGGTTCAGCGCAGCCATCGCGATCGGCGGCGGTGCGGGGGTTGCTTGGGTTCCGCTCGGTCCGCGTGACGTGTGGGTTCCCGGCTATCACTGCAGCCCGGCCTACATGAACAACGTCAACGTCACAAGCTCGAGAGTGGTGAATAGAACGCAGATCACGAACGTTTATAACACCACGGTCATCAATCGCACGACCGTCGTGAACAACGTCACCGTTAATAAGGTGGTCTATTCGAACCAGGCTGCTCCCGGCGCAGTCACCGCTGTCTCGCAAAAATCATTTCAAAGCGGACAGCCAGTCGCAGCCTCTGCTGTAAAAGTCACTCCGGAGCAAATCTCGAATCCCAAAGTTGTCGCGGCAAAACCGGCTGAGCCCACGCAAGAGGCCGTCAAGGGTCCGTCGCGTCCGGCTCCGGCCTCCGCGCGGCCGCCGGCAGCGGTCGCTGCCCATCCGGTAGTGACGAAAATGACCCCGTCGCCGAAAGCGATTCCCGTTGGGCACACGCAGCCGTTGACGACCGCGCAATACAAACCGGCGTCTCAGCCTGGAGCTCGCCCCAACACTAACTTCAAAGCGGGATCGCAACCGGCCAATGCAGCCAAGCCAGCGAACCCGGCGGCCAATAAACCGGCAAACAATGCCGAAGCTGCCAGACCGGCAAACCCAGGCAATCCCGCAGCGAACAAGCCAGCAAACAGCGCGGAGGCAGCCAAGCCGGCGAACCCGCCGCCTGCGAATGAAAACCGCGCGGCTCAGCCTCCGAATAA
>DATEVZ010000083.1:0-5357 GCA_035258265.1 Candidatus Acidiferrales bacterium
GGAACATTCTTCCTGCTGCCGACAGAAGCACGATCGCGGTGTCTTTCTGCGCGGTGTTTTGCACTGTGGCGTCGCCTCGTGCGCCCACAAGCGATTCGACGGCCTCGAACAGCGGTTCGGGTTTCATCACCATTCCCTCGCCACCGCCGAATGGCCGGTCATCCACGGTGCGGTGACGGTCGTGCGTGAAATCGCGCAAATCGTGCACACCAGCGTCGATGAGTTTGGCCTCGCGCGCGCGGCGCACAATACCGTAATCCAGCGGTCCTGCGAAGAACTCCGGAAATATGGTGATGATGTCGAATCGCATCGGCGCTAATCCTACCGCAAACATGCATACGGCGCTGCGTCACGGAATTACTTCGCGTTTAAGTCAAGGAGGCCTTCAGGAAGCACCACATCAATGCAGCGCGCCACGGTATCCACGTTCACGCAGATCTCCTGTGCGAGTGGAATCAGTATTTCGCCTTGTGCGGAGTCCACGACTAGCACAGGCGTGCCGGCGACATCTTCGCCGCTGATCTCCACATCGCGCACGCGCCCGATTTCCGTGCCGCCCTTCTCGCGCACTTGGCAGCCGACCAGATCACTGATGTAATAGCTTCCCGCAGGGAGCTTCACGCGATCAGCAAGCGGCACCTGGACTTCGAGGCCTACAAGCTTCTTGGCGTCGTCAACGGAATCACAGTCGGCAAAGTGGAATATCGCCTGGCCGCCGCGACTGTGCGAAAGCCAACATTTGCGCACCGCCGCGCGTCGGGGCGTACCCTTGCCGTCCCACAATTCCACGGATGTCAAGCGAGTGAGGCGTTCAGCAAAATCAGTGAGGATTTCGGCAGCCACTTCGCCGCGCACGCCGTGCGGGCGCACAAGTCGCGCCACCGTCACGTGCTGCGGCTTCGGCGAATGCTGGGTGGTCAATGCTGCGTGGTCACTACTCGAGTATTTCCAGCGTAAAGCGCTTCTTCAGCTTCATTCCCGCCGCGCCCAAGAGCGTGCGAATGGACTTGGCGGTGCGTCCCTGGCGGCCGATTACTTTCCCCAGATCATCGGGTGCCACGCGCAACTCCAGAACGGTAACTTGTTCGCCTTCGACAGCTCTTACCTGCACCTGATCCGGATGGTCCACTAGAGCTTTCGCGATATCCTCGACCAGTACCTTCATGAGACCCCCTCAGCATGAAAAAGAGCTCCGCTAACAAGTTATTCGCTAGAGCTTCAACCCGAGTTCCATTAATTAGTTGCCCGGGCCAGGCTGAGGAGTAGGATGCGTCAGGCGGATTTACGGTTTCGCAAAAAGCTGCGGACGGTGTCGCTGGGCTGTGCGCCCTTGCCGATCCAGTAATCCACGCGGTCTTGCTTCAGGTCAATGGCTGCGGGCTTCTTCAAGGGGTCGTAAGTACCCACAATCTCGACGAAGCGGCCGTTCCGCGGGCGCGTCTTTTCGGTGACGATCACGCGGTAAAACGGACGCTTCTTCTTGCCAATCCTGGACAGCCGAATCGTTAACAAAGCCTCGTTCCTCCTGATTCAAATCCTCGCACTTGAGCTAATGATTATAGCGGACGCCGCCCCTTTCGCCAAAGCATTTGGTGGCGGAGATGAGGATCTGTCATGTGCTGGCCAGTTCCTCGACCACCTCGAAATGCTCGACCGTCGGGTCGAAGCTAGCGAGCAGTGCCGCGGCTTCGGGTTCGACAACTGCCTTGCGGATGTCGTCTCCCGCGAACGCACCGATTGCGTCCAGCGAAGTCCAGCGTGTGAGCACGAGGAACTCGACGTCGTTTGGCCGGTCTTGCTTTAGCAGCGAAGCGCCTGCGAACCCGTCTATCGCGCGCAAGATCGGTAACACCTTGCGCTTGAAGAATTCGATGTACGCGTTCGAGTTCGACGACAGGGCGCGTCCGCGCCATGACCTGACGATCATCCCGAACCTCGCGGCTACGGAAAAACCGAAACAAAATGGCGGCCTGAAGGCCGCCAGTACGAATTCAAAACCGAGAGAGCCGGCGCCACGCCGGCAGCACTAGGAACCGCCTTTCAAGCCGGCAAACTTGCCTAGGCCGCGCATTTTGGTTTTGGCGAAGCTGCCGTATTGTTTCATCATTCTGCGCATGTCGGCATATTGCTTCAGGACCTGATTTACTTCTTGCACCGACGTGCCGCTCCCGGCGGCGATGCGCTTGCGGCGTTTGCCGTCAATCAGGTTGGAGTTGGCGCGCTCTTTTGCGGTCATCGAATTGATGATGGCTTCGACCGAGCCGAGGCGCTTTTCGTCGATTTCGGCGTTCTTCGGCAAGTTGGCGAACGGGCCCACTTTCGGCAGCATGCCCATCAATTGTTCCAGCGAACCCATTTTGCGAATCTGCTTCAGTTGATCGCGGAAATCTTCCAGCGTGAAATCGTCTTCGCGCAGCTTGCGTTCGAGCTCGCGAGCCTGTTTGGCGTCAACTGTCTTTTCGACGCGCTCGATCAGGCCGAGTACGTCGCCCATACCCAGGATTCGCGAAACGACGCGGTCCGGCAAAAACGGTTCGAGAGCATCGTACTTTTCGCCGACCCCCACGAATTTCACCGGCGCGCCGGTGACTTTGCGAATCGAAAGCGCCGCGCCGCCGCGCGCATCGCCGTCCATTTTCGTGAGCACCACGCCTGTGATGCCCAAGCGCTTGTGAAATTCTCCCGCGGAACGCACGGCGTCCTGCCCGATCATCGCGTCGGCAACGAAGAGCATTTCGGAAGGATTGAGTTCGCGCTTCAACTCCGAAAGTTCCTTCATCAATTCGTCGTCAATGTGCAGGCGGCCGGCGGTGTCAACAAGCACGACGTCGCAGGCGGACATTTTTGCTTCGCGCAGCGCGCCGCGGACAATTTCGAGCGGCTTGTCCGTCCCGGTTCCAGGCCACACCGGGGTACCGGTGGCCTTCGCTACTTGCGCAAGCTGTTCGCGCGCGGCGGGACGGTACACGTCGGTGGAAACGACGAGCGGGCGGTGGCCGTGCTCGGCGAGCCATTTGCCCATTTTGCCAGTGGAGGTGGTTTTGCCGGAGCCTTGCAGGCCGACGACCAACCAGACAGAAGGGGGTTTCGAGCCGTATTGCGGTTTTGCTTCGCGGCCGAGCAACTCGCCGAGTTCGTCGCGGACGATCTTTACGACTTGCTGGTCGGGCGACAGCTGCAGGAGTACTTCGGAGCCGAGCGCTTTCGCGCGCACATGGGCGATGAATTCATCGGCAACGCCGACGTTGACGTCGCCATCGAGCAGGGCTTCGCGGATTTCGGTCAGACCGGCGTCGAGGTGCTCTTCGGAGAGCTTGCCCTGGCCGCGGAGATTCTTGAAGGCGCGTTGGAGTTTGTCAGTTAGTGTTTCGAACATTTTGGGAACCTGTGATTGGTGATTAGTGAGTTGTGATTAGTGAACCGCGTCCCCCGGAGACGGGTGATTTGCGAGCTCGTGACCCACGGTGGCTCACGATTTCATTGTAGGTTACGCCTGTGAGGGGGTCAACGCATGCACGGCGGTCAACGCGCGCTTCTCGACGCGGGATCGAGAGTTCGTTTGTATCGAGTAGAAACGCGTTGGGGCTTGCTCGACGATGTGGCCGAGGCGAAGCGGAGGGTGCTGTCGCGGAGGTCGAAGAGTTTGAAGGCGTGCGCGTGGTGGTAAATGGTGCCGCGGGATTTCAAATCGTACTTCTTCCTGATGGTTTTGGGGCTGATCCACTGGAGGAAGGCTGCCTGAATAAACAGGCAGGCAGGATGCTTGCAGATTTCGCAGTGGCGCTTGTGGTGAGCGAGACGCTGCTCTTCATCTTCGATGTAGGCGGCGGTCGCCAGCTTGGCGAGGGTAGTCCTCTGAGCGCGCGACAGCTTCTTCATGTGTGGTCCTCTTGTTTTTCATACGGGCTATAACAGTGCTAGGACTCACGCTAACACAATTAGGGGGGTCTATTTAACGGAGCTATGACTACTCAGTGAGATAACTATAAGAAGGGATGAGGAGTAGGGTGCGTGTGTTGAGCCTTTCGCATGAGCCTCGCATCCAATCAAACCGACGCTTGGGACGTCCATGGAGTGCATCATGAGCACAATTCTAGTTACGGGCGGGTCGGGATTTATTGGCAGCCACTGCATCCTGCAGTTGCTGGCCGCGGGACATCAGGTGCGGACCACGGTGCGTTCGCTGAAGCGAGAGAGTGATGTGCGCGCGATGTTGAAGGAAGGCGGCGCAGAGCCGGGTAGTCGTTTATCTTTTATCGCCGCCGATCTGGAAAACGACGCGGGCTGGGCCCCAGCGGTGGCTGGATGCGAATACGTGCTGCACGTGGCGTCGCCGCTTCCCCCGAGCGTCCCCAAGAATGAGGACGAGTTGATCGTGCCGGCGCGCGAAGGAACGCTGCGGGTCTTGCGCGCCTCGCGCGATGCAGGCGTGAAACGCGTGGTGGTGACCTCGTCGTTCGCGGCGATCGGCTATGGCCAGAAGGAGCGGAAGGAGCCGTTCACCGAGGCGGATTGGACGGATCCAAATGGCGATGACGTGGCGCCCTATACGAAATCGAAGACCCTGGCGGAACGAGCGGCCTGGGATTTCATGGCGAAGGAAGGCGGCAAGCTCGAACTTTCGGTCGTCAATCCAGTGGGCGTGTTCGGTCCGGTCCTGGGACGCGACTATTCAGCCTCGATCCTGCTGGTACAGCGACTGATGGATGGCGCAATACCCGGCTGTCCGCGGTTGTACTTCGGCGTCGTGGATGTGCGCGATGTTGCCGATTTGCATTTGCGTGCGATGACTCATTCGGCGGCCAAGGGGGAACGTTTCCTCGCCGTCGCGGGCGATTTCATGACCATGCTCGGCATCGCCAAGGCGCTAAAAGCCCGGATGGGTGCGTCGGCCAAAAGAGTGCCGACACGTGAGCTGCCCAACTGGCTGGTGCGAATGGCTTCGATCCGGGATCCGGCGATTAAGCTGATCCTGCCCGAACTCGGCAAGGCTAAGAACGGCAGCAATGAGAAGTCGAGGCGGGTGCTGGGGTGGACGCCGCGATCGAACGAGGAGGCCGTGGTGGCTACCGGGGAGAGTTTGGTGCGGCTGGGGCTCTTGAAGGATAGCCCGAAGAAGGCAGCCTAAGCCCCAGAAGTTCGTTGTTGCAAAGCATGTGTCGCACCTACGGCGCTCGTGTTTTTTTTTGTGCTTATCCCGGCCCTTCCGGGCCGGGCTAACTTATCCCGCGCTCACGGTGCTGGTGGACTTCTGGAACTCTGCAAAAGACCGAGAGCACACCAAGAGTAGCTGCGCCACTGCGCCACGTGGTCCCTGCGCCACCGTGGTTCCTTGACCGTGGTGCGCGGGTCGTCTA
>DATEVZ010000084.1:0-26534 GCA_035258265.1 Candidatus Acidiferrales bacterium
AGACCGATGCCAGGCACGATGTGCTTTTGCATGGCCAGCGCATCGTCAGGGTCGGGCCTGATTTGACAACGTTTGACGCCGATCTTTTCGATGCCACCGGAATGATCGTCGCGCCCGGTTTCATTGACTTGCACTGCCATCTGCGCGAACCGGGCCAGGAAATGTCTGAGACCATTGAGACCGGTACGCGCGCGGCAGCGCGCGGCGGCTTCACCGCAGTCTGCTGCATGCCCAATACGCAGCCGGTGAACGACAACGCTTCCATCACGCGCGGAATCGTCGAGCGCGCCGCAGCTGGCGGAAGCGTGCGCGTCTGGCCGATTGGCGCGGCATCCATCGGCAGCAAAGGTGAAGCCCTTGCGGAAATCGCGGCGATGAAAGATGCCGGAATCGTCGCCGTCAGCGACGACGGCAAGCCTGTGGCCACGGCGCGCCTGATGCGCCAGGTAATGGAGTACTGCAACACGCTCGATTTGCCAGTGATCGACCACTGCGAAGAGCCCTCGCTCTTCACCGGTGGCGTGATGCGCGAAGGCCCGCGCGCAATTCGCCTCGGCTTGAAGGGCATTCCCGCGCAGTCCGAATCCATTTGCGCCGGTCGCGACGTAGAACTCGCTGCGCTCACGCATTCGCGTCTGCACATCGCGCACATGTCCACCACCGGCGCGCTCGAATACGTGCGCTTGGCGAAAAGAATGGGCCTGCGCGTGAGCTGCGAAGTTACGCCGCACCATTTCACGCTCTGCGACGACGATGTTCGCTACGACACGAATTACAAAATGAATCCTCCGCTTGCTTCGCGCCACGACCGCGAGGCGCTGATTGTGGGCATCGCCGATGGCAACGTGGACGCCATCGCTACCGACCACGCGCCGCATCATCCCGCGAGCAAGGACGTTGAATTCGATCGCGCGCCCTTCGGCATCATCGGCTTTGAAACCGCGCTGGCCCTCACGCTCAGCGAACTGGTTCATCCCGGGAAGATTTCGCTCGTGCGCATGGTCGAACTTTTCACCACGGGCCCCGCCACTGTTCTCGGCATCGAACGAAAAATTGCCGCCGGCGAGCCTGCCGACATCACCATTTTCTCTACCGATCATCCGTGGACGTACCGCGCCTCCGAATCGCCCAGCAAATCACGCAACACTCCCTTCGACGGCCGCACCTTCCGTGGAGCGCCCATGGCCACAATCGTCGGCGGCCGCATCGTCTATCGCCGCGAGCAAAGCGCCAGCGCGTCCTAAGTCGCGAGCATAGCCCCGTTTCCATTTGTAGTGCATCACACGTTAGGCCGCGGGGAGAGATACCGAACCGAGGTTGCAGGGGTATAATCGCGAACAACTATGCCGCTCGATCCGGGGACCCACCTTGGCCCCTACGAAATCGTGAAACTTCTGGGCGCCGGCGGAATGGGCGAGGTGTACCGCGCCCGCGACGCGCGCCTCGATCGCATCGTCGCGATCAAGATTCTGCCGGCAGGGTTGTCTGCAGACAGCGATCGGTTGCACCGTTTCGAGCGCGAAGCGCGCTCCGCTTCCGCGCTAAATCACCCCAATATTGTCACCGTCTATGAGCTGGGCCAGCACGACACGACTCGCTACATAGCGATGGAGCTGATCGAAGGAAAGACGTTGCGCGAGCTGCTCATCGCCGGCCCGCTGCCAATCCGCCAGGCGATCGAAATCGCGTCGCAAGCTGCGGAGGGATTGGCGAAGGCCCACGAAGCAGGCATCGCCCACCGGGATTTGAAGCCCGAAAACATCATGGTTTCCCAGGACGGATTCGTCAAGATTTTCGACTTTGGCTTGGCGAAGCTCGCGTCATCCGGCGTAGACATGTCGCAAACGCTCACGACCTCCGGTTGGCAGACGGGGGCGGGTGTGATTTTGGGCACGGTCCACTACATGTCGCCGGAGCAAGCCAGCGGCGGCGCGCTCGATTTCCGGTCGGATCAGTTCTCGTTCGGCCTGGTGCTCTACGAAATGATCACGGGAAAACGCGCGTTCGCCCGCAAGACCGCCGCCGAGATTCTCGTAGCCATTATGCGCGAACAGGCCGAGCCGATCGGCGCCCAAAATCCCGACTGTCCCGCGCCATTGTGTTGGGCAATCGAAAGGTGCCTGGCAAAAGAGCCGGATAAACGCTACGCCTCGACGCGGGAACTGGCACGCGAACTTGCAGCGATACGCGATCGCTTCTCGGAGAAACAGATCAAACAGGCCGAAACTCGCCCCGCAAACATTCCGGTGCAGCGGACCGGATTTGTAGGACGTGAAAAGGAAGTAGCCGCCGCTAAAGAACTGCTGCTGCGTCAAGATGTGCGCCTCGTAACGGTCACTGGTCCTGGCGGGATCGGGAAAACGCGTCTTGCGTTGGAGGTGGCGAAAGATTTGGCGGAGACCTTTCCCGGAGGAATTCATTTTGTCGCGCTTTCTGCGTTGCGCGATCCTGGTTTGATTGCTTCCGTGATCGTCCAGACCTTGGGAATCCGCGAGGCGGGAGGCCAGCCGCCCGTGGAAATCCTCAAAAGAAATTTGCAGGACTCGCAACGCGCGCCGGCGCTCTTGCTTTTGGATAATTTCGAGCACTTGATGCAGGCCGCACCCACGGTTGCGGAGCTCCTGACCTTGGGTCCCAATCTCAAAATCCTGGTAACCAGCCGTGCGGCGCTGCACATCTACGGAGAGCACGAATTTCCGGTGCCGCCGCTGGCGCTTCCGGATTCGCAATCAAAACCTTCTGTCGAGGCGCTGTCGGAGTACCCAGCCGTCGCGCTATTTGTGCAACGCGCAGTAGCTGCGCGGCCGGATTTTGAACTGAACGGGCAAAACGCATCCGCCGTCATCGAGATTTGCGCGCGGTTGGATGGCCTGCCCCTCGCGATAGAGCTCGCAGCCGCGCGGGTCAAAGTGCTTTCGCCCGCCTCGATGCGGACACGTCTCGCCAGCCGTTTGCAGCTATTAACCGGCGGCGCCCGCGACTTGCCGCAGCGTCAGCAAACTCTGCGCGCTGCGATTGATTGGAGCTATGACCTGCTGAGCGCCGCTGAGCAGAAACTTTTCCGGCGACTATCGGTGTTCGCCGGCGGATGCACTCTCGAGGGCGTCGAGGCCGTGTGTAATACCAAGGGCGATCTCGATCTGGATCTGCTCGATGGGATCGCGTCCATGGTGGATAAGAGCTTGATGCAGCAGGCCGGGCACGCGAACGGTGAATCTCGCTTTGCGATGCTGGAAACGATTCGCGAGTACGCTCGCGAAAAGCTCGAGGCCAGCGGCGAGGACGCTTCGACAAAGCGTGCCCATGCCGCCTATTGCCTGGTGCTCGCAGAAGAAGCAGCCGGGGACCAGAGCGGCGCGGTGGGACCGGAGTGGCGGGAACGTTTCAAGCTCGAACACGATAATTTTCGCGCGGGCGTCGAGTGGCTGACCGAAACGGGAGACGCCGAGTGGGGCCTGCGTCTGGGCACCGCACTATTTCGTTTCTGGGAAACGGGCGAGTATCTCGCCGAAGGCCGGGACAGTCTGGGCAAGCTCCTGAAGATACCGGGCGCGGCGGCTCCGACAAAGGCGCGAGCGCGTGCTCTCTTTGCCGCTGGCGTGCTCGCCACCGAGCAGGGAGATTATTCCGCGGCGAATGCGCTCATGAGGGAGAGCCTGAACATTGCGCGTGAACTCGGAGACAACCAGGGTGTCGCCGTCTCGCTCAATGCGCTCGCGGTAGTTGCCCGGGACAACGGTGAGATCGCAGAAGCGCACGCTCTGTTCCAGGAAAGCCTGGGTGTGTGGAAAGCATTGGGCGACCTGAAGGCCATCGCTCGGGCTCTCAGTAACTTGGCGAATGTCCTCAAGCTGCAAGGCGAATACGATCACGCGCGCTCCCTGCATGCGGAGTGTCTGGCAATCTTTCAAGGACTCGGAGATCGCACCGGCGTTGCCTGGTCGCTCAACAATCAGGGAGACGTCGCCCGCGATCAGGGCGATTCCGCGGCTGCTCGGGCATTGTACGAACAAGGCCTGGGAATGTTTCGCGAGCTTGGCGACCGGTGGGGCATCGCCGGCACGCTTGCCGATCTTGGCAACTTGGCGAGGGAAGGGCAGGATTGCGCCACCGCGCACCCTCTGTACCAGGAAAGCCTGAAAATTTTTCGGGAACTGGATCACAAGCGCGGCATCGCTCGTCTGCTCGAAGGTTGTGCCTGTTCTGCGGCGGCGCAACTTCAAGCCGAGCGTTCACTGCGGCTGGCTGGCGCGGCGGCCGCGCTACGCCAAAGTATCGGTGCCCCGCTCACATCCGCGGAACAGGCCAAACTTGACGCTATCCTGGATCCCGCGCGGCGCTCCTTGACCCATGCGTCGGGCGCGACGGCTTGGCTAGAGGGCTGGAATATGCCGCTCGAAAAAGCGATCGATGAAGTGATTTTGTCCGAAGCGGCGTCTACTTCGGGTTAGCGAGGGCGGCGCACGACCCGCTCATGCTTGAGCGGAAGTCTCGATCGGCGCCCACTCCGTGGTGCTTACTCTGCGGTCGAGGGGTCGATCAGCCGGCGCACGGCAGAGACGCGATTGCAAGGAAGACCCACGCGCTTGGCGTGCTCTTGGATACTGGCCTCGTCCGGAGCGAGATAAACGCAGTACACTTTGTTGCCGGTGACATAACTGTGGAGCCATTGAATCTCGGGACCCATTCCCTTCAACACGTTGACGGACTTTTGGGAAAGTTCGCGCAATTGGGCGTCGGTCAGCTCTCCAGCTCCGGGAACTTCGCGTTCGATAACGAATTTGGGCATGAACGGATG
Organism: Candidatus Acidiferrales bacterium; assembly: GCA_035258265.1. Taxonomy (GTDB): domain Bacteria; phylum Acidobacteriota; class Terriglobia; order Acidiferrales; family UBA7541; genus Palsa-295. The sequence goes on from DATEVZ010000084.1 coordinate 4,799, forward strand.
CTAGCATGCGAATAAAGCGGCTTCAATACAGCTCGGCCGAAGCCGCCCCGAGCAGCAAAAAATGTCTAGGAATATAGATGAGGCCGTCATGAATCTTAGATCGCTACAAAAGCCGCTGAAAGAGCAATACCGCACTGACCCAAGCGCCTCGCGCATTACTCTCCGCGCAAAAGGCGGACAAACGGATGTTCCGGTAGCCTGCTCGGTGGATCTCGGGCGCGCCATTTACAAGGCGGAAGCCCACAAGGGTGTCGGCGGCGCGGGCGCCGGCGCGTGTTCCGGCGATCTGTTGCTTGGGGCGTTGGCAGCGTGCGCGCAAATCACATGTCAGATGGTAGCTGCGGCGATGGGCATACCGACCGAAAGGATCGAAGTCACGGTGGAGGGAGACCTAGATCTCCGAGGCACGCTAGGCATATCGAAAGACGTGCCCGTCGGCTTCGAGAGCATTCAATTGCATTTCGATGTTGCTGCGCCCCACGCAACTCCGGAACAGATCAGCGCGCTGAAAGAAAAAACCGAACAATACTGCGTGGTGCTGCAGACCCTTACGCATGCGCCAAGGCTGCAAAGCAACTGGCTTCGTCACGATTGAAAAAGCGGCCCAGTCAGGTTGACCACGTCCGAATTTTCCGGCAAAGCGGCATCCTCAGTGAAGTACACTGGCACGTTTATTCTTGCCGCAAGGCCGTCATTGGATCCACTCTGCTCGCCCGGCGTGCCGGCACGAAACTCGCTAGCAGCGCGGCAATCACCAGCACGGGAATCATAATCGCTAGAGTCGAAAGATCTGCCCGGCGCACTCCTTCGACTAAGTGTTCAAGCAAATGCGCCGCTGCCACGGCTCCAAAAAGTCCCACGCCGAGGCCGACACAAATCATTCCAATACTCTCCCGCAGCACCAGCCAAATTACATCGACGGGACTCGCTCCCAACGCCATGCGCACGCCGATTTCTGGCACGCGCTGTCCGGTCAAATACGCCATTACGCCATAAATCCCGATGCACGCCAATAGCAGAGCCAAACCGGCGAATATGCCGAATAGCAACAATAGGAAACGTTGCCGTGCGAGCGTACCGTGCGCGAGCTGCTCCATCGTGCGAACTTCGTACAAAACCTGATCGCCGGTAACTCCTCGCACATCGTGACGGAGTGAATCAACCACACTCAACGGCGCGACGTTCGTCCGCACGACCACAGACATAAGTTCAGACCAACGCCGCAAGGATTGGTCCGGAAGCTGGGAGAAAGGATAATAAAACTGTGCGCGTACTTGTGCTTGGTCGTCACCGGCAAGCCCCCAATGGCGCACGTGGCCAACTACACCCACCACCGTGAACGGGCCATAGTCCATGTCTGGCATCCACAGGCGTTTTCCGATAGGGTCCTGCTCGCCGAAGGCGTTTTGCGCCAAAACGTCATCAATTACGACGACAAGCTCGCCGCCCATCCGGTCCTGGTCGTTGAAAAATCGGCCCCGGCGCAGGGATATTCCCATCACCTTCAAATAATCCGGCGAAACGCTCGTTGCTAGCGCCACCGGTCGCCGATTTGCCGGCGGCACGTCCGCGCTTGTCCAGTAGCCGATTTGATTGTTGCCCTCGCGCATCGGAACAGTGTCAGCGATGGCGACGGACTGCACTCCGGGCACGCGGCTTGCACGGCTCAATACATCCCGCCACGCGGGACGGATCTTCCCGGGATCCGCAAGCACTCCTGGCGAAAGCGCCATGCGCGTCACCAGCACGTTTCGGATGTCAACGCCCGGGTGAAGCGCTGACACGCGGAGCAATGTGCGCCCTAACATGCCGGCCGCAACTAAGAGCACCACCGCAAGCGCGATTTCGGAGATCACAAACGCGCCGTGTAAATGACGCGCGGTTCCGGCGATGGTTCGGGCTCCCGCACGCCGGGCTTGCTCGAGCCCTCGCGCCGGAGCGCGCAAGGCGGGCGCCATCCCGAAGAGAAGGCCGCTCAGCAGCGACACCACGATCGCAAATAGCATAACCCGCCAGTCGAGATGCACTTCCGGCGCTCGCGGCAAGCTTCCTGGCCAGAGCATCAAAAACGGGCCGATGCCAAGAGCCGCAAGCAGGACGCCGAAGGCCCCTCCCGCAAGCGCCAGCACCGCGCTCTCGGTCAAACACTGCCGCACCAACCGTCCGCGGCTTGCACCGAGCGCCACGCGCATCGAAAGCTCGCGCTCGCGCGAAACCGCGCGCGCCAGCAGCAAGCTTGCAACGTTGGCGCACGCAATCAGTAGCACAAGACTGACCGCGCCCAACAATAGCCACAGCGTGGACCGCACATCATCAACTGGCGGGCGCAACGGCGTTACCGCAAAAGTGCGGCCTCCGTTTGTGTCCGCGTATTCCTCGGCCAAACGATGCCCAACCAAAGACAATTCTGCTCGCGCGTTGGCCAGGGTCGCGCCGGGCCGCAGGCGCGCGACGATACCAGTCGGATGGACTGCGCGATTCTGCAGATATGCTGCGGTGTCTTGCCCTAGCGGCGTGTACACGTCCGCTTCATCTCCGTACAACCTGAATTCTGCGGGCGCGATGCCCACCACCGTGTATCGCTTTTGATCCAGAACCGCCGATGTGCCGAGCACTTCCGGATTTCCAGCGAAGTGCTGCTGCCAGAAACTGTAGCCCAGGATCATCATGGGCCCGGCGCCGCGTCGGTCTTCTTCAGGCAGGAATGCGCGCCCTTGCGCGAGCTTTACACCCAAGACGGAAAATAGGTTGGACGAAATCTCCCGGAGGTCAACATATTCGGGTTGTCCTGGCTCGCTGAGCGTAGCTCCGTTGTAGAGGGTCCCGGCAATCTCCAGAGAGCGGCTCTCGCGCTGGCAATCGAGAAAATCGGGATAAGCGACATTCTGTTCGCCGTAAATCTGTGAATTCCACGTTTCTGTGTGGCCGTGCACGGTCACCAGCCTGTTGGGCTCGGGATAGGGTAGCGGTTTCAGAAGTACGCCGTTGACGACCGTGAACATCACAGTGGTCACTCCGACTCCGAGAGCAAGCGTCAACAAGACAACGGCTGCGAATCCCGGATTCTTGCGGAGCAGGCGGAGCGCAAAGCGAATATCTTGCAACAAGTCTTCCACCCATCGGGTACCGCGTGCGTCGCGGCACTGCTCCTTCACCTGCTCCGAACCACCGAGAGCGAGCTGGACTCGTCTGCGGGCCTCTTCAGGGTTGTATCCCTGCGCGATTAGCTCGTTCGCGTGTTGCTCGAGATGGAAGCGGAGCTCCTTTTCGAGTTGCTGTTCCATTTGTTTCCGCCGCCATAGGCGCTGCCACCAGTTCATTCAACGCCTCCTTCGGACATTTTGAGGATCAGGCCGACGGCCGCCGTCAAGCGCTCCCAACTCGCGGCTTCCGTTTCGAGCTGCGCCCGGCCCTTTCGCGTCAGGCGGTAGAACTTTGCCTCTCGCCCTGTGTCGGTCTCTTCCCAATCCGCCGTGAGCAGCCCGCGATTTTCCAGCCGGTGCAACGCAGGGTACAGCGACCCTTGCGGCACCTGAACCACATCACGCGAGACCTGCTGCAAGCGCTGCGCGATCGCGTAGCCATGCACCGGTCCCAACGCCACAACCTTCAAGATTAAGAGATCCAAAGTCCCTTGGGGCAGATCCGACTTCGCAGTCATCATGACACCTCGTCCTTCTACATGTCTATCATACGATGTGTAGAAGCGCAAGGCGTATGCGGTGTGGCTCGAGATTCTCTGTGTCTCAGTGGCAGATATCGGACGTGCTAATGGGCGGCGGGTTCTGCGGCTGGATGCATCCCGTGTTGCGGAACTTCGTGGACACCTCGTAGCGGTTGTTCCTGATGAAATCTAAAAAGTTGATTGAGCGGCCCGGCGCCTTTGCCGATTGCGTAGGATTTCTCGATGGCCTTCGTAACATATGCCTTCGCCAGAATCACGGCTTCGCGCAACTGTTGGCCGCTGGCCATCTGCGCCAGGATCGCCGATGAAAATGTGCAGCCCGACCCGTGCGTGTTGGGGCTTTTTACATGGTCGCCGCCGAACGTTTCCACTTCTGTGCCGATGCACAGCACATCAATCGGCTTATCCAGATGTCCGCCGGTAACCACCACGGCGCGAGCGCCCATTTCGACCAGTTTCAAGCCCGCCGCTTTCATCCCCGTGAGATCTTTCACTTCCATGCCCGTCAAGAATTCCGCCTCTGGAATATTGGGTGTGATCACGCTCACGCGCTTCAGCAATTCGTCACGCACAAATTTCAATCCCGAAGTATCCAGCAATTCCGCATTGCCCGCCGTAGGACGGAAGACAGGATCGAGCACGACGTGTGCGAATTTGTGCTTGTCCAGAAACTCGGTAACGACGGAAGCATTGGCGCGGTTCGCCAGCATCCCGATTTTCACGCCGGCCATCGTCACATCGTCCGCCAGCGTATCGAGTTGCGCGCGCAACGTGGCAGAGGGCGTGGCATGCACCGAAACAACTCCCTGTGTGGATTGCACCGTTAGCGCCGTCACTGCCGCAACGCCGTAACAATTGTGCGCCACAAAAGTCTTCAGATCGGCCGCAACACCTGCGCCGCAGGATGGATCGAATCCGGCAATGGTTAAGAGAATTGGTGGAGCGTGGTTGGTGTGATTATTGCTCATTTCGAAGTCCCTCCGCGCGAGGCCTCCGCAGACAATTACGCCGGCGCTGCCATTTTCCGCATTGGCGCACCGGCTAAGCAAAATGTACGCGCGTTCTTGCGCATCGCGCAAGAAAAATATTTGAGCTTCGATGGCGAGTACGAAGCGGCAAGCAACGACGATGGAAAAAATCTTAACTGCGAGGATTGATCACGGGAAAAGGCCGCGCACCAGCGTGGCATCCGCGACGCGTCCGACTGCCAGCGCGTATGCTCCGGTGCGCAGATGCGTGCGATGCTTTCGCGCGCTCTCGTGCACTTCATGGAACGCACGGCGCATCACCAAATCCAGCTTGGCGTTCACTTCCGCTTCGGACCAGAAGAAGCTCTGCAAGTCTTGCACCCACTCGAAGTAGCTGACGGTCACGCCGCCGGCATTCGCCAGTACATCCGGCACCACCATCACACCCTTGCGCGCCAGAACTTCATCCGCATGAGGCGTTGTCGGTCCGTTCGCGGCTTCCGCGATAATTTTCGCCTTGATCTGGTCCGCGTTGTTCAGCGTGATCGCGTTTTCTAATCCCGCGGGCACCAGGATGTCGCACTTCATCATCAGCAGATCGTCATTCGAAATCCGCGACGTGCCCGGCATCCCCACCACGGTTCCGGAACGCTCCTTGTAGCGCATCGCTTTCAGCGGATCGATCCCGCGAGAATTGAACACGCCGCCGCGCGAATCGCTGATGGCCACCACGCGCGCTTTTTTCTCCGAGAATAATTTCGCCGCGATCGAACCGGCGTTGCCGAACCCCTGAATGGCGACGCTCGCGCCGCGCAGCGACATTTTCTTCACCTTGCACGCTTCTTCCACCACGATCACGCAGCCGCGCGCGGTCGCTTCGTTGCGTCCCTCCGAGCCGCCAATCGAAATAGGCTTGCCCGTCACTACGCCCAGCGACGAATGTCCCTTCGTCATCGAATACGTGTCCATGATCCAAGCCATGGTCTGCGCATCGGTGTACACATCCGGAGCTGGAATATCCTGTTCGGGGCCGATGATCGGCAAAATTTCCGCCGCGAACCGCCGCGTCATGCGTTCGAGTTCAGACTTGCTCATCCGCTTCGGGTCGCAAATCACTCCACCCTTCGCGCCGCCGTAAGGAATATTTACCGTCGCGGTTTTCCAGGTCATCCACATCGCGAGGGCTTTCACTTCGTCCAGCGTGACGTTCGGGTGATAGCGAATGCCGCCCTTCGCCGGGCCGCGCGCCAAATTGTGCTGCACGCGGAACCCGCTGAACACTTTGATCTGGCCGTTATCCATCTTGGTGGGAATGGAAACTTCCAGCACGCGCTTGGGCGTGCGCAAAATCTGCCGCAGCCCCTGGTCGAGCTTCAAATATTCCGCCGCGATGTCGAACTGGATTTGCGAGATGCGGTAAGGATTCAGGTCCTCGCGCGGTGCGATCCGCGGAATGGGTTGCGTACTCGCTGGTTTGGCAAGTGTGGCCATCAAGTCTTCCTTCCTGACATGGTGAAAGGTGATTCCCCGGGGCCTGTAACTCTTACGCGAATCGAAGTTTATTCGAGCCATGCTGGATGTCAATGGAAACCACCGTTAATTCACGAAATGTTCGTGGCGCTACACACCAGATTCGTGCCGCACATCCATCTCGGAATGGCAGTTAAACCCTTAAGTCTTAAGTACTTGCCGCTCGGCCGAAATCGAATGTTCACCCACATCCCGTCACCCCGTTATTTAGCATCGCGGCAAAATCTGGATTGACCCCACGATCCATCGCAAGCTACGCTCCTCAAGCTTGTTTCCCGCACTTCGCATCGAGCGGGGTTTCCATCGCACCGCGCACAGGGTGTTGCCATGACCCACGCGGCGCAATCTGGAAGCTGCCCGCGCGCGTACTAATAGGAGCCGCAATTACTCAGACTGGGGAGACGCGAGCGCAGTTGAAGGCTTCGGACGCCATGCTCGTCGCCAGAATTCTCCAACGTGACGAGTCAGCGCTCGCAGCTCTCTACGACCGTTACGCTGGCATGCTCTCGTCCGTCCTGAACCGCATTCTGCGCGACACTCAGGCCGCCGAAGAGATTCTGCAGGACATCTTCTACCAGTTGTGGCGCACCGCCTCTCGATTCGACCCCGAGCGCGGCTCGTTGCCGGGCTGGTTGCTGGTAATTGCGCGCAATCGAGCCATCTCGCGTTTGCGGCGGCATAATCCCGCAGCCGGTGAAGAACTCGTGGAGACCATGGTCATCGTGCCGGCAAATCTCGAAAACGCGGTCGCACAGCAGCAATTGCTCAGCAAAGTAAAAAGCGCGCTGGAAAGTTTGCCGAAAGAACAGCGTGCCGCGCTCGAACTGGCCTATTTCGAAGGCCTCACGCACAGCGAGATCGCCGCGCGCACCGGCGACCCGCTCGGCACAGTAAAAACACGGTTGCGCACCGCGGTGGAGACACTAAAACGGAATTTGCAAATATGAGCGGCCCCCATCCAACTCGGCTGGACGATTTCGATCTCTACGCGCTCGGCGCCCTCGACGCCGACGAAAGGGTACTGATCGAAGCGCACGTGGCGTCTTGTCCCGACTGCGCGCAAAAGCTCGCCGAAGCGCAAGGACGCATGGCCATCCTCGCCTTTGCAGCGCCGCGCGTCGAGTCTTCGCCCGGCGTGAAAGAACGTCTGATGCGCCAGCTCCACTCGACCGCCGAAGGCTCCGGCGCCAGCGCCGTTCCTCGCGTCATACCGGAATCCGCCGCAGGAATTTTCGGCCGCTGGTGGGCCGTGCTCGTTCCGGTAGCCTCGGCGCTCGCGCTCGCCACTATCCTGCTCTGGCTCCACAACGTCCAGCTTGAGCGCCAGCTCGCCGATTTGCGCGACACCCTCCGGCATCAGCAAGCGCAGCTCGATGAAGCCCGCCACATGGCCGCCCTGCTGGCCATGCGCGATACCGTCGTCGTTCCGCTCTGGGAGCAGAAAACGCCAAACACGGTTGGGGCGCGCGTCGTTTACAACGCCCGCGAAGGAATGATGGTGTGTGACGGAATGTTGCCGCCCGCTCCCGCGGACAAAAGCTATCAGCTCTGGCTGGTTCCCATGAACGGCGCGCCCATCAGCGCCGGAGTCTTCAACCCCAAGAGCGGCCAGATGAGCCACATGATGATGAAGGTCCCAGCAGGACTAACTGCAAAAGAATTCGCCGTCTCGCTAGAACCAGCAGGCGGCATGCCCCAACCCACAGGCCCCATGGTCCTGGTAGGCCCGATCTCGTAGCCGCCACACACGAAAAAATGCCACGATTCCCCAGAGCCACAGAGAATGTACAGAGAATGTACAGAGAATCTCCGCCGCTAAATCGCCCTAAAAGTTTCCTCTGTGTCTCCGTGGCAGCATGTCATCTGTTAGCCCCAGCAGGAATCCGCTCTACGCCCATATATCCCCGCAGCGCTTCCGGAATCTCGACCGACCCATCCGCCTGCTGATAATTTTCCACCAGCGCGATCCAAGTCCGCCCCACCGCCAATCCGGACCCATTCAACGTATGCACGAACTCCGATTTTTTGCCGCCAGGAGACTTGAACCGTATCCCCGACCGCCGCGCCTGAAACGCTTCCGTATTCGAGCATGACGAAATTTCCATGAACTCGCCCGCAGAAGGCAGCCACACCTCGATGTCATAAGTCTTGGCCGACGCAAATCCCATATCCGCGGTACAAAGCTGCATCACTCGGTAATGCAAACCCAACCGCTGCAAAACGGCTTCCGCGTTTCGCACCAAAGCTTCCAGCTCGTCGTAACTCTGCTCCGGCCGCGTGAACTTGAACATCTCCACCTTCTGAAATTGATGCTGCCGCTTCAAACCGCGCGTGTCGCGACCGGCAGCGCCCGCTTCCGACCGGAAACACGCCGTCCACGCGCACACTTTCAACGGCAAATCGTCGCCGTTCAAGGTTTCGTCGCGATGCAGGCTGGTCAATTCCACTTCGGACGTCGGCGTCAGCCACAAATCCGTGCCTTCGACGTGAAACATGTCCGCCGCGAACTTCGGCAATTGCCCCACGCCCGTCAGCGACGCGGTGTTGACCAGAAACGGCGGGAGAATTTCCGTGTAGCCGTGCTCGCGCGTGTGCATGTCCAGAAAGAAATTCGCGAGCGCCCGTTCCAGCCGTGCGCCCAATCCTTTATAGACCGCGAACCGCGCCCCGGCGATTTTCACCGCCGCATCGAAATCGAGTATCCCCGCACCTTCGCCGATTTCCCAGTGCGGACGCGCCTTGAAATCAAACGACGGCGGCGCGCCCCACCGCCGCACTTCCACATTGTCCGCCGCCGACTTGCCCACCGGCACGCTGGCGTGTGGGATATTCGGAATGGTAAGCAGAAAATTCTTCAGTTGCTCGTCCAGCACGCCGATGCGCTCGTCATCGCGCTTGATTCTGTCGGAGACTTCCTTCATCAAGGCCAAAATCTCCGACGCATCTTCGCCAGCCTTCTTCTTCCGCGCAATTTCCTCGCTAGCCCGATTGCGCTCCGCCTTCAACCGCTCGGCAGAAGTAATAAGCGCCCGACGCTCCCTATCCAGCGCCCGAAAAGGCTCCAGATCAAGCGCAATTCCGCGGTCCCGTCCCATCTTTTCGATCACATCCAGATGATCCCGCACATATCCAAGATCCAGCATAGGCGAAGCAGAATACATGAAGTCAGCAAGAACTGAAAAGCGGCGGCTGAGAATTGATTGGTGATTCGCAGTTAGCGATTCGTGACCCTGCGGCGTTTATCGCGCTGGCGTCGCGTAGACATCTTCGACGTAGTGTCTAATTATGTGGTTTATCACTTCTCAACCTAAGAAGGGTCGGACGCCCCTCTGGCATCAGCACGTCTGCAATCGTTTTCTCCAGCGACATATTCCAACCCTCGCGCCAAGCCGTCGCGCCCGTCGTATCCACTAATGCCTGACGCGCCGGATCCAGAATGGTGTCCAGTTTGGCCTGCTCCGCGCACGTCAGCGGTGCGCCAATGTTTTTACGCAGCGCTGCGGCCGCGCCCGCCAGCCGCAGCGAACGCTCCGGTTGCTGTTGAGCAACCGCTGAGCACGCAAAACATTCCAGCAGCCGGGCAATTCCGCGTTTGTGTTCTAGCTGTTGGAAAATCTTCAGGCTTTCGCGATAGAGAGAATGTGCTGTTGCGCAATCCCGCTCATCTCTGGCTAAATTTCCCAGATCCGCGAGCGTGCCCGCAGTGCCCCAGCAGTCACCGAGCTCGCGAAAAATTGCCAGGCCCTGTTCATATAGTGCTCGCGCAGCCGCGAAGTCGCCTTGATCGCGGGCGACGTCTCCCTGATTGTTTAGCGACCAGGCGACGCCCGTGCGATCTCCGAGTCCTCGGAAGATTGATAGAGATTCCGCATATAAGGAGCGTGCGCGGGCATAATCACCCTGGAATGCGACGACATTTGCCAGGTTACTGAGGGAACGAGCGATGGCTTTCAGGTCGCCTAGTTCTCTCCACACACCCAGGCTTTCCTGGAACAGAGCGTGCGCTTCTGCGATCTCGCCGTTGTCGCGGGCAACTACCGCGAGCGCATTGAGCGAGACCGCCACGCCCTGTTTGTCTCGGAGTTGGCGGGCGATGTCCAAGCTGTCCCTCATGAGCGCACTCGCCGCAGAATAATCTCCCTGCTCGGCGGCGAGTGCGCCGGCGGAAAATAGAACGCGCTCTCGGCATTTAGTGGGAGCTGCCGCTCCCGGGATCTTCAGCAGCTTGCCCAGACTGACGCGGCCCTCGGCGAGATACTCGCGCGCCTCCCAGAAGCGAAACAGAGCTGCGCCGAGACGCAAGCCCCACTCGGCGTCTCCGGTTTCTATCAGCCATTCCAGGCCCGCGCGAAGATTGTCATGTTCTAACGCGAGGAGTTCTCGCCATTCCGGTCTGTCAGCGCCACCCTGCTCCGTAGCGTCCTCTTCTGCGAGCACCAGGCAATAGGCAGCTTGCGCACGCCGCGTCAAGGCGTCCTCGCCGCTGGCCTCGAGTTTCTCCCGAGCGTATTCACGAATTGTCTCCAGCATCACGAAGCGTGATTCGCCATTGGCTTGTTCCATCCGCTGCAGCAAGCTCTTGTCCACCATAGAGGCCGTGCCGTCGAGTGGATCCAACTCGAGATCGCCCTTGGTGTCGCACACGGCTTCCACGCTTTCCAGGTTGCAGCCCCCGGCGAAGACCGATAATCTTCGGAAAAGTTTCTGCTCGGCGGGGCTTAGCAGGTCGTAGCTCCAATCGATGGTGGCGCGCAGAGTCTGCTGCCGCTGCGGCAAGTCGCGCGCCCCGCCCGTAAGTAGCTGCAACCGGCTGGCGAGACGCGTCCGCATCGAAGTGGGTGAAAGTACTTTCACTCGGGCGGCTGCGAGCTCGATCGCTAAGGGCAGACCATCCAGCCGCGCGCAAATCTCGATAACGGCGGATACGTTTTGCCCATTCAGCTCGAAATCCGGCCGGGCGGCAACGGCGCGTTGCACGAATAGCGCGACCGCGGGGTATTGCGCGACGACTTCGACCGAAGGCTTCGATTGCGAATCCGGCAGGGCCAGCGGAGGCACCGGAAATTCATGCTCGCCGTAAACGTGCAACGCGGCGCGGCTGGTTACCAGGATTCTTAGATCGGCTCCGAGGGCCAGGAGTTCCGCGACTGTAGGCGCCGCTTGCATAAGGTGCTCGAAATTGTCTAAAAGCAAGAGCGCAGGCGTGTGCCGCGAGTCCTGGAAATTTCTTCTGAGGATTTCGAGTGGCGACTGTCGCCGCGCTTCGCGGATTCCGAGAGTCTGAACGATTACGGAAGAGATCAATCCCGGGTCGCGCAGCAGGGACAGCGGAACAAAATGAATTCCACCTGGAAAGTTCTCGGTGAGGTCCTTCGCGACTTCCAGCGCAAGACGCGTTTTCCCGATCCCGCCTGGACCGGTGACGGTCACGAGGCGCACATCCTGACGCAGCAGCAGTTCCTTGGCGCTGGCTACTTCCTTCTCGCGCCCTACAAACCCGGTCCGCTGCACCGGAATATTGGGAGGGCGCGTTTCCAGCAGCTTGGCTGATTTTTCCGAGAAGCGGTCACGTGGCTCTGAATCAACGGGTGCGATGAACCGATAGCCGCGGCGGGAAAGTGTTTCGACGAAACGGGGGCTTTCGGTGGAATCGCCAAGAGCCTCCCGCAGCCGGTTGATGGCTGTGTTCACTCCATGGTCAAAGTCCACAAATGTATCGGTCGGCCACAGCCTTTGGCGAAACTCTTCACGCGGGATAACTTCGCCCGGGCGTTCGAGCAGCAAGGCCAAAACTTCGAATGGCTGGCCGTGGAGTTTAATTCTCACTCCGCCCTTGCGGAGTTCGCGTGTGCTCAGGTCTGTCTCGAAGATGCCAAATCGGACAATCCGGGAGCGCGCGGTTGATTCTGTTGCCATGGCGAGCGTTTCTTGCTGCGGAGTGTACCACGGCCTCAAGGCGAAGCGAGAGTTCGCCTGCGAGCAATCCCTCGAACTATTTAGCTTTCAGTGGGTTGGAGATCGAGGAAGATTTGAGTTTCCGCCTATTGAGGTACGAGCCGCCTTGCTGGATTCTCCGTGCATTCGAGGGACCGATCAGGATGGGTTCCGGTCCCATGGAGGAGATAACAATGAATATCGTAGTGAAGGCCGGTTTACTCGCTGGCTGTTTGATGTTATTTGACGCGCCGCACGAAGGAAATCGAGCACGTGTCGCACCAGTCGTGGCTTTGGACGAGTGCGATCCTGCCACCTTCAATGCTCCGAACGCCGTTGGGCCGGACTTCTGCCGGAACATCGCGCTGGGAGCCGCGACCACATTCTCGGACTTATTTGCAGAGGCACAGAGCGGAAAGCCGAACCCGAACTGGGACTTCGAACCGGACAAACTCACCATCGAAGAAGGAACCGATTTGAACGTCGTTGACCAGGGCGGCGAACCTCACACCTTCACCGAGGTGGCGCACTTCGGCGGCGGATTCATACCGGGGCTCAATGCGCCGGGAGAGGAGGTGGTTCCCGAATGTGCCGCCGGATTCTCAAGCGTCGCCGTGGCCAAGACCAGAATCCTTCAAGGTAGCCAGAGCTACATCACGGGCCTGTCGAAAGGCAAACATTACTTTCAGTGTTGTATTCACCCGTGGATGCGCATGGAAGTTGACGTGAGATAACTCAGAGAGACGCGAGAGAACCTTCGCAGATCTGGAAATGATCCTGATCTGTGACCCGCGCCTGCTGCGTCAGGCGTGGGTTTGCTGGTCAGGAATTGCGAGTCACAAGTCACGAATCACGGCTTTGTCTTTAACTTCCAGACGATCTGCCGCATGATGCCGGTCCACATGTCAGCGTCGCGGGAAGGCAGATTGAGGCGACGAACCAGGCGGCGGACTCTTTCATCGGCGTCGGCGACTTTGCGCAGATCAAGGAACCCGCTGGCGCTGAGCGCGTCGGTGAGGACCGCCGTAAATCGCTCGAGCTCGCCCGCCGTGGCTGGCTGTGGTTTCTGCGACGCGTGCTCAAATCTGGACGCGAATTTAGCCGCAAACTCCGGCCTCTTTTGCGGCGCATTCTGCGACCCGCGAATCAGTTCGTACAAGCACACCGCGACGGCCTGCCCCAAATTCATCGAAATATTTTGCGTCGAGGTAGGAACGTGCAGCAGCCAGTGGCAATGACTCAAATCTTCGTTGGTCAGTCCAAATTTCTCGGACCCAAAGAGGAGCGCCACACGATTCGACGCAGCGCGATTGCGCGCAGATTTCTTACGTTTCGTTTTCGCGCCGCGGCTGGCCGATTCGCGCGCGAGCGCCTTGCGGATGATTGTCGCCGCGTCTTCCAGGCGGCGCAGCGGGTGGTGCAATTCGCGATGGCCCACGGCAGTAGTGCCGACGACCAGAGCGCAATCGGCGACAGCCTCCGCCACGCTGTCGAATTCCTCCGCCTTCGCGAGGACCGACGCGGCCCCCACGGCCGAACGCGCTTCGCGATACGCCGGCTCGTACGGATTCACCACGCGCAGATGCGAAAAACCGAAATTGCTCATCGCGCGCGCCGCTGCGCCAATGTTCAAAGGATTGCGCGTGGAAACCAGCACCACGCGAAGATTGTTGAGGTCGGCACCAGCGCTCATGCGCGCCTATTCTACGGCACCTGTGCCGGATATGAACGTGCAGCAAATTTCGCGAGGAGCAGCGTCAGATGACGATGGATTCCTGGTATTCGCCGAAGGCGCGACGGAGTGCGTCGGAGATTTCGCCGACCGTAGCGTAGGATTCGACGGCAGCGAGGATTGCGGGCATCAGGTTTTCCGTGGTGTGCGCGCGGCGCTCGATTTCGGCAAGTGCCGCATTTGCTTTTGCGCCGTCGCGGCGGGCGCGCAGCGCTTGGAGCCGCGCAACTTGCGTGCGCTCGATCTCGGGGTCAATGCTCAGCGTAGGAATTGTTTTTCCTTCTTCCGCCTGGAAGCGATTCACTCCGACGATGACCTGCTCGCCCGAATCCACGGCTTGCTGATATTCGTAGGCGGACTTTTGAATTTCCTGCTGGACGTAACCCGTCTCGACGGCGCGCAACATTCCGCCCATCGCATCAATCTTTGAAATGTAATCCTGCGCACCGGCTTCGATTTCATTGGTCAGCTTTTCGATGGCATAAGAGCCCGCGACCGGATCAATCGTATTCACCACGCCAGTTTCCTGCGCGATGATTTGCTGCGTGCGCAGCGCGAGGAGCGCGGACTGTTCCGTAGGCAGTGCAAGAGCCTCGTCGAGCGCATTTGCGTGCAAGGACTGGCAGCCGCCGAGAACCGCTGCGAGCGACTGCAAAGCCACACGCACCAAATTATTTTCAGGCTGTTGCGCGGTAAGTGAAGAGCCCGCGGTCTGCGCATGGAAGCGCAGCATCATCGAGCGCGGATCGCGCGCATGGAAGCGGTCGCGCATCGTATGAGCCCACAGCCGGCGCGCAGCGCGAAATTTCGCGATTTGCATGAGCAGTTCGTTATGCGAATTGAAGAAAAACGAAAGCTGCGGCGCGAATCCGTCCACAGAAAGCCCTGCAGCGACGGCGGACTCCACGTAGGCGATGCCGTTTGCGAGGGTGAAAGCGACTTCCTGCACGTCCGTCGAGCCTGCCTCGCGGATGTGATAGCCAGAAATCGAGATGGCGTTCCAATTGGGAATTTCGTGGCGGCACCAGGCAAAAATATCGGTGACGATGCGCATCGCGGGCCGCAACGGATAAATGTAGGTTCCGCGCGCCATGTATTCCTTCAGGATGTCATTCTGTACCGTGCCGGCCAGGCGTTTCAGGTTCGCGCCCTGCTGCTTCGCGACTGCAACGTACAGCGCGAGCAGAATAGCGGCGGTGGCGTTGATCGTCATCGAAGTGGAGACGTTTTCGAGCGGGATGCCATCGAAGAGCGTCTGCATGTCTTCGAGCGAGTCGATGGCGACGCCCACTTTGCCGACCTCGCCCTGCGCGAGCGCGTGGTCGGAGTCCATGCCGATTTGCGTGGGCAAGTCGAATGCGACGGAGAGGCCTTTGACGCCCTGTGCTAGTAAATAGCGGTAACGCTGGTTCGATTCCACGGCGCTGCCGAAGCCGGCGTACTGGCGCGTGGTCCACAGACGTCCGCGATACATCGTGGGATAGACGCCGCGAGTGAAAGGGAACTCGCCGGGATAACCGAGGTCGCGTTCTGCGTCCCAATCGTGCAAGTCATCCGGTGTAACGACGGCTTCCATGGGCAGGCCGGATGGCGAAGCAGGCTTCCGTTCGGATTGCGTTGCTGATTTGTGCGTGGACTCAGTCAAGGGGCGCGATTTTCCAGTTTCACTTTTCTATTTTCCAATTTCCGTCTCACCGTACGCGGCGGGCGCGGCGAAAAGACGTGAACGCAAATACCAGCATCATGACGGCATAAACGACTGTGAAACCCAGCAGCCAGGCGGCCGGGCGGGTATGCCACTGACGCCACGCGGCGATCGCGCCGTAGAGCGCGAACATGCCGAAAACTGCTCCAGTAGCTTCATGAAAAAGCTGGCGCGTCGCGCGCCAGATGACGCGCAGGGCGATTTTCGCCGAGTTCCAGAGCGCCGAATAGAAGCCTGCGGCCATGCCACAATTCTAGTACACATTGTGCTGAGTCGCTGCCCGTTTGGTCGGGTCCTTATGTTCCTAATCCGCAATTGACCTCCAAAAACCTGAGCGCACGGCCAGGTAACGGGAGGGGTTCTGGTTGCGCACCAGGGTCTTGTTTCGGGCTGGCGTGCGCTTTAAGATTGGTATAGAAAGGGTTTCCATAGGAGGTGATGCCCTTGCAACTCGACGACCGCATGAAGCAGTTGCTGCGAGAGCTGGGACACGCCATCAATGACACCGTGTCTGATTCCGACCGCATCGCGGAAGCGATTTCGGGGGTCCGCTCGGCCGGCTTCGATATCGTGCTTAAGCTTGACGCGACGATCGGCCTGGCGCGCCGCTCCGCCCAAGACGCCAAAATGACCACGCAAGACCGCCGGTTCCTGGAATCCCTGCACATTCGCGTGGACGACGAAATCATGGACGAAGAAACCATCGAGCCGCGCGTGGAAATTACCGCGCAGGACATTAAATTCCTGAAGTCCCTAAAGATTTCCTTCGATGAAGAGCTATAGAATTTTCGCGGCTGTGATTCTGTGTGCCGGTGTGGCAACTCTGGCGGCCGCGCCCGTTCGCGCGCAGATCAATGGTGATTCCTCCGCGGCGCCGGTGATCGTAAAGCAGAGGCCCGTGAAGGCTGAGTGGTTGAGAGCGGAAGTGATTCACGCGGACCAGACCACGATGATCGTTCGCGAGGCCGGCAACGAGATGAAGATTCATACCTTCACCTACGCGGACAAAGCCAAGGATAAAATGAGCAACATCCTCGAGCAGGGCGGCTATCAGAGCGGCGACCATGTGAAGATTCGCTGGATACCGGGTACTTCGGAAGCGTTGGACATTAAGGGTAAACCTTCCCCGGCGATTTGATTTTGTGGGCCCCGTGTTGAGCAGTTTTCCGCGAAGTTCCATCTCAATGTAAATCGGCATCGCGAAATGATTCGCCCTCCCGCCGTTTCCGGCCGCTTTTACCCATCTGACGCGAAGGAACTATCGCGGTTGGTTTCCGAATACGCACGTGGCGGCGCCTCGAAAGTTGTGGCGCGTGGTTGTGTGGTGCCGCACGCGGGTTGGAGGTATTCGGGCCACGTGGCCGGCGTAGTGTATGGAATGCTCGAAATTCCTTCGCGTTGCATTCTACTGGGGCCTCGCCATTATCCGCGCGGCGAGGCGCTGGCAATTTTATCGGAGGGAAGCTGGCGCACTCCATTTGGTGACGCGCGGATTGATTCGGAATTGGCTGCGGAGCTGATGCGGGCGTGTCCGGGCTTGCGCGAAGACGCGGTGGCGCACGAGCGCGAACACTCGCTCGAGGTGCAGATTCCGTTTTTGCAGCAGCTAGCGCCGGATTTTCGATTCCTGCCGGTCGTGCTGGCGGTTGACCGTTATCCGATGCTGGAGGAATTGGGGCATGCGGTGGCGAAAGTCGTCGCGGCCCACGCGCCGGAACGCGTGCTGGTGATTGCCAGTACGGACATGAATCATTACGAGAACGATGCAATCACGCGGGCTAAGGATGAACGCGCGATTGCGCAGGTGCTGGCGCTCGATCCGCGCGGACTGTACGACACGGTGCGCGGCGAGGGAATCTCGATGTGCGGCTATGCGGCGACCACAGCAATGCTGGTGGCGATGCGCTACTTGGGCGCGAAGGATGTGGAACTCGTGCGGTATGCAACTTCCGGGGATGTGACGGGAGACCGCGAGGAAGTTGTGGGATATGCAGGTTTGATCGTTCGGTGAACCCGCGGCTCGCGATTAGAACAGGCTGGGCGGGCCGAGGTTAGAGTCAAAAAATTTGGCACAGAGGGCACAAACCGCAGGCCGGGTATCGAGGCCAAGCGGCGGTTTTTCTGCCTCACTTCGTGCCTCGTCACGCACACGCGACGTTTGCTTCGCACACTCCAAGGCGGCGGCAAGCCGCCGCACTCCATGTAAATCGTGCTGATGGCGTGTGTGCCTTAGTTCACGTTGAGCGTGAACGTGAACGTGTGCGTGGTCGTCCCGCTGGTCGCCGTCACGGTGATGAGCTGGTTTTTCACTTGTGGCGTGCCTGGATTTTTAACACCGCCACCGCCGCCTCCACCACAGGCTGCGTTGACGACGAGCAATGCCAGCACCAGCGCCGTGCCAGTAAGATTCCATCGGTGCCGCCGTGCTTGAATCCCCAATGCGAGAAGCACGAGGCCGAAGAGCAACAGCCGGAGCGCTCCCGGCATTCGTCGCCAATCGCCGATAT
Organism: Candidatus Acidiferrales bacterium; assembly: GCA_035258265.1. Classification (GTDB taxonomy): domain Bacteria; phylum Acidobacteriota; class Terriglobia; order Acidiferrales; family UBA7541; genus Palsa-295. The sequence continues at coordinate 22,860 of DATEVZ010000084.1, forward strand.
CAATGCGCTGGCTGACTGGCACGAGCGAGCTGGGAGCAGTCGTGGAAACGGTCAGGGTCGTAGAGCCGCCGACAGCAACCATGGATGGGCTAAAGGAACAGCTACTCCCACTGGGAAGGCCCGCGCACGTGGCGGAGAAGCTCACCTGCGAGTTAAATCCGTTCGACCCGCTCACCGTAAGCATCGTCGTCGCGGATGAGCCGGGAGAGCTGACATTTACCGTGGCGGGCGCGAAGGAGACGCTGAAGTCCGGGCCGGGCGTCACCGTGAGCGACGCAGAGGCTTGTGAGCTGGCGTAGTTTGAATCGCCCGAATAGGAGGCAGAAATCATGTCGGTACCCACAGGCAACGAACTGGTTGAAAGCTGCGCTTGCCCGTTGGAGACGCCCGTGGTGCCCAGATTGCTCCCGCCTGCCGCGAATTGAACGGTGCCGGTCATTGCCGGGCCACCCGACTGGCCGGGCGTAACCTGAGCGGTAAATGTGACGCTAGCGCCCTGCTGGATCGTGGTGCTCGAAGACATCAGCGTGGTCGTGGTGCTGAGAAGATTGACAGTCTCCGATACTGTGGCGAATGAATTTTCGTAGTTCGTATCACCACCATAGGTAGCGAAGATTGTCAGGTTACCGGCAGGCAGAGTCGAAGTCGTAAGCTGCGCCTGCCCATTCGCCAGCGTGGCGCTGCCGATGCTCGTGCAGTTCGCGCAATTAGTCCAGAATTGAACGGTTCCGGTCATGGTCGGGCCGCCGGTCTGTTGCGGAGTGATCTGCGCCGTGAACGTAACAGGCGATCCGCGCGAGATCACGGGATTCGAGGTAGTCAGCGCAGCCGTCGTGGGAATCACCACATCCACAATCACCGGATTCGAAGTTGCAGATGCCTGGTAGTTCGAGTCGCCCAGGAATTGCGCAGTGATCGTGTTGTTGCCGACATGCAGCGCGTTTGTGGTGAAGGAGGCTGTCACCTCAGCGGTTCCGGAGGTGTTCGTCGTGGGCGCGTACGATATTTGCCCGCTGATCTTCGCGGATCCATCGAAGAATTGCAGGCTGTCGGCGGGGTAGTTGGCTAAAGGCGCGTTGGGAGGCAGAAAAGCTTGCGAGTTGACGATGGCGGTCAAGCTGGCTTGGGCGCCCGTCAAAATTGCAGGTGTGACGGTACTCAAGCTGACTGTCGTGAGCGCTTGGGTTACGGTGACAACGTCGGGCGCGGCGGAATTGCTGCTGGCGTCGTAGCTCTTGTCGCCGCCATAAGATGCGACGATGCTGTGCTGGCCACCCAGCAAGAAAATCGGCTGATCCTCGGCATACCCTTCGGCGTTCAGAGCGAAAGCGCCGCCATCAAGCGGCCCGGTAACCCCGTTGAAAGTGTCGTTGAACGTGACGGTTCCGGTCGGACAGCCGTATAGCTGGGTGCCGCTCGGCGCGCACAAGTTCCCGCTGGAATTCGTTACGTTGCCCCGGAGAAAATAGAGTGTGCCGTAAGCGAAAGACGTGGCGTTGGTGCTGATGGTCTGGCCGGTGGTGGCGTTGAATGTCACGATCGCAGTTTGGGTCTTGCTCGATTCCGGGTTGACGGTCACCGTAACAGGGGAAGAATCGCTCGGCGCGAATGTCGAATCTCCGGAATAGTGCGCGGTGACGCTATAGCTTGCGCCACCCGGCAGAAATGTCGTCGTAGTACCGGCCGGCAATGACCCGTTGCTGAGAGTGAACAGTTGTTGCGCGCCTTGCTGGTCGCTTAGGCTCGAGCCGGTGTTTGCAATCAGCGCAATTGTGCCGGTGGGCATTCCCGCGCCGGTTTGAGGCGCCACGGTAGCGGCCACGGCGATCGGTTGTCCGTGCGTGATCGTAAGGGGCGGGCCCAGGGTAAAGGAACCGAACTGCGTTGCATTGAATTTACCCGCGTAGGTACTCCATTGATTCACTAGATTTGTGACGTTCACGCTGCCCAGGCCCGTGGCGAGGTCGTATCCAGTGCCAGTGCTGTAACCGGAAAGCACCCCGAATTGGTCGCCGCCGGTGGAAGTCTTGCAGTTGGGACTGCCTGTAAGGCACGGCATCGCGATCGTCGAGCCGGTGGGGATATCGTAGAAGATACAATTATTGGTACCCGTAGTGGGGACCGAGTTGGAATTGCAACTGTTCGAAGAGGTCGCCGCCATTTTATAGAAGACGTAATTGGCATTGCCCTGGCGTTCGCCAGTCTTCTGATTGATCAAGGCCATGATGCCCGCGAAAGCCGGCGCGGAGACCGAGGTGCCGCCATAGCCTGAGAACCGACCATTGCTGAGGTTGCAAGGACCCTTCACATCAGACTCGCAGACAATGTAAAAGCTATTGTTGAACCCGTTGCTGGCAAACAGTGAGACGTCTGGCAAATCGCGTTTACCGTCGGAGGGCACTCCGGGCGCGTTTTGCCAGGATGGTTTAGCGTATCCGCCCGAGCAGGACGATTGCAGACTGGCCGATGACGTAGTGCAATTGCTCGCCCCGCCGCTGCCGCCAGCGATGCTCAGAAATCCGTCATCCTGAGCCGTGAAATTGTTGCAAGTCTGTTCGGCGGTAGTCGTACCCAGGTAGCCGAAGAGTTCGGAATTCGTGCAAGTATCGTTCCAGGTCGTTTCCGGGATGTAGCCCTTGGCGTTGGCCTGGTTTGTGTTGTTGGTGGAATTCCAATATTTTGATGTAGTGGTCAGATCGTTGAAATCAGTCCCGCCCACCGAAACGTTGTAGGGAGTGGACCCGAAGCCGTTGACTGCGAGTCCAAACTGCGCGGCCTCGGCACCACGATCGCAAACCGCTGAGCCTTGATCGCCTGACGACACCAGGACTGTGATGCCTTGCGCAGAAGCCTGTTGCCAGAGCGCGTTGTAATAAGCGTTCCCCGCCGTCCCGATGCCCAGCTCACAGACGCCATAGCTCTCGCTCATTACCGGCGCGAGGTTGTTATCTACGATGTATTCAGCCGAAAGATCCACGCCGAGCGTGGCTTCCGTTGACTCGGAAACAACGAAATCAATGGTTGCGCCCTTGGCGACCGCACTGGACCATTGCGTGTCAATGTCCGCCTCGGGCTCATCCCCTAGATAGCCCGGGTCTGGGCCATCGTGGATGATGTTCAGCGTGCCCTTTGGCGTGGCCACGCCGAACACGTTCCAGAAAGCGGTCCAGTCCGCTGGATTAATGTCGGTTTCACCGACGACCGCAATCGTCTGTCCAGTGCCATCAATGGGAGTCGCCGCGTTCCAGAGCGGCGAAATGTCGTAGATTGCGGCGAGGTCAAACGGGCCGATCGCTTCACAAGGCCCGCCGAGAATGCCGCAACCGCTGCCCGATTTGAACTGTGGAATTGGTAATGGCTCCGCCGGCTGGATCTTTCCTGATTCCTGATCCCTGCGAAAGCTTCCAGCGAAGTGGTTCATTGGCGCAGCTGGAAAATTGTGGAGCGATCTTGCACCGACGACTACCGGGGTGAGAGCCGTGGGGATTTGCGGATCGCTCGAGTTGGCCCAGTGCTCTTCGGTTCCGTTTGCGCCCGGGACTGCGTATTTGTGAATTGTGGTGTGCAGCGCTTCCTGAACTTGGCCGGCTGTGCCGGAAAATTCGATTACGGTGCGGCCGTTTGAGATGCGCGTGACTTGGAAGCCGTGCGATTGCAGCCACGAAGTTACGGTCT
>DATEVZ010000085.1:0-3843 GCA_035258265.1 Candidatus Acidiferrales bacterium
AGCAAGTCGTGGAATTGTTGCGCTCCCCTGTTGAATCCATATTCGTCGTCGGTTCCGCAATCGAAATAAATCTGCAATCCCGTGGGACGCGGCCCGGTGCTTACGATCGTGAACGGGCTCTCGCGTTCCCAGAAGGCAGGATCAATCGGCGAGCCGAACGCACCACCGAGAATCATCGCGACGGTTGTGGCTTGCTGGCTTGACCCCTGCATCTTGGGCAATTTCTCGATCAGCGCGGGGCTATGCGCGCTCACCGCGCCAAAAAGATTCGGATGACGCAGCGCGAGATACAGCGAGCCGTAGCCTCCCATCGAAACCCCGGTGATGCCGCGCGTCTTGCGTCCGGCGCGGATGCGATAGTGGCTTTCGATGTAGGGAATGAACTCACGTACCAAGAAATCTTCGTAGCGCACCTTCCCATCGCGCGAATTGATGTAGAAGGTTCGACCTCCATTGGGCGTCACCACGAGAAACTCGCCGATTTTCTTCTGGTCGCGCAGGTCCTGTATCAGATCCATGCCACCGGAATTGAGCAGCAGCTGTTCGTTTCCGCCGAGGCCATGCAGGAAGTAGAGGACCGGATAGCTCACCGCCTTGTCAATGTCGTAGTTCGAGGGCAGGATTACGCAATACGCGACGGGATGTCCCAGGATTGCGCTGGGAATTGAGCGACATTCCGCGCGCCCAGGTCCGGCAGCGCTCGTGCGAATCGGAATTGCACCGAAGGCGAATGACGCGAAAAATAAAATGAGCGCCCGGCGGCGGGCTTTATTCATACCTGAGCGCCTCGACAGGGTTAAGCCGCGCCGCGCGGGCTGCGGGATAGATACCCGCCGCCAAACTCACCACAAATGAGAACGCAATGGCCGCGCCAACCATCCACAACGGCACGGAAGACAAATCAATCGGAGGCAGTTGCTGCCGCGCGAGATAAGCATTAGTGCCAAAGGTAAGCGCACGCCCGATCAGCCAGCCGAGTACAACTCCGAAAACGCCGCCAAGCAGCCCCATTGCACCTGCTTCCGCGAAAAACAGACGGCGCACATCGCGGTCGGCGGCACCTAGCGCCTTCAGGACGCCAATTTCGCGTCGTCGTTCGAGGATGGCCATCACCAGCGTATTGATAATTCCGAGCGAGGATACCGTCAGCGCCAGGCTGCCAAAGATTCCAAGCAGTAGATCAAAGACAGTAAAGAACAATTGCAGATTCTTCGTCGCGTCCAGAATTGAAAACGTGCCGAAACCCATTTTTTTAATCGCATCTTCCACACCCTGCACCGCTTTGGGGCTGGTGACACGCACGGTCAGACTCTCATACGTTGGCTTGCCGGAGCTTCCGCGCAACATTTCGCGCAGGTCGGTCGGTTGCGCGATGCGCAGTCTCTGCGCGATATGTAGCGGGATGAGCAAGCGCCCACGACCCATGCCTCCAAATCCGGCGGCGGGTTCGGTCTCGACAATGCCGATAATGCGGAGCTTCATCTCTCGCGGAATGATCGAAAAGCCGGGAGAGAAGTCCGACGTACCCGCAGCGCCAGATGCAGCAGAGGATTTATCTCCGGGCGAAGGCTCCGCCGGCAGCGATTGCCGCTCGGCATAGCGCAGCGTGATCTCCTTCCCGATCAATGAGCCGGGTGTTTTCGAAAGGTCCTTCGCCAATTCGATCTGTAAAATAGCTTCGTCCGCATCCGGCGCGGAGAAATACGTTCCCTTTATCTCGTCAAATGCTCCATCCCCACGCGCCGACGCGGGAATGCCTGCAACGGTGGTCATATACGGCTTGCCATCAAATTGAATCTCGGTTGGAAAACGGACTTCGGGATACACCTCCACAACATTTTTGATTTGCGTGAGCTGCTGCCTGGCGTCGTCATCGAGCCGGCGCAATGGCTGCGTGGGATCAGCAGCCGGTCGCGGCGGCCCTCCGAACGCGCGCTGGTTGGCCTGCGACATCACAAAAATGGCATCAAAGAGTCCCGTTTTCGATAGCCGCGTGCTGGCTAATTCCTGCAACCCGACTCCCAACGAAAGCATCGCGACCAGCGAAGCCACGCCCACCGCGATGCCCAGAGTCGTGAGCGAATTGCGCAACACCGCTTCGCGCAGGTTACGGCCCGCAAGCTCGGTGAGGTCACGCAACTTCATGCGGGACTCCGTCGCTGAGCAGTTTTCCGTCGCCCATCGTAATGATACGGCGCGCGTAGCGCTCAGCGCGGGCGCGGTCGTGCGTCACCATCACGATGGTCATGCGCAGCGATTCATTGATTTCCTGCAAGAGGCTCATGATCGTGTCGCCCGTCGCACTGTCCAGGTTACCGGTAGGTTCATCGGCGAGAAGTATCGTCGGGCGATTCACTAGTGCGCGCGCCAGCGAAGCCCGCTGCTGCTCGCCGCCGGAAAGCTCGCTGGGGCGATGCGTCAGCCGCGCCGCCAGTTTCACACGGTCGACCGCTTCGCGCACTCGGGCGGGACGCTCGGCACGATCCACTTCAGCGAGGCGCAGCGGCAGCTCCACGTTTTCTTCCAGCGTCATGCGCGGCAGCAAATTGAACGCCTGAAAAACCATCCCTACCGTGTGGCTGCGATGGTCTGCGAGTTCTTCTGAGTTCATCGCTGCCAAATTCTTTTCGTGTGCGTAGATGGCGCCAGAAGTCGGGCGGTCGAGCCCCGCCAGTAGGTTTAGAAGCGTTGATTTGCCTGAGCCGGAACTGCCGAGTAGGGCTACAAATTCCGCCGGCTGAACCGCAATCGAAACGTCGTCCACCGCTCGCACCAAGGCATCGCCCATTTGATAGTGCCGGGAGACGCGGTCGGTGCGGATGGCAAAACCATTAGGGCCGGTCATGTCTTCCACAATGGTATTACGGATGGCGCAGACCGTGAGTTACATTCCAATTCGATTTTTGGTTGCCTGCAATTCGCGGTATGAGCGCGAGTCCTTTGGACTGCAGCGTCTTGCCGCCGCCTTCCTAGACTGAAGTTGGGCTCCCAATAACCAAGGGCTGCGCGTCGCCGCGGAAATGCGACGCAAGCCTCGTCCGCAGACTTGCGTGGAGCCCTCGCGATCCGCAAAGTGGCAAACCGCCGCACTTCACATGGATGCGCGCCGCCGGATGATCGTTCGTAAGAAATTGTGAGGGTTACCCCAGGCTTGTTCTAGAGATTCAGGTCTCCGTATTTGAACGTCGCCGTGTTCACTGCGCGCTCATACACTTTTGGCGCCGTTTTGCCATGAGGGTTCGACCAGCGGCCGGGAATTACGAGGCCGCATTGGGGGCAATGGCCGTCTTTCAGGCGATTCTGTTGCACGTCGTGCCATGAACGCTTGATCAGCAGCGTGTTACATGATGGGCACGACGTATGGGCACCATCGCTGAAAATATTCCCTTCGTAAACGTAATGCAACCCCGCTTCCAGCGCGATGCGCCGCGCGGCGTGCAAAGTGTCCGGCGGCGTGCGCGGCTTATCCTGCAACTTGAAGTCCGGATGGAACGCCGTGAAATGCAGCGGCACATCGGGACCGAGATTTTTCAATATCCAGTCCGCCAGCTCACGAGATTCGTCTGCCGCGTCGTTCAACGTCGGAATGATGAGGTTCGTAATCTCGAACCAAACGTTCGTTTCGTTCTTCAGCCATTTCAGGGTGTCCAGAACCGGCTGCAAGTGCGTCAGCGTGATTTTGCCGTAGAAATTCTCGGTGAACGCTTTCAGGTCAATGTTCGCCGCGTCCACGTGATCGTAAATATCGTGAAACGCCTCGTACGTAATATATCCGTTCGACACCATCACCGTGTTCAGCCCATACTCTTTCGCCGCCGCGCAAATATCGATCACATACTCGCC
>DATEVZ010000086.1:0-2722 GCA_035258265.1 Candidatus Acidiferrales bacterium
CGAAATGCTCGCGCGTCTGCGGCTTGATGGATTCATCCGCTGCGACCACCAGCAGCACCAGATCGATCCCACCCACGCCCGCCAGCATGTTGCGCACGAACCGCTCGTGCCCCGGCACGTCCACCAGCCCCAGCCGCACGCCTTGCAGTTGCAGAAACGCGAATCCGAGATCAATCGTGATTCCGCGCCTTTTTTCTTCTTCCAGGCGGTCGGGATTGGTTCCAGTCAACGCCTCGACCAGCGACGATTTCCCGTGGTCAATGTGCCCGGCGGTCCCCACAATGATGTGTTTGATGATTTCCATGGAGAGAAGCGTGCCTGTCGATGCTATCGGAGATGGCAACATGCGGTCAAATCAGGACTTGCGCGCAGCGCCAGGTGAACGAAAAAAGCCATTAGGCATCGTGTTTTAATAAACACCTTGAGCTTTGCCGTACGTCCAAGATATGGTCTTGGACTGCTCTTCGACCGCTCTGGCTGGAAAGGAAAAATCCATGCGACGACTCATTCCCACTTTGCTCTCTACTATGTTGTTCCTGCCGCTTTTGACCGCAGCGCAATCAAAATTACCGAAAACGCCTGTGCGGGATGTGACCGAGGACTACTTTGGCGTCAAAGTGGTGGACCCTTATCGCTGGCTCGAAAACACTTCAGACCCAGAAGTCGTTGCATGGATCAAGGCGCAGAACGACTACACGCGTTCCGTCCTAGCGCGCATCCCGGGACGGGATGAGCTACTCGCGCGTATCACGTCGCTCGACAACGCCGGCAGCACGATTTCGGGAGTCCAGGTGTGGGGCGGGCACTATTTCTATTTCAAGACGGAGCCCGGTTCGGATAATCGCAAACTCTTCGTCCGCGAAAGTCTCACCGCGCCGGAGCGGCTGTTGGTGGATCCCGAAAAAATGACCACCGCCCAAGGCGTACATTACTCCATAGATTATTTCCAGCCGTCCATTGATGGAACATTTGTCGCTTACGGCATCTCGCCGGGCGGTTCGGAAGAAAGCGTCCTGCACGTTTTGGAGAGTGCCACCGGGAAAGTCTTGAGCGACAGCATCGATCGTGCCGAGTTCGCGTCGCCCGCTTGGCTGCCGGATGGTAAGACTTTCTTCTACACGCGGGCGCAAAAGCTGGGTCCCGACGCGCCTCCGACCGCAAAGTATCAAAAACTGAAAGTCTACCGTCACACGCTCGGAAGTGATCCGGAAAGCGAACCTCTCGTCTTCGGCTACGAGGCCAATCCCAGCGTGAAAGTTGACGAGAACGACTTCACGGTCATCGCCTATTCGCCGGGTGCGCCGAAATATCTGGTCGGGCTGGTCATCCATGGGGTAAAAAGGGAAATAGACATTTACGCTGTGCCGTTCGATGGGAATCCCAGTGCGAACACGGTTTGGAAAAAAGTCGCGGACCAATCAGACGAAGTCACCGGGTTCGATGTCCACGCGGATCAGATTTACCTCCTCTCCCACAAGGGTGCTTCACGCTTCAAGGTTCTGCGCTTAGGCCTGGGTGCCCCTGACTTGGCGTACGCACAGGTTGTTGTGCCTGCGAGCGAAGTAGTAGTCACCGGCATTTCAGCCGCCGCAGACGCCCTATACATTCAAGATCTGGACGGTGGCATCGGACGTCTGCGCCGCCTACCTTACGCTGGCGGAAGCGTTCAGCCGGTGAAGCTGCCGTTTGACGGCGCGATCCAATCCCTGGTCACGAGTCCTACGACGGCCGGCGCTTGGCTGGAGCTCACTGCCTGGACGAAGTCACCGCTGTGGTACGCGCTCGATTCGCAGACCGGCAAGCTGACCGACACGGCGTTGGTCCCGCCATCCCCGGTAGATTTTTCGCAGATCGAATCAGAAGAGGTGAAGTGCAAGAGCGCCGACGGCACCATGGTTCCGCTCTCGATCATTCATAAACGCGGAATGGCGCTCGATGGTTCGCATCCCACGTGGCTTTCGGGCTATGGCGCTTACGGAATCACGTACGACCCATCGTTTCAGCCCACCTGGCTCGCATTTCTCGAGAAGGGCGGGATCTATGCGGTGGCCCACGTACGCGGAGGCGGCGAGTACGGTGAAGATTGGCACCAGGGCGGCCAGAAGCTTACCAAACAGCACACGATTGATGATTTTCTCGCTGGCGCGGAATATCTCGTCGAGCACAAATACACTTCTGCGGCGCATCTCGCAGGAGAGGGCACCAGCGCCGGAGGAATCACGATCGGTGGCGCCATCACGCAGCGGCCAGACCTGTTCGGCGCGGCGCTGATTCGCGTCGGTGATTCAGATTCGCTGCGCTCGGAAACGATGGCCAGCGGTCCGGCGAATATTCCCGAGTCCGGCACTGTAAAAGATGCCGATGGTTTCAAGGCGCTCTTTGCCATGGACGCGTATCAGCACGTCAAAGCCGATACTCGGTATCCGGCAGTCCTTCTATCGACTGGCGTGAACGATCCGCGCGTCGCTCCCTGGCAGGCCGCCAAGATGACGGCGCGGTTGCAAGCCTCCAGCAGCAGCGATAAGCCGATTCTGCTGCGCGTGGACTACGACGCCGGACACGGCATCGGCTCGACCAAATCCCAGCGCGATTCCGAACGCGCCGACGATGTGGCCTTCCTCCTCTGGCAGCTGGGAGTTTCCGGCTACGCGCCAAGCCCCGGCGCAAAGTAATCGCCGGCGAAAACGAAAATCTAACGTTCCAACGCAAAATTCTGGGAACT
>DATEVZ010000087.1:0-15987 GCA_035258265.1 Candidatus Acidiferrales bacterium
CGGGCTGGAAGCGGAGGGTAGTGTTTTTTCAGGTCGGCAATGCGCGATGAGAAACCTGGCAGCATGAACTTCCAAAGCTAACTACAGAGTTCACGGAGAAAACCAGGAGAGCACAGAGAATCGTATTATCGCACAGACCCAGGGGGCGCAGAGAAAACCAGGGCGCGCTCGCTGCAAAGCGATTTTGGAGTGCGGTGGCTTGCCGGTGCTCTTGCGGCGCAGGGGAGTGGCGCGCGTAAGTCAGGCGAGGCTTGCCTCCACTGGCGCGTTGTGTAACTGACGTCGAGACTTGAGAAAGCGGCGACAAGCCGCTGCACTCCAAGGGTTAGCTGGCGACGGCGGCCTGAATTTCCTTTTCGTCTATGTCGAAGTTGGCGTAAACGTGCTGCACGTCGTCGTGATCTTCCAGAGTTTCGACCATACGGACCATCTGCTGTGCCTGCTGGCCGCTCAGCTTTACGTAATTCTGGGGCACCCAGCCTACTTCCGCGGTGGACGGTGTGACGCCCGCGGCGAGAAGAGCTTCGCGCACCTTTTCGAACGCTTCCGGGGCAGTCGTCACTTCCCAGGCCGAGCCGTCATCGCGCAAATCTTCGGCGCCCGCATCGAGCACGATGCTCATCATCTTCTCTTCGTCCGCAGCTTCCTTGGGCACCACGATGTCGCCCTTGCGGTGGAACATCCAGCCGACCGCGCCGGTTTCCGCCATGTTGCCGCCGTTCTTCGAGAACATGTGGCGAATTTCACTGACGATGCGGTTGCGATTGCTGGTAACGACCTGCACCAGAACGCCGACGCCGCCGGGCCCGTAGCCCTCGAAGGTTACTTCATCGAGAGTTTCGCCCTCAAGAGTGCCGGTACCGCGCTGAATGGCGCGCTCGATGTTGTCATTGGGCATGTTTTCGCCCTTGGCGGCCAGGATGGCGGTGCGCAGGCGAGGGTTGGTGTCAGGGTCGGCGCCGCCCGTCCGCGCCGCTATCGTTAGTTCACGAATAATTTTGGTGAAAATTTTGCCACGCTTGGCGTCGGTAGCCGCCTTTTTGTGCTTGATCGTGGCCCATTTTGAGTGTCCAGACATGGTGAACCTTTTAAGGGAAGTATGGCAGGAGCAGCAATATAGCTCTTGCCGCGACAGTGTAGCAGTAGCGCCACATTCAGGCAATAGAGCGGCGCCGCACGCGCCGCACGGGTATGTCACAGCTCGTTCGTTTCTAGATACTTCACCAGCAGCACTTCGTTACCCTTTTCGTTGTAAATCAGCTCATCTACAAGTTTTTGAGCGAGCAATACGCCGTAACCACCGGGACGCAGGCCCTTGGCGTTGCGCAGAGTGACGTGACGGAGGGGGTCGTTATCGGGATTGGCGATAGCGGCGTGTTCGATCTCATCGAGCGAAAACCCTTCTCCTGGATCTTTCACGCGGCACATCACCATGTGACGCGCGCGAACATACGAAATTTCAACCCACTGGTCGGGCTGGAACCGTCCGCCATACTCCATCGCGTTCAGAAGAATTTCGCGAAATGCGAACGCCACAGCCCTGCCTTCCGCCTCAGGCAAATCGGCGATTTCGTGCAGGAATTGGATTAATCGGTCTCCCGTTTTTAGATCGCAGCGCGCCAACAGTCGTATCCATTCCGGCGTCGCTGAAAGAACCTCGATTCCATCGTCCCAACATGGCCCTTCGATGGCGTTCTGCACCATATCCGCAAGAGCATTGAGCGAAAACGGACGGGAAAAGTAGCTAAAGGCACGTTCACGCATGGAGTCAATGACGTAAGAGGGCGACCTTTCGTCAGTCAAAATGATCAGGCGAGTGTGCGGTCGGACGAGCCGAATCTTGCGCAGGAGTTCGATGTCATCCTTGCCGGAGGTTTTGCCGCTGGTGAGAATCAGGTCAAAGGGCGCAGCCTTGACCAACGCGAGGGCCGCCTTGTTGTCCGCAGCATGACGGATGCTCCATACCTTGGGATCGAGTATGTTTTGAACCATCGCGCGCACTTCGGGGTCAGCGTCAATGAAGAGAGCCTTCTTGACTGGAAAAGGCCCGGCTGCGGGGAGTGCAGAGGAACTCATATGCCCGCCAAAATCCTGCGCCCATCAGGTTTGAATGATACGTTGCTCCCAATGGTGGGTCGGAGTCAAGCGCGGTTCAGTCTTCAGCGACGCGCAAAATTCCGAGTCATCCCGAGGACAAAAATGCTACTTTGAACGGGCCGCGACGTCGTCGGTTTGGTCGCAGGACGATGCTGGCTATCGTGATGGCGGGACGTTCTCGCGGTGCATGACCCACTTCTATGCCAACAATCACTTCGGTCCTCGAATTCGCGTTGCTGGCGCTCACCTCTGTGTTTTTCTTGGTGGATCCGTTCGCAGTAATTCCCATGTTTTTGGCCGTCACCGCCAATTCGCCCAGGGAAGAACGCCACGCTGTGGCGCGGCGCTCGGCGATAACCTGCGCGATCGTGCTGTGCTCATTTGCGCTGGCCGGCAGCTTGATCTTCAAAATGTTCGGCATCACGCTTCCGGCGTTTAAAATTGCCGGCGGCATCATTCTGATGGGCATCGGCCTGGACATGCTGCAGGCCAAGCAATCTGGCACGAAAGCCACGGCCGAAGAGCAACAGGAAGGCGCGGAAAAATCCGACGCTAGCATTATTCCTCTGGGCATGCCGATGCTGGCGGGCCCGGGTGCGATTTCGACAGTGATGGTGCTGGTCGGTGAATCCCATTCAATCTGGCAGCACGTCATTATTTACGCGACGATTTTGCTGACCGCGTTTGTTTCCTATCTCATCCTGTCGGGCGCCGACGGCGTGCGGAAATACCTAGGCGAAACGGGGATTCGCATCCTGATGCGGCTGATGGGATTGCTGCTGGTCGCGCTCGCTGTCCAGTTCGTCGCGAACGGACTCACGGATTTTGGTTTGCTCAAGAAGATTGCGGCGCCGTAAACGCCGGTGCTTCAAATGGCACCCGTCAAATGCTCGTCTTTATTGCGTTGACGCGAAGGTGTTGCACGCATCCACGCGGCCGGTGGTCAGGCCCTGCTTGAACCACTGCACGCGCTGCGCAGACGTGCCGTGCGTGAATTTTTCCGGCATCACCTCGCCACGAGTCATTTTCTGAATGTGATCGTCACCGACCGCGGCCGCTGCGTTAAGGCCTGACTCCACGTCGCCTTGTTCGAGGATATTGCGCTGTTCGGTGGAATGCCCCCAGACCCCCGCGTAGCAATCCGCCTGGAGTTCCAGCTGCACCGACAGCGGATTGGCCATTTGCGGATTTTGCTGCTGCGCCGCGCGAACCTTGCTCTCCGTGCCCAGGATTTTCTGCACGTGGTGGCCAAGCTCGTGAGCGATCACGTAAGCCTGCGCGAATTCGCCGGAAGCGCCGAAGCGGGTTTTCAGCTCGTTGAAGAACGAGAGATCGAGATATACCTTCTCGTCGCCGGGGCAATAAAACGGTCCGGTGGCAGTTTGCGCCAGGCCGCAAGCGGAATTGACGTCATCACGAAACAGAACCATTTTCGCGTGGCGGTATTGCGGGAGCGTTTGACTCCATGTGTGTTGCACGTCATCGAGCACGAAGGAAACGAATTGAACTTCCCGTTGCTCGGCCGCATCGCGAGCCGGATCGGCTGGGCGCGTGACCGGCGCGGAGGTCGTGCCCGCGCCTGAATTCAGGAATGGCGTGATCAAATCCCGCTTGAAAATGAAGCTGAGCACCAGAAGGATGAGCAAGCCTCCGATGCCGATGTGAACTCCGCCCGGAAATCCGCCACCGCCGCTCGAGTTTCGATCATCTTCAATGTCGCCGCTGGTGCCGCCGGGTGTCCATCGCATGGGAGTAGTCCTCGTGAAATAGGAAGGTCGAATTGGTCTTGGCGCTTCGAAACTGAAACGCGCGATGCATGCAGTTCGGGACTGGGTTTGCAAAGCATACCACTTTCGGCGGTTTCCGGCAGAGAAGGGCACCGAACGATGCCGGCCAAATCAGTTTGCGGAAAAGAGCTCAGCGCCAGCTAGTATTCGTCTTCTTCGATCGTCTTCAGCCGCTTCATTTTTAGTGTAGTGCGAAAATCGCTCGAACGAGCATCGGCCAGGATTGCTCGGCGCGTTTCAGGCGGCAGTTCCGAAGGACCGATAACGCCCGCCATATCGCGCGGAAAATGCTTAATGAAAATCGCGGCGAGATGTGCCGTCGCGTACGCGATCGGGGTGGAAATCAATCCGCGCTGCCGAATCTGATAGAGGGTGGGGAAGCTGGCGTCATAGCGCACCAGCAGTGGTTGGTCATCCTTCACACCTTGCACCAACACGGCCGCAGCGAAGCGCGCGTTCTCCAGAGCGCCGCGGCGAATCATGCCTGCAACGCCCTTGGGCGTGAGCGTTTTCGGAAATCTTTTGCGCACGATTCCCTGCGAACGGTTCAAGCGTCCTTGACGATACCAACGGTAGAGACGATCGAAATCGTTTCCGCCAATCTTTGCGTCCATGTCGTGCATGGGCACTACATAAGGAAGCATGCAAACTTCGTCTTGCGCCGCGAGGTACACGGTTGTTTCGCCGATCGGCGGAGGGAAGCGAAATTTCTCGCGGTCCGCAAAGCGCTTTGCCAGCAGGAAGCGTCCGTGGCGATACACGCGCGGGCTGGAAATTGCTTCGTCATACATTACTTCGGGCGACCATGTGGAGACAGGTCCCTTGCTATCTGTACTTTCAAACAGGCGAATCCGAACCGACTCGACGGTATCGAGAAGTTCGGACCCGCGCTTGGCCAGCAGATTAGTGAGCCCCGGCGCGGCACCTGTGCAGATCAAGGCCACGCGATTTTTCGCAAGGAAACGTTTATGAAAGCGAAATTGTTCCGGCCGGAAAGGATTGCGATTGAGATGCGAATTCAAGTCCACGTAATGGGTGCGCAGGCGGAGAGCGGCGCGCAGAATGATCTCATTGAAAACGGCGGGAGAAGCGTTGACGATCAGGTTGCAGCCACGCGCCTCGCGCACGATGGACCAGAGGTTGCGGGCGTTCGTCTCTTTGACTTCGATCTTGCTTTTCTTTCCGAGAAACTTTCGCGCGCGGTCGGGGTCGCGATCGCCGCACCAGACGGTGTGTCCCTGGCGCAGAAGCAAATGGGCAAGCAAGGAGCCCGCGCCGCCCACTCCCAGTACGAAGATGCGCATCGGCTGGCAACTTTATCACAATCATCGGGCGCCATCGTCCGTTCCAGGCTGCCCGCTTTCCGATTGTGCACTTGGCCTCGATGAAGCCTGGAGGCAGCCTCGATTGGCCCTAATCCAATCGGCGCGAGCAAATGGGCGCTGGCGCGAGATAACTCCGTCAGGTCTGTTTGGCCAGAACAATAGCCTGCGTGAAGGAGTGCATTGCTTTTGGTTGGCTGGCGATGCGCCGTTTGAGGCGGGCTTCCACCTGGTCGCCAAACATGCGCAGCGCGTTGGCGTCGCCCGATCGTACGCGATCTAGTGCGGATGCGAGCGAAGGCACAAAAATCGAGCGGAAAAACAAAACGTGCTTGGTCGCGAAGGCCTCTCGGTTTCCGTCGCGTTCATAGTCGTTCCATGCGGCGTCTGGGAGCGTGAACATTTCACAGGCTTCCACAGTCAAATCCTGAAAGCCGCCTTTGTCCTCGAAAGGAGCAAGAAGTTCGCATTTTCGGCGTGGATAAGCACCAAGAGTCATTCGCGCGCGCTCTTCGGCCATGATTGCGCCGTCAACGACCATCTCCGCAAGGACGGCATTCGCCTCGTCCATGAGATTTTCAAATCCGGACGTCCCGTCATCGGCGAGCGCCGGGAGCACGACGACGAGTCGTCCTCCCTTCCGCAATTCCCTGGAACGCAATGAGAGGAAGGCTTCCCAGTCCTGTGCGGCCTGCCGTTCAAAAATCAGTGCGCACCGCACCGGTGCTGCGGAGCGGCATGAAATGATCGGGAATCAATGCCGGAACGCTACTCAGCCACACTACGGCGTATGAGGACCATCCGAGGTGGACGGAATTGGGCGGGAGCACGCTCTCGTAAAATGATCTTCCGATTGCACCCGGAAATACGTTCGGATCACCCAGTGTGTATCTGTCTGGATCAGCGTCCAACACCTCGAACAGAGTGCGAAAGTCGTTCGACGGTTGGTCTATGTGGTACACCGAGATCGACCGGTGTGGGCCCAGCCGATGGTGCAGGATTCGAATTCCTGCTTGCATCGGCGCCAGCGAATTCTTCCCTTGCGACGACCCATAGTCGGCGATGACGAGCGGCAGATCGCTTGTATCGAGTTCTACATTGGAAGCCGCACTTTCGAATAGGGGCAAAGCTAAGGCGGCACCACCTGCAGGCAGTCTTGCATATTTGTTGTAAGCGCCCTGGCCTTCCATCACGCCGTGAGACGGCATTGGCTCACTCGACATACGGACGTGCCTCCCCTTCTCATTGCCAGGAACGCGGATGAGCAAATCGTTCGCGGTGCTGGAGCAATTCTGCTACTGGCCGCCCGGCAAGTTCAAGGGCAAGGAAGACCCGGCGTAGTACCAAAAAGACCGAATCTCCAGTCGCCCTTGCCACGATGCATTGCTACGGTTCGACGTGAGGCGTAGAATCGAAATTGATTTCTCCGACCCCCTCAGCCTGACGGAGAGACAATCCAAGGCTGGTGGGCGACGCTCTTGTTTTTGCGAGAGTTCAGGGATCGGGTGGAAACGCCGAATCCTCCCAGGTTTGGAAAGGAGTGAATCCAGCAAGCGCGGTAGCGCGTGTCACGATCTGCTGGAACTGTCGCCCATTTCCCAAATCGGAATTGGGCCTTTTTATTTTTAGCGGCATCTAACTGGCGATGGCACTCATAGATAAATTCGGACGGCAAATTACCGACCTGCGCGTTTCGGTGACCGACCGCTGTAATTTCCGTTGCGTCTACTGCCGTTCCGCGAATCCCGAAAATCATCTGGCCGAACATGCGCTGCTCGAGTGGGATGAATACGAGCGGCTGGTGCGCATCCTGGTG
Source organism: Candidatus Acidiferrales bacterium (assembly GCA_035258265.1). GTDB lineage: Bacteria > Acidobacteriota > Terriglobia > Acidiferrales > UBA7541 > Palsa-295. The sequence goes on from DATEVZ010000087.1 coordinate 7,023, forward strand.
GGCATGGGAATTCGCAAGGTGCGGGTGACGGGTGGCGAGCCGCTGGTACGCCCTGGTGTGGAAGATTTCATCGCACGGTTGAAAGCCATCGGTGTACAAGATCTTTCCATGACCACGAACGGCTTTCTGCTCGCCGAGCGCTGCGACCGGCTGGTGGCAGCGGGGCTCGATCGCATCAACATCAGCCTGGATTCGCTGAACCGGGAAAAATTCGAGCAAGTGACGCGCACCAAAACTTTCGATCAGGTGATTGCTGGAATTGAAGCCGCGCAGGCTTCGCCGCTGCGTCCTGTGAAAGTGAATGCAGTGCTCGTGCGTGGACTGAACGACAACGAAGTGGAAGCCTTCGCGGAGTTCGCGCGCGAAAAAGAAATCGTGATGCGTTTCATCGAGTTCATGCCGCTAGATGCGGACCGTGCATGGACGCGCGATTTGGTGGTGCCCGCCGCGGAGGTGTATCGCCGGATTTCGGGGCTCTGGCCGTTGATACCCGTGGTGCACGAGCGCAGCGAAACCGCGCGGAAGTACCGGTTCGCAGATGGCCTTGGCGAAATCGGACTGATTGCGCCGGTGACGCAGCCGTTTTGCGGACACTGTTCGCGCATCCGGCTCACGGCCGACGGAAAGTTGCGCACTTGCCTTTTCAGCAAGGAAGACCACGATTTGAAGGGATTGCTGCGCGGCGGTGCCGGCGACCGCGAGATTGGCGATGCGGTCGTGGCGATTGTCGACCGGAAGGAAAAGAGCCACCGCATCAACGAGCCGGATTTCGTTCCGCCCTCGCGCACCATGGTTTATATTGGCGGCTGATTTGTGCCGGCACCTCGGGAGACCGCCTAGAAATGGCCGACGAAGAACCTAAGTATTTCTCGCTGACGGAAGCAGAGCGGTTGCGCACACAGCTTGAGCCGATCCTGATCGACGCTATGGAATCGCGGCGCAAGATGAATGACGTGGATGGGCAGCTGAGCGCACTCGCGGAGCGTATTCAGCGCTCTGGCGGCTTGGCGGTGTCTTACGAAAAGGCGGCGAAGGTCCGGCTCGAACGCAACCGCCTGGAAGAATCCATCCAGTCCGCGCTCGATCAGATTCAAGAAACCGGCTGCGTGGTGAAGGATCTGGACGTCGGCCTGCTCGATTTTCCCGCGCGTATTGACGATCAGGAAGTGTATCTCTGCTGGAAGCTCGGCGAGGACCGCATTCGCTTTTACCACGCCCAGGACGAAGGCTTCGCAGGACGCAAACCGATCGATCCCCGCGACGCCGGCTACAACAACCCCGTTCAGTAACGACTGCGGCCGCTCGTCCTACCTGGCATCCACCTCTATAGGACGCACGTCACGCTCGATTTTATCGAGGTCTTCGTCTTCGGCAATTTCGAGATCAAATTTCGTCTGCAGGTTCAGCCAAAATTGTGCGGTGGTCTTGAAGTAACGCGCCAGTCGTAGCGCTGTACCGGCGGTGATCCCGCGTCGCTCCGCGACGATATGGGCGATGCGCTGTCACCGGTACGCACAGGTCGAGCGCCAGTTTATTCATGCAGAGGCCATAAGGCTTCATGAAATCCTCGCTGAGAACTTCGCCGGGATGGACGGGCTTCAATTTCTTGGCCATTCCGCGCTCCTAGTGATAATCGGTAATGTGCACTTCCCAGGCGTCCCCCGTCGCGCCAGATAAAACAAATACGCCGCTGGTGTTTGATAGGAATGCTGTGCTGACCCACGCCGCGCCTCCAAACGATTACCGGGCGGAGACGCCAAGTCGCTCAATCGACCGGCCGCATCCAGCTGGCGAAGTTTCCTCAGCGCAACTCGCTCGATGCTTTTGAAACGCTGAACCGGCTCCCGGTTATTGAGCTGCTCCGTCTCCTGTGACCGAGGGGATCGAATCACTAGGCCGATCTACTGTTTATCGTTAAATGTAAAGAAGTAAGAAGCGGGCTGATGCTTGGCGCTACGGCGTGGTCGCGATTGAGCTGTCCCCGATGAGGTCCAGGGTGCTCTCTTCACGCAGAAACGCCTCGGCGTGGATTGATCCCGAATGCCCGTTGTGAACGAAAGTGGCGGAAGCCACGGATTCCGCGGGCAGGTTCACGTCCTTGCCATTTCCCACGACCTTAATCACGCTTTTTCCTGCGGGAATCTCGAACTTGATAGAAACAGGCTGGAAATCAGTGCCAGCGGCTGGTGTGACTGTCAGCACGCCAAAAATGTCCTGGTCTGAGGTATTCGTGAAGGAGTATGACTCGCGGGGAGCTTGCACTTTCTGATTGGTATTCACGGCGAAAACTTGAAAATTCTTGAACGAATGCTCGCGATAATATCGGTGGCCCTTCTGCTCGACGTACAATTCCGCTGTCTGAGGCAGCCAAAGTTCTTGAGCGCCAGTGCGGAATTGCACCGGAGCATAGTTGATCGTAAAGCGCTCCACCGTTAGGCCGATCTTGTCTACCGGCTCATCGAGTTCGGATTCCAACCGCAGCACTTCGAGGGTCGCGGCGTCAATGTACGCGCGGCCCTTGATCGGCACCGGATAGTGAACGTTCTTGACCACGTAATCGCGAATCCGGTTGGGACGATCAGCACGCTGCTCGAATCGAACCAGCCAAGCCGGACGCGCCTGCCAATATCCGAGCCCTTCGCATTGGAAATTGAAATCCGAAGCCAGCGTAGGGTGAAACAATAAGGCTAGTGCGGGCAAACCTTCAGTTGCGATCCCGGCGGGGAATTGATCGCGCCCCACGTTTCCATTCCGGAATTCATCGAGCTCAAAAGCGCCGGTCGACGCTTGAGAAACCGAAACAAGGTAGTCGAAAGTGCGTCCCTGCGGAGCGTGGCGTTTGCCGTCGGCATCTACTTTGTAATGTTCGATGTGTTCCGTGGCACGGAATTTCTGCAGATCATCGACAAGCTGCTTCATGCGCCGTCCCACGCCTTGCAGCAGCGCCGGGAGCGAACAGGGTGCGTCAGCTATGTTAATTGGTGCCGTAGCATCGACGCTCGGCGGAAGCCAATGGAAGGCGTCGGCATCGCTATTGGCAATGTTAAGGGCCGAACACGCATCCACGCGGACGGTCCCGAAGGTTTCCGGTTTCATTATCAGATAGATAGTTTCAAGTTCCCGCCGCGGCTTGAGGTCAATTGTTTCGCTCACGGTGGTGAAACCGGGTGCGATCGCCGTGACCGTGTAATTTCCCGGCGCTAGATTCGGAAAGATCGTCTGATCGTCAGAGTCCGCGCCGTGTCCCCCAACCTCCGTACCGCTAGGCGACGTGAGCCGAATCCTGGCGATGCCGCTGAACGGGCTGTCATCCCGCTGTCGAAGGGAGATTTTCAGCGAAGCGCGTCCCGGTTCAGGCGAACTATCCGACACGACGGCCAGACTCGCAGTTGCCAGCCTGGCGGCATATGCTGGGGCCCGTACAGCAGTCGAAAGAAGCAAGAGACAGGCAATACGCAAGGCTCTGTGCATAGACTCCTCCGCGTCGGTGGTCTAGGCATTGATTGTTTCGAATTGGCGAGAATCTAACCTTCGGTGCGCGGAAATGCAACTGCAAAAATCCTCCGGCCCTTCCCTTCACAAACGGCCCCTGCCGCTGGCGTCCCTACTGTGCTAGGTTGGTTGTGAGAGCTTGATTCAAAGGTGAGAATTTGAACGTGCAACAAACAAACCGTTTGAAGGATTCCGCGAGCCCCTACTTGCGTTCCGCCGCGCATCAGCCGGTGGATTGGCGCGAATGGGGCGAGGAAGCATTTGCTCAGGCACGCGCGGAAGGTAAGCCCATCCTGCTCGACATCGGCGCAGTGTGGTGCCACTGGTGCCATGTAATCGACCGCGAGAGCTACGAGAATCCCGAAATTGCGGCGATGATCAATCAACTTTATATTCCCGTAAAAGTGGACCGCGATGAGCGTCCGGACGTCGATGCGCGTTATCAATCGGCGATCAGCGCGATTTCCGGGCAAGGTGGGTGGCCGCTGACGGCGTTTCTCACGCCCGACGGCAAGCCGTTTTTTGGTGGCACGTATTTTCCGCCGGAAGACGCCATGGGCCGTCCCGGATTCAAACGCATCCTGCTGGGCATTGCCGACGCGTTTAAGACGCGCCGCGCCGAAGTGGACAGTTCTGCGAAGGCGCTCGAAGAGGCTGTGGCGAAAGCGGAAGTATTTCATACCGCGCGCGGGGAATTCGATGCTGGCGTGGTGGACTCGGTGATCGAGTCCGCGCTGCATCTGTTCGACGAAACGTTCGGCGGGTTTGGCAATTCGCCGAAATTTCCTCATGCCAGCGCGGTGGATTTGCTGCTGGAGCGCTATCAATCCACACACCATGAAAAGCTGCTGCATGTGACGCAGCGCACGCTCGAAGGCATGGCCAAGGGTGGCGTTTACGATCAGCTAGCCGGCGGATTTCACCGCTATTCTGTGGACGAACGCTGGCGGGTGCCGCACTTCGAGAAAATGACGTACGACAATTCGGAGCTGCTGAAGAATTTCCTGCATGGCTATCAGGTGACGAGAAACCCCCTGTTCCGCGAGACGGCCGAAGGGATAATTCAGTGGGCTACAGATGTCCTTTCGGACCGCGAGCGCGGCGGGTTCTACGCCAGTCAGGATGCCGATCAAACGCTCGACGACGACGGCGACTATTTCACTTGGACGCTGGACGAAGTTCGCGCTGTGCTTATGCGCGATGAATCTCATGCGATCGAGATTTATTACGACGTGCAGCCGCGCGGCGAGATGCATCACAATCCGGCGAAGAATGTTTTATGGGTCGCGTGCACTTTTGCGGAACTTGCCAAGCGGCTGGGGATGGACGAAGCTAGCGCGGGACTTTTGATTGCGCGCGCAAAAGGGAAGCTGCTTGCGGCGCGGCTCAAACGTCAGCCCACGCCAGCGATAGACACGACCATTTATGTCGGTTGGAACGCGATGTTCGTTTCGGCTTATCTCGAAGCCGCGCGGGTGTTGGGCCGCGACGATTGCCGTAATTTTGCGCTGAAGACGATCGATCGCATCCTCGCGGCGGCCTGGGACGATGCGAAGGATTTTAGCCATCGCGTAGGCGGCCCGCGCTTGGAAGGCTCGCTCGACGATCAAATTTTTGCGGCAGCGGCGCTGCTGGATGCTTATGAAGCCACGCTCGACCGCCGCTACTTCGATATTGCCGAGCGTACTGTGCGCCTTGCCGTGGAACATTATGGCGACCCCGACGCTGGTGGATTTTTCGATCGCCCGAAGGATGCCGCGCCGATGGGCGGCCTGGATGTGCGACGCAAGCCGCTGCAGGATTCCCCGACGCCTGGAGCGAATTCCGTCGCCGTAATCGTTCTCGACCGCCTCTACGCTTTCACCGGTGAAAAACTTTATCGCGGCTGGGCAGAGAAAACTCTGGAAGCTTTTGTCGGTTTAGTTCCACAATATGGATTATTCGCCGCGACCTACGGCCTCGCCGCACTTCTGCATGCCCGTCATCCTTTGCAAGTTGTGGTGTTAGGCGCCGCTGGCGATCCGAAAGCCGCCGAACTGGAGCAAGCCGCGAACGAAATTTATCGCTTCGGCAAAGCCGTCTTACGCGTCACGCCCGAAAATCTCAGCAATGCCTCGCTCGCTCCCGCGCTACGCGAAACTCTGCCGCATCTTGACGCCGCCAAGCCGCAAGCGTTGGTATGTATCGAAACCACGTGCCACCCCCCGGTGAACGATCCCGCCAAACTCAAAGCTCTCCTTGTAGAAGTCGCGACCGCCAGCGCCGCAAGCTGAAGCGCTCATCTTGGAGTGTGGGGGCTTGCCGCCGTGCGACTTTCCGCGTCGCGCGAGAGCGAAGCTCCAAGCACCTCCGCATCAGCGATTCTAGGCAACTTCGCGCCGCAACGGGCCAGCAAGTTGCCGCCCATCAAGCGCAGTGCGATAATGAACCGTCTTACGGCGATTTCGCGTGAGTTCGAGGTGTACATGGGGGGGCTTATGGCGATGAGGGATGCATGGATTGAGAAGCGCACTGCGGCCATGAACGACGGCGGCAACGGCAACGGGCGAGCCGCGAATGCAGACGAGCGCGATAACAATGTCTCGCAGATGCACTACGCGCGCCAGGGCGTCATCACGGAAGAAATGGAGTACGTCGCCAAACGCGAAAAACTCACGCCCGAGCTGGTGCGTGACGAAATAGCGCGCGGGCGCGCCATCATCCCTGCCAACATCAATCACCGCAATCTCGAGCCGATGGGCATCGGCGTCGCCTTTTTCTGCAAAATCAACGCGAACATCGGCAACTCCGCCACCACTTCCAACGTGGACGAAGAACTGGAAAAGCTGCACCGCTCGGTGCATTACGGCTCGGACACAGTCATGGACCTTTCCACCGGCGGCGACATACCCATGATCCGCAAAGCCATCATCAATGCGTCGCCTGTGCCCATTGGCACCGTGCCGATTTACGAAGCGCTCTCCCGCGTGCGCCGCGCAGAGGATTTGTCCATCGGACTGATGCTGGAAGTGATCGAAGAGCAAGCCGAGCAGGGCGTGGATTACATGACGATCCACGCCGGCGTGCTGCGCGAATTTCTGCCGCTGGTGCGCAACCGCATCACCGGAATCGTCAGCCGCGGCGGCGCGCTGCTGGCGCAATGGATGAGCTTTCACAAGAAGCAGAGTTTCCTGTATGAGAATTTCGATGCCATCTGCAAGATTTTCCAGAAACACGACGTCAGCTTTTCGCTGGGCGACGGCTTGCGTCCTGGCTGCCTGGCGGATGCCAGCGACGAAGCACAATTCGCGGAATTGAAAGTTCTGGGCGAGCTGACCAAAAAAGCCTGGGAATACGATGTGCAAGTGATGATCGAAGGCCCCGGGCACATTCCGATGGACCAGATCGAGCTGCAGGTGAAAAAAGAAAACGAGATGTGCTACGAGGCCCCGTTTTACACGCTGGGCCCGCTCGTCACCGACATCGCCCCCGGCTACGATCACATCACTAGCGCGATTGGCGCGGCGATGATCGGCTGGCACGGCGCTTCGATGCTCTGTTACGTCACGCCGAAGGAACATCTCGGCCTGCCGAATGCAGATGACGTTCGCCAGGGAGTGATCGCCTACAAGATTGCGGCACACGCGGCGGATGTGGCACGGCATCGTCCTGGCGCACGCGATCGCGATGATGCGCTGAGCTACGCGCGATTTCTTTTCGACTGGAACAAGCAGTTCGAGCTATCGCTTGATCCTGAAACGGCTCGCAAGATGCACGATGAGACGCTGCCGGACGATTTCTACAAGGAAGCGAAATTCTGTTCCATGTGCGGACCGAAATTCTGCTCGATGAATACAACGCAGATTGCCGAAGCCTACCAGGGCCTCGACCAGAAAGAGCGCGAGCAGAAATTCACCCAGCTTCTCGCGAAAGTCGAAAAATCCAGGGAACCGGAAGAGCCGCTGAATCGTATCTCAGTTTAGAAATGGAAGCCGCGAGCCGTTGCTCCGGCGGCTTCAACACTGACGAGGTGCGAACATGACGTTCCTTTTTGTCGCGGTCGTGTTGTACTTTCTGCCCGCGATCGCCGGGCACGGCAAACGAGACGCAACGGGGATATTCATAGTGAATTTGCTGTTTGGCTGGACCGTGATCGGTTGGTGTATTGCGCTCTTGTGGGCCTGTGCATCGGAGCCGCGCGTTTCCACCGTGCTGGTCCCGGCAGGCAGTTCGCGTTACTTCTGCCGCTGTGGCGCGCTGGAGCCGGTAGGCGCTCATTTCTGCTGGGCGTGCGGCAGGCATCTCTAAACTTCTCTTACGAGTGTTTGAGTGACGAAATCCCCGACAGACGAAAATCTCCGCGAAGAATTTAACCGTTGGGCCGAATCCGGCAAGGGCGAGTCCATGGAGCATGAGCACTGGCCCATCACTAAGCCAGCGCTCGGCCTGATGCAGATCGAGCCTACCGACAATATTTTGGACGTTGGCTGCGGCGCCGGGTGGTTGTCGCGAATTCTGGCGCATCGGGTGCCGCAAGGCCGCGTCGTCGGCATGGATATCTCCGACGAGATGATTCATCACGCGCGCGAGGCGAGCGTTGCGAACGAAAATCTAGTCTCGGTTGTAGGCGGCGTGGACGAAATCCCGTGGGAAGCGAATTTCTTCACGCGCGTGATTTCGGTGGAGTCGTCATATTACTGGCCCGATCCAGCGAAAGGTATCCGCGAAATCTATCGCGTGCTGGCCGAAGGCGGCTCCGCGTGGATTCTCATCAACTATTACCGCGACAATCCCTACAGCCATCAATGGGGCGAAAAATTGGCGGTGCCCACGCACCTGCTTTCCGCGAACGAATGGGAGAAAATGTTTCGCGACGCAGGATTCGCGGATGTCGCGCATCGCATGATTCCGGACCCGACTCCCAATCCAGACGTATACACCGGCCGCTGGTTCCGCGACGCCAAAGAACTAGCCGATTTTCGCGCAATCGGCGCCTTGCTTGTTTATGGGAGCAAGAAAGAAAATCAACACTGACGAACACGGATAAAGCGTAAGAATTGAATAGCGGCACCCGAGGGTTTCTATAAATGAGGAGCGCGTTCTCACCAAAGCGCAAGCTTGCGGCTCGTCTTTATCAGTAAATTGCTCTTATCCGTGGTGCGCCGTCCTGTTTGACTAGCATCGCGCACGCGCATATACTCCGACCGTTTGCGGGCTAATGGGAGACTGATGGGCGTCCTGGACAACCGGTTCGAACGCAGTTACGTTCTCTCCACAGTTGATTACGTTTTTAATTGGGCGCGCAAAAGCGCCATCTGGCCCCTGACTTTTGGACTCGCCTGCTGCGCCATCGAAATGATCGCTTCCACCACTTCGCGCTTTGACATTGCGCGATTCGGCGCCGAAGTATTTCGCCCGTCGCCGCGCCAGGCCGACTTGATGATCGTCGCCGGCACGGTGACGCTGAAAATGTCTCCGGTGCTGAAGCGGGTAT
>DATEVZ010000088.1:0-4678 GCA_035258265.1 Candidatus Acidiferrales bacterium
GCAGCAGATCTTAGGGGAGTTCGTGCACTCTTCCACGCGCACAAACTCCTCGTTGGATTCGCGCCAGATTGGGCTTCCGCGAAACACCTTCTCCCCTTCACGCGTTCGCGCTAAAGTAGTTTAAAGAACCTAACGAGAGCAGCAAGTTCAAGAGGAATTTATTGATGAGTTCGGTTCTCTGGGTACTCATTGGCTTGGCGGCGATTGCTGTGGTCGCAGGCATTGTGTGGTCGGCTGCCAGACGCTCGGACGCACAGCTCTCCGCCGTCCGACAGGAAATGCAGAATTCGCTGTCAAATCAAGGCCAGTCCGTAAACGCGCAGATCAATCATCTGATGCAGTCGGTAACGACGCAGCTCGGACAGGTGCGACAGGAGCTTCAAAGCGGCGTCGCATCATCGGGTCAGCTTGCGAGCGACGCACAGATTGCCATGGCACAGCAACTGCAATCATCGAGCGAGGCTATCCGCAAAATCAGCATGCAACTGGCCGAAGTGCAGCTCGCGGGGCAAGAGATGTCAAAATCCACACAGACGCTGCAAAACGTCCTAGGCGGCGCGAAAACGCGCGGAATACTGGGCGAAGTGGTCTTAGAGCGCCTGCTGCAAGACGCGCTGCCGCGCAGCGCCTACGAAACGCAATATCGTTTTGATTCGACAGGCGCAGTTGTCGATGCCATCGTGCGCATTGGCGACCTGATTCTTTCGGTAGATTCGAAATTCCCGTTGGATGCTTATCGCAGACTCATGGAAACGGGCGAGACCTCGCGCCGAGAATTCTCCGTGGCTGTTCGCAAGCACGCCGATTCCATCGCTGAGAAGTACATTCTGCAGGACGAGCATACCTTCGACTATGCGTTGATGTTCGTGCCGTCCGAGGGCGTCTATTACGAGTTGCTGATGACCCAGGATTCCAAATATGGGCAGCTCGACGAATATTGCCGCGCGAAGCGCGTGTTTCCGGTCTCGCCCAATACGTTCTACGCATGCCTGAGCGCGGTGGCGATCAGCCTGCAAGGCCAGAAAATCGAGGAAAACACGCGGCATTTGTTGGCCGGAATGGCAGGATTGAAAAAGCAATTCGAATCTTTCGCGGACGTGTACGAGAAGCTCGGCACGCATCTCCGGCACGCGCAGCAGAGCTACGAAGATGCCGATAGCCGCCTCACTCGGGCGCGCAATTCGCTGGAACAAATGGCGCAAGGCGCTTTGCCTGAAGCGTCTCCTAAGATGCTCACCCCGGCGGGGGACGAATAGCAACTCACGGTCAAGGGTCGGTTCAGATTTCGCAACCCAATGCCCGCTCTACTCGTGGATCAGCGGCTTATTTCAGTGCGGTCGCGGCCGATTCAAGCAAAGTGCGAAAATCCCCGGCCATCGTTGTGGACATGGTTTCATCAATGTGGTGCTCAACTTTTTGAGCGTCCCGCGGATGGTGGGCGAGCCGGTCCGCTAGATTCCTGATAACGTGCTGCACATCCTTCGGAGCGAGGGATTCCGCTGCGGTCAGATAGCGGCGGGCTGCCTCGGCGTCGGGCGCGGCAAGGATGCGAGCGTGAAATGAGAAATCCCCCGCGCTAATTGCCTGCACCGCAACTTCCGCGGAATTCTGGGAACCGCCCGAAGTAACCAACTCCTGCCGGTCGCCTCGCAAGAATCTCAGAACCCCCGGTGTTCTGTTTTCCGCCAACACGCGCAATGCCTGCTCGGAACCTTGCACGTGCAACACCAGCTTGCTCCTCTTATCCGGGACCAGCGGTGGCAACGGCGGATCAAAATGCAGGCTGACCAGCGTGGTAGTAGTGGTCCGGTGGGCGTCGGGCGTCTCAATCGATATCTTGGCCGGGCCGGGGAGCGCTCGCGGGCTTGCGAGCACGGCCAGACATTCCCCCGAAGCTGCCAGCACGAAAGCGCGCTCGTCATTGAGGGTCACATGATTCGCATCCGCATCTCCGCGAAATCCGCCGCCGCAAATCGAAAACTGGTCGAGTTGCGAGACGACGGGCGCAACCACAGGCGCCTGCGGGCCTGTTAGCGGTGGCGCCGAATCCACCAGAGCAGCCGCCGAGTTTCCGGCCGCTGTTGCAATCATCACGGAGGTGCCACTCGGAGCAGTGAAAAGTGCGCGCCCAGACTTATCCGTCTTTACGCGCTGGTCGTTTCCGATGTTAACCGTAATTCCCTCGGCCAGCCGTCCATCGACACCCAAGACCGCCAGGGTTGCCGGCTGACCAGAAATGACTCTGGATGGCAACACGATCGAAACGGCCCAGGTTGTTGATACAGGCGATTGTGCTGGTGTGTTTGCCCCCGGAACTAAGATCGGCAAACTGAGGCAAAGATTTGCTCCAAGAATCCCAATGATCCGTTTCGCTATCGACACGCCTCTTGCAGACGGAAGCAACCGGCGACGCATTACTTGGATGCGGGAGGCATCACCCGCTCGTAGATCTTGGATTCTCTGAATAACCGGAAAAGTTCGGAGTCGATTTCTTTAGCCCGGACGCACTCTTCCAGTATGCCCAACGCACGATCAATGGGGACCGCGCGTTTATAGGGACGGTCGGAGGCAGTCAGCGCATCAAAGATGTCGCAGATGGTCATCATCTTGGTCGGCAAAGGAATCTCGTCGCCGCGCAACTTGTAAGGATACCCCTCGCCATTCAGTTTTTCATGATGGGCCCGTGCGATTTCAGGAACGCGGCGGAGTTCCTTGGTCCACGGTATTTGACTGAGAAAATTAAACGTGTGGACCACGTGCGACTCAATTTGGTGGCGTTCAGAGGCGTCTAGGCTTCCCTTCGGAATCGAGAGTAGGCGCATTTCATCAGCGTTGAGGTACGGCCTTTCCACTCCGGCTGTATCGACAAAATATTGCTGCGCGATTTCGCGTAGTTTCCGGAATTCGCTTTGCTCCATCAGCGTCGGCTCGTTCGCCTCACGTATAAAATCGAGATACTCCTGAAGCCGGGCGAGCCGCTGCTCAAAATCCTCGCTAAGCCTCGCGATTTCCGCTAGTGCGTCGCCACGATCACGTTCCAGATACACCTGGAGTTTTCGGCGGACCATGCTTGCTTCCATTTCCTTGCGGATGTAATCGAAGCGCTGCCTCACTAGGTCCATCTGCACGGGATAGAGCTTTTTCGCTTTGACCAGCACATCTTCGCGAACGCCAACTTTTCCAAAATCATGCAGGAGCGCCGCATAGCGGATTTCCTTCATCTGCCCGGGATCGAAGTGCGCCGCGCTGTAGGGTCCGGTCGCGGTACGATCCACGATTTCGGCCAAGCCCCCGGTGCAGGTTGCCACGCGTAGCGAATGTCCGGAGGTGGTCGGATCGCGCTGCTCAATCGCCGTCACAGCCGCGCTGACAAAGCCTTCGAACAAAGTTTGTATATCGTTGTAGAGCTTGCGATTTTCGTACGCGACTGCGGCCTGCGATGCCAGCGAAAGCGCCAGCCGCACCGATCGCGGATGGAACGGCTGCACTTGTTTGGCCAGATCTGCGTCGCTGTGCAGTCGCACGGCAGGATTCCGTTTGGAATTGATCAACTGTAGAACGCCCAACACCTCACCTTTCGCGTTACGCATCGGCAGCGTAAGCAGCGACCGCGTGCGGTATCCCGAATCGCGATCATAGCGGTCGTTGAAATGAAATGGCAGATCGGCCGGAAGGTTGTGCGCGTCTGCAAAATTCAGCACCTCGCCGCGAAGCGCTGTGTAACCGGCCATGGAATCTTCGGCAAGCGGCAGCACAAATTCTTGGAACGGAAACTCGACGCTGTCGTTTTGCGTCAGCACGAAACGCAAATGGCGCCTTCCTTCTCCTTCGTCCTCGATTAAGTAGAGCGAACCTGCATCCGCTCGCGTAATCTCCCGCGCCTTTGCGAGAATCAAATTGAGCAGCGCTTGAATATCCCGCTGTGAAGAGAGAGCCACGCCGATCTCGTTCAATTGTTCGCGTTCACGTTCGGCGTCTTCCAGCGCTTCGCGGCTAGCTCGTTCGCGTTCCGCAAGTTCGATATTCTCGAATGCAAGGGCCAGCGTCTTTTCGACCTCTTCCGGAGAGGCGTTTGCGGAGATGTAGGCGAGGATGGCGGGTGCCCTCTTCGGGGCCGGGGAGCCGGCCGCCGTGATCGAGCGAATCCCTGCAGGTGGCGTGACGCCAATTACGCGGAAGTTGGAGATGACGTCGCTACACTGGGGCGGAAGAGCCACCACGCCGTTTTTCATGTCGGTCACCACCACAAAGTGGCGGGCGCTCCCTTCCGCACGCGCAGCATTATTCAAATTATTTTGCGGGGCGCTAGTGAATGGGCATAAGTCAAAGCTCGCTCGCAAAGGCGCAACAAGCTTCGCCGCCGTCGAGCCCTCCAGATACCAAATCTGCTTGTTCTCGCCCATGAAGTCTTCTGCGGTGCCGGATTGCACCTCAGTATAGCGAAACCAATCCGCGCCGCACAGTTGGCCGATTCTACTACCTAATGCCCGTTCCGCGCATAGCACCGCGACCAGACTCACGGCTTGAATCGCCTGCAGGGCTTTGTTAGCCTTGCGCGGATTTCAATTTCCGCTCGTCCGCAAGCCGTTTTTCTCGACCATATGGCCGATCGCTCGACTGGCAAAATTTCGGGGCTGCTGCGCGAGTGGTGGCGACGCAAGGTCTCGTTCGCCATCAG
>DATEVZ010000089.1:0-2522 GCA_035258265.1 Candidatus Acidiferrales bacterium
GAATTACCAGCAGCATCGTCCAGCCGTAGAGGAATCCCCAGAGCGGGCCTAGCGACTCGCGCAGATAGACGTACTGGCCGCCGGCGTGGGGCATGGCTGCGGCGAGTTCGCCGTAGCTAAGGGCGCCGATGACAGTCATGACTCCTGCGATGACCCAAACGGTGAGCAGCAGAGCCGGACTTCGCACCTGCTGCGCGATGTCGGCGGAGACGATGAAGATTCCGGAACCGATCATCGAACCGCAAACAATCATGGTGGAATCGAACAGGCCGAGCCCTTTGACGAGCTCCGGTTGCTTGGTTACGGCGGCTACGCCGCTAATTGTTTGCGCCTGTTCTGCCAAGAAGTTGCTCTCTGTTACGGCCATGAAAACATCAGACACGAATATGTGTGGTGCTTGAATCTGACAGCGGCGAGGCCAGCCTCGCCTTACGAAGGCGGCGGCAGGCATACAGCTTGCTGCGCTTTAGCGCCTCGCCAGTATTGTCGACGCTTTGCCGATCGCGATGGGCTACTTCGCGTTGCTGCGTACGGCCATGGCCTGCTTTGCGATCGCCAGGTAGTCGCCCGCGCGTTGGGCCGGATCGCGAGCTAAAAACAAATCGCTAATTGCCGCTACCGAATCGGCACCGGCGCGAAAAACTTCCCCGGCGGACTGTACTGTGATGCCGCCGATGGCCACAAGGGGTTTCCGCGTTATTTTTCGGGCTGCGCGCAGAAACTCGATGCCCACGACGGGGTCCGGGTTCTCTTTTGTTGCGGTCGGGAAGACAGGCCCCACAGCAATATAATCCGCCGAAGTGAGGTCCGCAGCGCGCAATTGCTCGAGGTTGTGTGTCGAAACCCCCACCCATTGGGGAGGCGGGCAGATTTTGCGCGCGTCCGCGACAGGGAGGTCTTCCTGCCCCACATGCACACCATGGGCGCCAACCATCGCAGCGATGTCGGGACGGTCGTTCACGATGACGCGGACCGGGTGGGAGGCAAGACGGAGAGTTAAATCGCGAGACAACTCGTGAAACTGGCGTGGGGAGAGGTTCTTTGCACGCAATTGGATCAGTTCAACGCCCGCAGACACAAGTTTTTCGGCGAAGGAAAGCGTGGACTCGGATGAGAGGTCGGGAGTTGCGTCGAGTATCGCGTACAGGGCCGGGAACAACCGTGCCTCCGCGCTCTTATTTATTGGCTGCGACGGCAGCCGGACGATCGAGAAAGTGCGTGTCGAATTTGCCGGCGATGAAGTCCGGATCGGCCAGAATTTTTTTGTGCAGCGCAATGGTGGTCTTGATGCCTTCAACGACAAAACCGTCGAGAGCTCGGTTCATGCGGGCGATGGCTTCGGCGCGGTCGTCTCCATGCGCGATGATTTTTGCGATCAGCGAGTCGTAATAGGGCGGAATCACGGCGTCGGCGTAACAAGCCGTGTCCACGCGAATCCCCGGACCGCCGGGGACGCGGAATGCGGTGATGCGGCCCGCGGAGGGAGTGAACGTTTCGGGGTCTTCCGCATTAATGCGGCACTCGATGGCGTGGCCGCGGAATTCCACGGGCGCGAGAATATCCGTGAGTTTTTCGCCTGCGGCAACGCGGATTTGGGATTTCACCAGGTCCACGCCGGTGACCATTTCGGTGACGGGATGCTCGACCTGAATGCGCGCGTTCATTTCGATGAAATAGAGGTGGCCTGATTCTTCGCGCAAGAACTCGACGGTGCCGGCGCTGGAGTAGCCGAGTTTCTTGAGCGCTTCAACTACTTGCTTGCCGATGCGTTTCCGCGTGGCCGGATCCACGGCCAGAGAGGGAGATTCCTCTAGGACTTTTTGATGGCGGCGCTGCAGCGAACATTCGCGCTCGCCAAGATGAATCACGTTGCCGTGTTTATCGCCGAGAACCTGAAATTCGATGTGGCGAGGATGCTCGATGAGCTTTTCCATGTACACATTGGGACTGCCGAAGGCTTGCTCAGCTTCGGTGCGCGCCGTTTGAAACATGGGGAGGAGCTCGCGGCTATGGCGCACGATGCGCATACCGCGGCCTCCGCCGCCTTCGGCTGCTTTGATCATGACGGGATAACCGATTTCGGCGGCGATTTTCTTGGCGCTTTCTTCGTCAGGCACCACGCCCGGGCTGCCGGGAATAATCGGAAGACCTGCTTCCTTCATGGCTTCGCGGGCTTTGTCTTTTTCGCCCATCAAGCGAATGGCGTCGGGCGTCGGGCCGATGAAGGTGATGTGAGAGGCTTCGCACACTTCGGCGAAGTTGGCGTTCTCGGAAAGAAAACCATAGCCAGGGTGAATCGCGTCTACATTGGCAATTTCGGCGGCGCTGATAACTTGCGGGATGTTGAGGTAGCTTTCGCTGCTGCGCGGCGGCCCGATGCAGATGGCTTCATCGGCGAAGCGGACGTGCAAGGAATTGCGGTCGGCTTCGGAGTAGACTGCGACGGTCTTGACGCCCAGTTCCCGGCAGGCGGAAAGGATGCGCAGGGCGATTTCGCCGCGATTGGCAATCAGAATTTTTCG
>DATEVZ010000090.1:0-22487 GCA_035258265.1 Candidatus Acidiferrales bacterium
AACGAATTCGAGGGGGAAGTGAAGGATGCGGGCCTGATCGGCGCCGCGCAGCGAGTGGAACACTACGAAATCGCTGCGTACGGCACCGTCCGCGCCTTCGCCGAACTTCTCGGTGATCGGAATGCCGTCGATCTCTTGAGCCAGACGCTCGAGGAAGAAAAAGAGACCGATAAGAAGCTCACGCAACTGGCCAGCGAAATCAATGTGGAAGCAAGTCAAAACGAAGGAGCATCCGAAGACGAACCGAGCGGCCGCCGTAAGACCAAGGCCGCGCACGCCTAACAACAAGGGGTCCGTAGCGGCGGTCTTTAGACGCGTCGTTTGCGTCCCGGATGAATTTGCGGGACCGCCATCGCTGATAGAACACGATCGATGATGGCGCACTGCACTAAGGTGCGCCGCTACGAAACTCCGTGCCTCGCACCGGCGTGTCCGCACTGCGCGTCGCCCGCCGCTTACGTCGCGGAAGTTGCCGCAGCACCACCGAAAGGAACCTCGCGGCGGCTCGCGGAGCTTTCCGCTCCAGCTTCCAACAAACGCATAACCAGCACTCCATAGTCCGCAGGCGCGGGATTCGGAGCGCCGCGCAATATCGCGTCGCGCACCGCTTCGTAATAGCCGCGATAATTGCCAGGCACAGTCGGCACCGTCGCACTTGTCTCTGCATCGGAGTCATTGCCGCGCTGAATGAGCGTGCCGTCGCGCCGGTCAATTCCCCAATTTGCGCCGCCAGGGCGCTCGCCGCGCTTCAGCGCTTCTTCTTGCGTGTCCATTCCGTACTTCACGTAGCTCGCGGCTCTGCCGTGCACGATGAAACGCGGCAAGTCTCCCCGCACCAGCGAGCTGGCATGAAGAATCACGCGGCCGCGGCCGTAACGCAGCAAAACGTGAAAATAATCCACAGTCTGTGCGCCCTCGCGTTGCATTTCCAGGTCCGCGCGAATTCCTTCCGGCGTTCCGAACAGCTGCACAGCCTGGTCAATCAGGTGCGGCCCAAGGTCGTACCAAATGCCGCTCGCGGGGCCTGGCTGTTCGCGCCAGCGCTTTCTCACCAAAGGCCGGTAGCGGTCATAGTGCGATTCGAAATGCACCACGTCACCCAACCGGCCCTCCGAAATCAGCGCGCGCAAAGTGACAAAGTCTCCATCCCAACGGCGATTTTGAAATACGGCAAGCACGCGGCCAGATTTTTTTGCAAGCGCGGCCAGTTCGGTTGCTTCCGCAACGGTAGTGGTGAAAGGCTTGTCCACGACCAGATGTTTTCCCGCGGCAAGCGCCCGTTTTGCGAGATCGAAATGCGAATCGTTCGGCGTAGCCACCACAATCAAATCAATTTCAGGATTGCTGAAAGCATCGGCGGGTGTAGCCAGCACAGTCGTGCTCGGCCAGTCTTGTTTCACCACGTCAGGCTTGCTGGAGACAATGTGCGAGAGGCGCAGTCCGTCGACGCTAGAGATCAGCGGCGTGTGAAACACCTTCGCCGCCATCCCGTAGCCAATCAGGGCAATATTCAAATGGTTTTTTTCGGGCAGCGTCATGAGTTAGAGGCGCGCAATCCGCCTGGCGTCTATTGAACCACGAATTTCACCGTGCGCACCTGCGTCAAATCGCCCGGGCCTTCGCTGGCCTGCACTTCCAGCAAATATTCGCCCGGATCGAGTTTATCCAACGGAAGCTTGAACGCCACCGGAATTACCGGACTGCCTTTTTGGATGTAACTAGCCAGGTCCATGCCTGTCGCTCCGACCAGGGCTTTCCCGGATTTCGGATCCATCACGACGTACGTACATTTCACTGTCGGCGGATTCGGTTCGGCCAAGCGCGGCACATAAACCTGCGCGTACAGAGCGGCTTTGTCGCTTTTCTTGAAATGATTGCTTCCGGAAGGCGTCAACTGCAGGTCGCGAACCACCATCGGCGCGCGATCCGCCAGCAAATCAGCGTCCAGAGCGCCCCCCAAGTCCGACACCGGCTGAAACTGATTGCTCAGCGCCACTCCGCTCAGGCTGAATTTCTTTCCATCGTAGGAGTCAATCTCGAGCGGCGTCTGATAACTCGCAAATTTCTGGCTGCCGCCGCTGAGTACCACACTCAAACGATACTGCCCCGGCGCGACCGAGAACTGATTCTCGTAATGCATCGGCGACTTCGTGAATTTCTCCCACTCATCCTTTTCCATGTCGAACGTAAGCTCATCGCTGAATCGCGACGCTACTGTGCCGTCCGCGCGATAGGCGATACCCAACACATTCAGATCGGCGTGATATTTGCCTTTCACCTTGTCGAACTCGACGGACGAACTAGGAACATCCATCGCCAAGTGCACGCGCGCCTCGTTCGGCGAAGTGTAAAAGAACGGCGCTTCAAGCGAGCCGGCATTGACTGCCGCCGAACTCGCCGCGCCACCGGGGGCCGCCGCACCAGCAGCTATCGGCGCCGACGCGCGGGTTTCGAGTTCCTTTTCGATTGGTTTTCCCGCCAGAGGATCTGTGGGCTGCACGTTGCAGAATCCGCTGCGCGCGCGGACGTTGGTGCCGCCGCGTTCCACCTTCACTTTCAGCGTGTGGCAGCTTCCGGCCGGAGAATCTGCGGGTGAATAGCCGAGCAAATAATATTCGCTCTGCTCGCGCGCAATTTTTTCCAGGCCCGGCAGCAGGTCGTTCGTATTCAAAATCGGAAACCCGCCGGTGCCGCTGGCCAAAGCGTACATCACCTGCTGGTTGGTCGTGGAACTCGACGGGAATTGCGGAACGATCTGCCGCGGCTGATTGTAATTCGCATTGCCATAATATCCTCCACCCGGCGAGCCGCCGCGCGAACCACCGCCGGTGCCGCCGCCCTTCCCACCGCCGGTGCCGCCGCCCGTTCCACCACCGCTACCCCCGCCGCCATGCCCGCCACCGCCGCCCGTTCCACCACCGCCGCCGGTGCCTCCACCTGTGCCGCCTCCGCCACCACCACCGTGTCCGCCGCCACCACCACCGCCTCCGCCGCCGTGCTGAGGCGACGCAAGCGCCAGCGAAGCACCGGGATGATACGCAGCGAGCTGAAAACTCGCCTGCGAAGGTTGTGTTTCTTGTGCGTCACCAATCGCGTGGTTCGATCTGGCGCTCGACTGCCTGGTGCTCCAGTCCGCCGCGCGATTTTGCTGCAGCGCCCAAGTATCCGGCGTCGCGTCGCCACGAATTTGTGACATCGGCGTCACCAAGCCGCGCACGTCCATCGGATAGACCGCCACATTTGCCTTGTTGCATGCGTCAATGGTCGCGGTCAACTCCGAATAGCGCTCCGGGCTCAGCTCGAAGCCCGCAGTAAACAAAATCAAACTCTTTCGTCCTGGAATTGTCGCGAGGTTTTTCGCCAGCTGCCGCAGCGAGAGCAGTAGTGAGTACGCTCCAAAGTCGCCTTCCGCGTTGCCCAGGCTCGGGAAAGTGCTTTGCAGTCCTGCCGTCGATGGGTCGGCGCTGACGGCGCTGCCGGGAGTCATGGCCATGGATCCGCCGCCGTTGGCAGCACTGGTGTTCGTCGCAACATTCGAAGTCGAAATGCCACCAACCGCTTGCTTCAGGCGCGCGGTATCGGTTGTGAAATTCTGCACGATTTGTAGCGAGCCGCCAAAATTCATGACGGACATCACCCGGTCCGCCCCGGCGTATGCGTCGATGAATTTTCCTGCGGCCGCGCGTGCCCGCGGCTGATCACTCAAATCCATCGTCGAATTATCGAAGAACAGCACGATGTAGTGGCGCTGCGCCTCGATCGGCCCCTTGGGATCGGCGCCGAAGGAAAACGTATTGATCGGCTGTTCCTTGTTATCCTCATACAGCCGAAAATCTTTCGTGGTCAAATCCTGTATGTAATTGCCTTTTTTATCCGTCACCACCACGTCCACGCGCACTTCGCGCGTCACAGCCTTGATGGCTGGGCCGGGAGGCGTCTGCTGCTGTGCAGTTGTGGGAGACGCTTCCTGCTGCGGTGCAGACGCAGCAGGTCCCGGCGCTGCAGCTTGTTGCGGTGAAGGCGGCGCCTGAGCAGCCGGAGCCGGCGAAGACGACTGCTGCGCGCGCACAATCCCCGGCGATTGCAGCGCGTACCACCCAAAACCGAGAGCGATTGGCGCGAATAGCAAAATCGGAACGATCGTAGAGGTGCGGCGCATGTTCATGTGTCACCTTCCTGCGAGGAACTAACGATCTCGTGTATCGGCAGATCCCGGCACGCTGGCCGGCTCATGGAATCTCAACAACTCCATTGCGCGCGGACAACTGCGCAGCTTTCGAATCCCGCACCACTAACCGCACCATATACCCGCCAGGCTTCACGTCGAAATTTGTTTTAAGCGTCACACCCGTCTGGCCCAGTTTTTCCAGCGTCGTGTCTTTCAGACGCATCTCCAGCGTCTTCTGCTCGCCGCTAATGAAATTTCCATTGCGATCGAAAAGACCCGCCACCACGGTCAAGTCGTCCCAGTTGCGCCCGTCGGATTTCTCGAAGTGCACTTTGGTCAAGTCCACGTGCGCCAGCACCGAAAGCTTCGCGTTCATTTCATCCACTTTGTAATACTGCAAATGAAGCTGCACTGGCAATCCTTCCTGCTCTTCCTGCGAAAAGAGGGCGTCCTCGATGTCCTGCTTGGCGAGTTCTTCCGGCGTCTGCCCGCGCTTGGGCGCGAAAAATCCCCGGCGCGCCTGCACCGTGTATTTTTCCTTGGTCAGCAGCTTCACGTTCAACGAATGAAATTTCCCGTCGTTCTTCAAGCCTTCCGGGACGATCGCAAGCAGATAAGAGACTTCCGGCTCCGCGGCGGTCACGCGAAATCCCGCGTCCAGATCGTTATTATTGCGAAAATAGAAGCCGCCAGTGCTGTACGCGAGATCGGAAAGCACTTCGGATTGCATCTGCTGTTCCGTGACGCGATATTGCAACGACAATCCCGTCGTCGCCAAGTTGGCGCGTACCGGTGGATCCTCTCGAATGTCCCCGATCGGATCAACCGTGTAGAGCCCGCGCGCGTCCAGCGTGTTGATGAAGACATTCGAGTGGTTGGCTTTGTCGATCACCTGCGACACATCGTATTCGTACGTCGAAGTCAGGAAGCCGGGAGAAACCAGCACGATGCTGCGTTGCCCGGGCAGCGCGGAAACACGGCGCACCACTTCTGCCAGCCGTCGCACCGCGTATTGCGTATTGATGTCGCCCGCCTGCAGAACCTCTTGCACCGTGGATGTCATCAACATCGCGGCCTGTTGAGCCTGTTGTTGGGGTGTCGCCGCGCCAGCGGAGCACGCCAGGGCATCCTGGTTGGCAGCAGCAATCGCCTGCTGATCGTTCTTGTTTTGGATCAAATCGGCCTGGTAATAGGTGATCTGCAGGCAGTCGTGCTGGGTGGCGGGATCGTATGCGCCGACAGGAGTCGGGATCATGCTATTGATCGCTTCGCGGATTTTCGCGTGATCGTCGGTGAAATCTACCTGGAAACGTCCGGATATATTGAAAATTGCCAGACGCTCGCTCGGTTTCACGGACGTGTCAATGAATTTCAGCGCCGCAATTTTCGTGCGGCTCAGATCGCCCACGTCCAGGTGCGAATCGTCGAACAGCAGCGCGACGAAGCGCGTGGGCAACGCCAGTTTTCCTGCGTCCGTGCCGCCAGCCGTATTGGCAGCCGCATCTCCCGAAGAATCCGATATCGCATACGAACTTGCGTCGGGCGGCAGCGGTATCGCCTCGCCGCGCGCCACTTGGCTCGCCGCCGACGCGGGCGTCTCCACCGAAAAATGCGTGATGAATTGCTCTTTGCCGTCCTGCTTCACCTGGAAATCTTCCTTATGCAGGTTCTCCACGGCGTGGCCGCTCGCATCATGTACCACCACGCGAATCGGTACCAGGTTCACGTGCGATTGCAGAGGAACCTGCGAAGTGCGCGTGTTCATTTCCGGCTCCGACGCAGCAGAGGTGGCTGCGGGCGTGGAGCTGGACGGAGAAGTCGCCGCGGCGGATGAAGATTGTGCGGGGCTGGATGATGGTGAAGACGCCAGCGTCGGTGAGGTCGGAGTAGCGGACGATTGCGCCGTGGAAGGCGAAGCCGCGGGAGATTGCGTTGTCGATGCTGGCGCTGCGGGCGCCGCTGCGGCAGGAGTCTGCGTGCTGGAAGTTTGCGCCGAACAGGTCAGCACGCCGCACACTGCAATCCCGCAGCCCAGCAGCACGATCAACCGCGCCACGATTCCTACCGGCAAGCGCCTGGCCGCAAGGATATTCATCCGGCTCTCCACCGCGCCGCCCTAATGCGGAACCCGCGTGTTCCGATTACACGTCAGTCAACGTACACGAAGTCTACTCGTCGGCTGGAACTGCGTCAATTGATCCTGCGACAGGGTGGTGGGGCAGTTTCGGATTTAGGACATCAATCAGAATTGAGGGGACAGTCGATGACCTGACTCACGGTTCAGCTTATATTACGGTCCCAGCAGTCGAAATTTGAAAACTACGCCCGGTCGGATGTCGAATCCGATCTCTCCAATAGTGGATTGGATCGTGTGGCAGCTGGTTCGAGTCGCACTGAACCGTTATAGACGTGCCAGAAATCTCCGTCCCTATTTGTGAATTCGACTGCGACCTTCCTTCGGCCGCGCTGTTTCGAATCGACGTACACTACACGGCATTCGCGCTCTTCCTGAGTGAATGTATTGACGACCAGGATCTTTTGGCCGAGTTTTACGCGCGGTTTCATATCGAGCAGCCCACCGTATAAGCTGACTGCCATTGTAGCTGTTACAGCTCGGAAGGGATGGTTCCGAGGACTCCGCCCGTAAACCTTGACGGGAATCGTAAACGGAAAGCGCTTGCAACGGCGGCGTTCAACCATAGGGATCTCCTCGCGAAACGTCAGGAATTGGTCAATGGACGTAATTCGAAGATAGGGTGGAGCGACGGTCCAGAGCAATAGTACTTCGTTTATTAACTGCGCAAATCGAACATTACACCCACACTCAAGTTCGGGCTCGTCAGTAGCGGCTTTCACTGGGTTGAGTGAATCCGGCGAAGTCCGGTCCGACCACTCAGCGGGGAACCGGAAACTGATGACCCACCATCTGCGACAGGCCTTAGGGGAGACGTTTGATCGGAATATCCCGGCCGTCGGTGCGCACAGTCATTACGGTAGCCCGGCCTTGGGCGTCTACCTCGAAGGTGTACACGTCATCTGCCATCTCCGAAAAGAACGCGCGCGGGCCTTCGGCCAGAAGCTGCTGCACCGGCTCGTCATTTTCCTGCATCGCCAGGTGATCGCCGCTTCGCGTAATCTTCAGAACGACATTCGGCGGCAAGCCGTAGCTCCCGACGTACCCTTCGAGCACCTTAGCATCAACCACGATCACCTTATGCTGCTTAAGCGGCGGACGCGGCGGCAGCTTATCGTAAGGAGTAAACCCCTCCCACTCGATAGGCGTGTAGGGATTCTTGAGCAGAGTCTCGACCAGCTCTTTGTAAATGCCCTCGCCGTTCGAACTGTTAGTCATGATCAAAATTCCCACCTTCTTCTCATCGAAGCAGACCGTATAGTTCCGCCACCCTTCAGCGTGTCCTTCCTTAAAAAACGCCTTCCCGTAAGGAGTCCAGTAAAGCCCCCACGCGAGTCCGTAGCTCAGGCGAATGATTTTGTTTTCATCCGTCGTTTCGCTCACGAGGGTAGGGAACTCATGCTTCGAATAAATCTGAACTTGCGAACTGAGCATCAGCTCGCGCGTCTTGTGCGACAGCAATCCCTTTCCCGCGGGCGCCTTTTCCTGCGGGACAGCTTCCATAAACCGCGCGAAGTCCGCGGGAGTCGTCAGCATCGAGCCGGCCGCGTCAGCGGTTTTGCGCTTTTCCGGTCCAAGCGAGCGGCCATACTCGTCGCATCCGTTGGCGTAGTCTGAATCGAAGCGGCTTTGCCACATCATACTTGTACGCGTCATGCCCAGTGGCTGAAAGACGCGCTTCTGCATCAACTCTTCCAGCGGAGTGTTCGTGATCGTCTCCACCACCAGCTGCAACAGATCGATTCCTTCGCCGGAATAAGCGAATCGCGCGCCCGGCTCAAAATTGATGTTCAGCTTCCGGTCGTCGTTAATCCATCGCCAATTCGGAAACCCGCTGGAGTGGTCCAGCAACATCCGAGCCGTGATTTTCTTGTAGCGCTGGTCGCGCGCCAGATCAACGTAATTGGGATATTCCGGCAAGGGCTTAGGCAGGTATTCGTACACGGGCTTGTCAAGCTCGAGCGATCCTTCGTCAACCAACTGCATCACCATGTACGCAAACGCGACCTTGCTCAGCGACGCCGCCGTCATCACCGAATTCGCCGTGAGCGGCAGGTTCTGGTCCTTGTCGCGCACGCCATAGGTTTTCAGGTACGCCACCTTCTCATCATTGAAAAGCACGATCGCCGCGCCGGGAACCTCCGCCGCGTGCATCACCCGCGTAACCGTGGCATCAATCTCGGCAGGCGTGATCGTGCTGCCATCCAGCCGTTTCACCGTGACGTTTTGCGCCGTCGCCGCCAGCACAAGCAATCCAACGCTAATCGCGAAAAGCACACAAGTACGCGTCATCGGTCTTGCCTCCGGCCTAGAAGAAATACGCAACCGCGCGAAAAAATGTTCACCACAAGGCCAAATCGGCGGCGGCTCCTTTGTGGCGGGTCACTTTGTTCTATGCATCAATTTCTGTGACGCGATAGAATCCCGGCGCACCATTTTCCGTTAATCGGGGAAGGAGCCTCATGAATCGCGAATCGCGTGGGGATGGGAAATCGCAAGCAGAAGGAAACTGCAAAGAGGTTGAACCCAGCGCACTGAAACTGTCTCCATGGTCCCGTCGCAAATTTTTGGCTAATTCAACCGGTCTCGCGATTGCAGGTGCCATCAGCGGATTGGCGGCCCAATTGCCCGCTTCGGCGCGGGAATTGGCGGGGGACGAAGACCCACACACCCGCGCGAAGTCTTCATCCGTCAAGGTGACGTCGAACGCCGCCACCTCGAAAGATTCCGTGCGCGCAACCGCGCCGGCCAAGCCACGCCGCATCATCATCGATACCGACCCCGGCATTGACGACGCCATGGCGATCTTTCTCGCTCTGCGGTCACCCGAGCTGAAAGTCGAAGCCATCACGCCGGTCTGCGGCAACGTGCCGCTGGATTTCACTCTGCCCAACGCTTTGCGCCTCGTCGAAATCGCGGATCGCACGGACGTGCCCGTCGCCGCGGGCGCAAGCCATCCGCTCGTGCGTCGCCTGGTGACGTCCGGCCACGTTCACGGCGCAAACGGTCTCGGAGGCGTGGAATTCCCCGACCCCAAAATAAAGCCGGTGCGCGAAGCCGCGCCAGAAATCATTCGCCGCATCGTGCGCGAAAATCCCGGCGAGATCATGATCGTCGCCGTCGGTCCGCTAACCAACGTCGCGCTCGCGCTGCGTGACGATCCCGAACTCGCTGCCATGATTCCGCAGATCGCCATCATGGGCGGCTCGCTCTCCGGCGGCAACATCACGCCCGCGGCGGAATTCAATTTGTACGTGGACCCCGAAGCGGCGCGCATCGTGTTCGACGCCCACATCCCGCTCACCGTGGTCGGACTCGACGTCACGCGCAAATGCCTGCTCAGCGAGGCACAAATCCAGCAGCTCGAAGCTGCGAAAAATCCCGTCAGCCAAGCGGCGGGGAAAATCATGCGCGCTACATGGGAACGCATGAAGCACGGCGGAGAAGTCACCGTGATTGCGTTGCACGACGCGTTGACAGTCGCGTCGCTCATCGAATCTGACGTGATCACCCTGAAAGACTATTACGTCGAGGTCGAAACCACCGGCGAATGGACCGCCGGCCAAACCCTCGGCTACGACGGTCACGCGCCCGTCCGCAAATCCCCGCCCATGGACACCAGCATGCCAGGCCCGTCCGCGCCCGAAGAGCCATTCAAGCCCAACGCAAAAGTAGCAGTAGGCGTAAACCCCGACCAATTCTTCCACCTGCTAATCCCGCGCTTGACGAGCACCGCAACCTAAATCACGCTTGCCGCGCGTCGCGGATTTCTGAGTCCTCGTAATGGCGCATTGGTGCGCCATCAGGATGCGGCATGTATCAATGGCGTCTAAGAACGCCGTTACAAGAGGCGAGGCTTGCCTAACCCCGGGGTACTGGTGTTGAATGGTGTAACGTTTTCAATCGTGTTCAATCGCGACGGAGAGAGAATCGGAGATGCGTCCAAAGAAGCTAGGCAAGGCCGGCAAGTTGAAGCTCAGCGTGAAGAAATTGCCGAAGGTCGGCACGATGTCCGTGATTAAGGGACCCGGAAACCTGTCCACGTTCACGCCGCCTCTGGAACCCGAGGAAGAGAGGCGCAAGCATCCTTTCGCCGATTAGAGAACGAACGGCACGAGCCGCTGCGTGCGTCTCATATAATCCTTGTAGGGCTCGCCCAACGCTGCGATCAGCGCGGCTTCCTCTACGTGGATGCGGTAGGCGTATCCAATGCCGATGCACACGAGCATTGCGAGAATCCCCGCCCAATTTCCCAGCGCCAGGCCGAGGCCCAGCACTGTAATCAGCGCGCCGGTATACGAAGGATGCCGGATGTAGCGATACGGCCCCGCTTCGATTACGGTTTGTCCCGAGTGCACGTCCACTTGAAAAGTAAAATAGCGCCCCAGCACGCGCATGGCGTAATAGCGAAACGCGATGCCCGCCCACATCAGCGCGATCCCCGCAAGGAAAAGTTCCGTGCGCATCCACGGGATTGCCGCCTGCTGCAGGCCAAAACAGGCGGTAAACGCCAGTGCGATTCCTGCCCATATCATTATGATGAGAAACCGGAACGAACCGCGGTCACGCGCCTTCTTCGGATCGCTGGATTTACGAGCCTTTCCGGTAATGATTTCGAAGAGCAGCCAAGCAGCATACGTAACGATGAAGATCGCGTCGTAGCCAAGGTGTCCTGCAAACGGCACGGGCAGCATGGAGCGGTCCTCTCACCAGATTTATACGCTATAGCACAAAAATAATTTCAAGAGTGCGAAACGAGATGTGACTGTGGGTCGCCGGCACTTTGAAGGTGCGCCGTAAAGCGATTCGCGCAGCTAAGGTGCCATCGCGATGACTCGAGGATCTTTGTAGGCCGTAGCTTCAGCTACGGCGCAGCGCCGGAAAGGCTTATTCGTGCTTTTCCGAAATTGTGAAATCCACTACGGTGGGCTCGCCCGGCTTCACCGTCACTTTCTTCGACCACGTTACAGGAGCGCTGTATATCGGCCGTTTCACTTCCACTTGCGCGCCCACGTCCAGCACTTTCGCCTCGGACAGAATCTGCCAACCCTCATGCCACGCCACGATTTCGTATTCGCCCGGAGGAACGTCCGAAAGTTTGTAAGCGCCGTGCTCGTCGGTCACCGCGTAGTAAGGATGCTTCACCACCAGAGCGTTCGCGTTCATCCACACGTGACCGGCGTTGCATTTCAGTTCCACCACGCCGTTGCGCTGCATCGCCACGGGAATGAACTGATTCTGGAAGGGGAAGGGAATGTTGTTGGTGGCCACGCCAAACATCTGCACCGTATGCAGCACGGGGTCGCTGTTTTCGATTTTCAGCGGCGAGCCTTGCGGCACCAGCATGATGTGCGGCATGTAGCGGCAAGTTTTCTGGTTCAGTTGCTGGCGCACCTCGGGCAAGTCCATCGCTTTGCCCTTGGTGATGCCGCGGAGATACACCACGGTATTCTCGACGCCGTTGCCGTCCGACCCAATCACCAATCGTTCCAGGTCGCGCGTTTTCTGCGAGTCCGGGTCGCAAACGTCTTGATTTTTTGTGATGGGCAGCTTGGGAACCTTCGGCACCGGCCCGGACCATTTCACGACCCCGGCGATCGCTCCGCCGTCTTGCACGTTGACAACCGTGTAATCGGCTTGTGCGGCCGCGCGTTGGGCACAGAAGGGAATCGCCAGCGCGGAAATCCACACCACTGCCGCAAAACGATAGATTTTCTTCATTATCGCTACCTCGCTACCCATAGCGCGGAAGCAGTCTTCCCATCTCCGGTCACTTCAGCAGCCCTTGTCTGCTGGCTTGGCAGTGTTGGATCCTCTGGCCGCCGCAGCGCCGGTTGCCCCACTCCCGAGACGTACCCCCGCATTCTTCCGGATTTCGCGAGCCGGACCTCGCACCCCGAGCCCCACAACTTGGCCCAATCTCTAAGAGGGCGTCGATAAAAATTGCCAACCGAAGACGGGCCGCGCATCAGGTGGAGTACAAGTACATGTAGCTCTGCACGCCCGAAAATGCCCCGAATTGCCTGAAATGTACGATACGACTCCCGCAAGCACGCAGACGCCTTTTCTACCGCTGCTTTGCCCTATGAGTATATGCAGCGTGGCGACAAAGAAATGCTTGAAAGTTGGCGATTGAGGCGAGCGGCGGGTGTGTTTTCTATAAATTACGACGCGGTGCCATGGATCGCCGCACTTGTGAACCGCACGCCATGCAAGGCGAAAATTACAAGCACCGTACTGCTGGTAGCGAGCAGGACTATCAATAGTCCTACCCTAAAGTTTTTCCTCAGCGCTTCGCTCCTGGGAAGGCCATATTGGGCCAGCCTGCGGCCTTCAATCTTGCTCATGATCCAGGCCGTAACCGCCAAGATGAAGCAGAAAAGTAGATCCGGCGCGATGATTCTCATAGGTGTCAGTTGCGCCGGCTTCGGTAAATTTCAAGGGAGAAAAAATCGTAGGGCAGAAGACTGGCGTCCATCGTCGTTAGGGACGACGAAACCTGGACTTGCCGTCAGGAAGTTCGGAGCCGCGCACCCCTTGCCGACAACGCAAAGGGATGCGGCACTCCTAAAAACCTAATGGCCGTCGCTTGCCCGTGCTGCAAGGGTCGGCCACCCGCCTCTCGTGTTCGGGATGATCGATTAGACTATGTAAGACGGTGGGCGAATGCCCCTGTCGCGAAGATAGATTTCCGCTTGGCCACGATGATGGGCGACGTGGACGTACATGGCCAGCAACACGTCGCGTCCCGGCATGCGCCCGTCAGGGGAATTGTGCGGCGTTCGCAATTGCTGTTCGGTGGCGCTGGAAATGACCGCCGCGCAATATTCGAAGGAATCGCTAAGAAATTTGACATAACCCTCTTTCGCTGTGGGCGAGGGCATCGCCGGCGGTTCGGCGTCTTTCAGCCCGGCGCAGAACTGGTAGTTGGTGGCGGCGATATGCGCCATCAGCTCGCCGAAATTCATGGATTCGGGATGCGGCCGGAAGCCGTACTCGCTTGCGGGCATGGCATTGGCCACGGCGATGGATAGTTTCGAAAGCGCGGCAAAATGCTTGAAATATTCTGCGGCGGGAGTGACGAGCTCGTTGGAGGCGGACTGCGCGAATGGCACCGCTGCGAGGCAGCTTACGGCCGCAGATGCTTGCAGCAATTCCCTCCGTGTGATTTTGCCTTGATTCATCGCTGAGCCTCGCCAATCCTTGCGTGCGCCATTTTTTGCGAGAGCATTTGGTCGTATGACGATAGCGGCGAGCGAAAGTTAGCGCCGGTTCGGCGCGCGTTATTGGGATCTGGGCGTGTCACGCGCACCTCGGAAGTGATTCGGCGGCCGCCGCTATGATCGAGCTTGGAAGATGCCGGAGAAGGCTTGGCGGTGTTGCAAGAACAGGATGAACCAACAGATGGTGACGATTAGACCTGGGCCTATGCCAGCGGGGAGCATCAGGACGTGGAAGATGAGGATGTTGGCGATTACGGGACCGATGAGGGTGAGCGCCAGGGGAATGTAGCGATTGACCAGGAAAAGGATTCCGCAAGCAACCTGGACCGCAAAAATGGCGACCGTGTAGTGGGAGGTGGCCAGCACGGTGACGTACTGCATGGCCAGCGGAGGCATGGTCCCCGAAGGGATGAAATGGAGGAAGCCGTTGAGTCCGAAGACGGTGAAGAGGATGCCGAGAATGTAGCGCGAAATGGCGGCGGCGATTTTCATCGCGAGCTCCTTTGAGATGTGGCGGACTGGCGCGTCAATCAAACCATAAGATGTTCGGTTGGGCTAGTGGTTGCGGGGATGGGCCGGGCGGCGAGTGTCATGTATTTGTACAAAGCCCCCACCGCTCCCGAAGTGCGGAAAGGATGGAGCACCCGGCTTACCCGAGACGAGGTGGATGGCGGAACGGAAGAAAGCGGGTCCTTTGTAAGAAAGGCTAGATTCCGAGAGCTTCCGAGGCCAAGCGAGTTCCTTCGATGCGGCTGCGCACTTTGGCGAATGCGATCTCGCGCGAAGTGGACGTGTCATCGGCAAACGGGGAAAAGCCACAGTCGTCGGTGGTGCCAAGCGCTACGACCGGGATGAATTCAGCGGCTTCGAGCACGCGATCGCGCACCTCTTCGGGCGGCTCTATTTTTGGATTGATTGGATCGATCACGCCGACGAAAAGAATCTGCCCAGATTTAAGAAGGCTTTGTGCGGTTTTCAGGACGCGGCGGCGATCGGCTTCGCTCGCCAGCTGAATGTAGAATCGTCCGACATTCAGTTGAAACAGAAACGGGAGGAGCTTCACGTAATCCACATCCGCGCTGTGAGTTGAGTCACGATCGCCACCCGGACAGGTATGAACGCCAATCCTTTGGCGCTGCTCGAGAGTGCAGCGGTCGAGCACACGGTTATTCAACTCAACGAAGGCTTTCAGGATGCCAGCGGAAGCATCGAGCTTGAGGGCCAATCTGCCCTCGGTGAAGTCAATCTGTACGCAAGGAGCACCCGCATCAAGGCACTCTTGTATGTCCTGTGCTGCTTCGCCAACAAGATCGCTAAGGAAAGTATCGCGCGGATAGTTGGAGAGACCGTTCTGCGGATAAAGCAAACTTAGCGCCGATGCAGAAATCACGGCCTGTTTTACAGGCCGGTGGGCATACCGCTGGGCGGCCTTGAGGTAAGTCACCGCATGAACGCCGTATCGAAATGGACCGGCGGTCAATTTCGGCAGCTGCCGTGTGTGTCCATCCGCGAATGGAATGACGACGCCGTCAGCGGCTAGATTGTTGAGTCCGCTGAGGGGGTAGGTAGCGAAGCTAGGTTTGGTCTGCTCACCGTCCGTGATGATTGGTGAGCCTGTTTCTTCAAAGCCTGCGACGGCATCGCGCAGCGCTGCGTCCTCGGCGTCGCGTAGTTGTTCCCGGGAAATCTTCCCGATCGAATGCTCGTGCATTGCCTGGAGCAAGTCTGCAGGGCGCGGGATACTACCGATTGGTTCAGTTGGGAGAGGCATGGGTCTCACTTTCGGGGACACGGTAGAGCGGAAACCATGGAACAGCAATACTACAAAAATACTACAGACAAGGTAGGCCCTCCCTATACTTTCCACACCCGGCTGTGCAATAAATATGCGACCGAACGGTCGCATCTGCATCGAACTACTTGATAGGCGGATCACTGGAAAGCATGAGGAGGTCCTTATGTTCCATATGAAAGGAAGGTCGGGCGTCCTGGCGACGTTGGCCGCGCTGGTCATTGCCGGCGTTGGTTTGCGAGCAGCTGCGCAAGCGCACACAGCACAATTATCGGCTGTATCTTCCGACGAGCTTACGCAAACTAAAATCGCGCGCGCGCTTTCGGCGGCGCCGCCCGATGTGGCCAAGGCTGCGACCGTAGCGGAAATGGACGGTCACGGCAAGATGACCGTTTTGCGCGCCGGTACCAACGGATTTACCTGCATGCCGGGCGATCCCGCAGGAGTTGGGCAGCCCGCCATGTGCGCGGACGAAGCGTCCATGCAATGGTTCAAGGATTTCGCCGAACACAAGCCCAAGCCGACCAACACGGTCCCGGGCATAACCTACATGCTGGCGGGAGCCACCCAGCGAAGCGACTCCGATCCGTATGACACCACCAGTCCGGCCATTGCCATCGGTCCGCATTGGATGATTATGTGGCCGTTCGACCCCAAAACCACGGGCCTGCCGACCACACACCGGCCGAAGGGGGCCTACATCATGTGGGCCGGAACACCGTACGCGCATGTGCACATCATGGGACGTCCATAGAAGAAGCGACGGCCTCGGTCTACCACGAAAAATAAGCGCGAATCAAAAAACAAGCGTCTAATCCGCGCCCATACGCTTCCAACCTACGAAGGCGCGACTTATGCCAACTGTCGAAGTGTCTACCAGAGAAACGCTGTCCGATGAAGTTCGCGCGAAGCTTGCGGAACAGGTGTCCAAGACCATAGTGACTATGTCCGGAGGCATGGCGATATGCGAATTCTAGTCGTTGGCGCTGGCGCAGTCGGTGGCTATTTTGGAGGCCGTCTAATACAGGCAGGTCGCGACGTAACATTTCTAGTCCGGCCAAACCGAGCCGAGCAACTCCAGGCCCAAGGGTTGCGGATTCTCAGCCCGATGCATGGGGATTTCACCGTTCGACCCAAAACAATAACGGCAGCTCAGATTGCATCCCCGTATGACGTTATCTTTTTGAGCGTAAAAGGTTACAGCCTCGCCGGCGCGATCGATGATTTCGCGCCCGCTGTCGGGCCACAGACGGTCATCATTCCAGTGCTAAACGGCATGCATCACCTGGACGCGCTGGCGCTGAAGTTCGGCGAACATGCTGTATTAGGTGGGGTTTGCTACGTTTCCGCTGAGATCGATTCGCAAGGCAGGATAGTCCAGCTTGCCGATTTCCAGAGTCTCACCTATGGCGAACTGGACGGGAAGAAGACCTCGCGCATAGAAGCGGTGCATCAGGTGTTTAGCGAGGCTGGATTTGAGGCAGCCATTTCCGCCGACATCTTGCGGGACATGTGGCAGAAGTGGGTATGGTTGGCCAGCGTGGGAGCCATCACGTGTTTGCTTCGCGGAAATATCGGCGAAATCGCGGCGGTACCCGGTGGCGCCCAGTTAGCTCTCTCGGTACTTCGTGAATGCGCCGCAATCGCGGGTGCTTGCGGCTATCCGATGTCGGAGACGTTCCTGGCAAAAAAGAGCCCTCAACTTACTGCATCGGGTTCCACGTTGACCTCGTCGATGTATCGCGACCTCACAGAACAGGCGCCCGTCGAAGCGGACACTATTCTTCGTGATTTGGTAGAACGCGGGCGGAAACGCGGAGTCTCCGCCCCACTCGTCCAAGCGGCATTCGTCAGTCTGACCATTTATCAGCAGGGACGCGCCCGCGCGAAGGCCGCCGGTCGTTGACGGCTTGAGAAGCCGTAGCCGCGGTCACTGGCGACTGGCAGGCGGCACAATGTTGTTCATCCGCAGGTATTCCACCATCTGGCCGTAGTGGTCGAAGCAATGCCCCACGATCAGTGTGGCCATCCCCAGGCGCGTCACCATTCCTTCCCCGAAGGGACTCTTGATGGGATACAGCAGATTGCCATCATTAATGCTACGCACAGCTCTGTGGACGTACGCGAACGAGTCCTTAAGAAATTTTACGATATCCGCCTTGGTTTTTATTTGATCCGGGCCGTTCTCGCTGCCCAGTTCCACCGGTGGTTTTTCTTCCAGGATGGCTGAACCCACCAGGTAGTTGACCGCGGCCACGTGCTTGGCCTGCTGAGCGAACGTGCGCACACCTTTGAATTCGCCGCTCGTAGGTGCAAAGGAGTATTTGTCCTCCGGCATGGCTTCGGCTGCCGGAACAAACTCGCCTTCCACACCGGAGACGCCGTGGTCCAGCACTTGAGCGATGGAGTGATGTTCCGCTGGCTTTGCTTCCTGTGGCTGCGCAGCCCCGCTGGCACCCAGCAGCAATAATGCCAGCAGTCCCGCTGTCTTCTTCATGAGAAGGTCTCCTCGAACCTTGGACGGCAATTGTAGGCCCGAATCTCCTTTTTCGCTCAAGAACGAGCGGGTGGCGCACGCCGTCACCCCCGACCGCGAACGCCGTTCATTGAGACCGACGCTCTAAACCTGCGATCGGTTGACCACCAGCCGAAAGATAAATGATAGCCAGCACCATCACCATCAGAGCATTTACAAAGAACCAGCCATATCCCAGCACGAAAATGTGACTGAGAATTACGGCAGTCATCCACACAACACTCAATCCCGCTCCCAATCTGGCTGTCTTTGGAATCAGGAGCAGAACCGCCACCACCGTCTCGAACGCCCCTGACCCTAGCCGGAATACCGCCTGAGGTATCAACCCGTGGACCGCTTGCGACATCCGCGTGAACAGGGCCACCGAAGCTGGCGCTCCCGCAAACTTGAGAAAGATGGCGGCATACAGAAGGTTCACGGACACCAACAGACGAATTGCCAATAGAGCGAGTCTTTTGCCCATAAACCTTGCTCTCCTCAACTCGCGAGAGCCCACGCAGTCCTGGTCAGGTCCGGCTTACACCACGTTGACGGTAACGTCGATGTTGCCCCGTGTAGCGTTGGAATATGCACAAGTCTCACCGTGCGTGGCGTCCACAATGGCCTGGGCGACTTCGCGCTCCAAGCCCGGCAGGCTGACGTTAAGCCGTGCTCGGAGGAAGTAAACGTCGCCGGAATTGCACAGGTCTATTTCGGCATCGACGGCTACGTCAGCCGGAAGTTTGACCTTCATCCTGTTGGCCACCAGCCCCATCGCACTAATGAAACAGGCCGACCAACCGGCGGCAAACAACTGCTCCGGATTGGTGCCAGTTCCCGGGACTCCCGGAGCCGAGAAGTTAACATCCAAGCGGCCATCATCACTGTGGGAGGAGCCGCCGCGCCGACCGCCCGAAGTGTGGGTCTTGGCGGTGTACCGCACCTTAGTGACTTCTTGGGTGGAAGCAGCTACTGCGTTGGTTTTTTGATAAGTGGTCATCCCTTATTTTTTCTCCGTGCGCCGGCCGGTCACCATTTGCCCGCGTGCGCGCCGCCATCCACGTGCAATATTTCGCCCGAGGTGAACGTGGCGTCGGTCAGAAACAAAATTGCGTCGACGACTTCTTTGATTTCACCGATTCTGCCCACCGGGTGCAGGCCTTTGAGAAAGCCATGGGTTTCCGGTTTATGCATGGGAGTATCGATCACTCCCAGCGCTACCGTGTTTACGCGAATGCCTTCCTGCGCGTATTCAATG
This sequence comes from Candidatus Acidiferrales bacterium, assembly GCA_035258265.1. Lineage (GTDB taxonomy): Bacteria > Acidobacteriota > Terriglobia > Acidiferrales > UBA7541 > Palsa-295. The sequence goes on from DATEVZ010000090.1 coordinate 19,091, forward strand.
GCCAGGGCGCGTGTCACCGCGTGCAAGGCGCCCTTCATCATGATTTGAACGGCCGCCCCTACGCCTGCGACCGGTTGGTCAACCAGGGTAGTCGACACATTGACGATGTTGCCCGATCGCTGCCGCAACATTTGTTTCACGGCGAGCTGTGACACGTACAGAAAACCTGCAAGCGTCGTGGACACTAAAGTGTTGAAGTCTTCGGTCGTGTATTCGGTGAAGGGCTTCGGAATAAAAACACCTGCATTGTTAATCAGCACGTCGATCCGGCCGAATCGCGATACGGCAGTATCCGCAATCTTTGCGGCCGTGCGCGGGTCGCCGATGTCTCCATCGACGAGTGCAACATTCGCCGCTGCTGCGAATGGATTTGCTTTGGTAATGTTCCGCGAGTTTGCGACCACATTGTATCCGCGATCAAGAAACAACTGGGCTGCCGCAGCTCCGATACCTTGCGAAGCCCCCGTTACGATGACCGTTTTCTGTTGGCTTACCACATCCGCCTCCTTGGCTGTCGAAATAGTGCAGGTGGTGCCTGCGAACTACTCTCACGCCAGGTTGATTCCCCGGCGTGAGGCTCCTTACTAGCTACACGCAGATAGTCGTTCAGTTCGGCAGTTCACTTGGGAAGTTCGGTCCCGGCCTGCTCCGCCGCAATATACGCTGCGTACCAGTTCGGCCAGTTCGCGTCGCGCTGCCCGTCACGCTTCTCGTGCTCGCCGTGGGCGGCTGCCGCGCGCCGTATCGCGCTTGCCAGATCGTTTGCTGACGCAAAGGTCATCTTCGCGGGATCGATGCGGCCGGGTGCCCGACGTGTGACTTCCTGGACGATCCACGCGTTGCCATCGGGATCTTCGAACGCGACGTATGAGTGGTAGCTCTGGCGCTCGGGGTCCGGGCCGCTGAGGCGTCCTGCCGGAGAGAACGGCGAGCCGTGGAACACGTCACTCGCGTTGATCCCCCTGGCCACGAGTTCGTTGTGGGCGGCTTCAATGTCGGAGACGATCAGCCCGCCCCGGAACGAGCCAGGCTTGGCTGGCGTGATTCCTTTTCCGAATGAGATCGAGGATCCTGAACCCGGAGGCGTCAATTGGACGACGCGAAAGTCGTCTCCCGCGACGATGTCGTCGTCGAGCTGCCATCCGAGCCTTGTGTAAAACTCTTTTGCGCGATCAACGTTCGAGACCGGGATCAGCGAGACCTCGAACTTCATGTCGAATCTCGTTGCACCGGCGCCGGGCTTCTGTTGCTTAGGACCGCTGGCTATTTGACTCATGTGATTCTCCTTTTTCTCGTGATTTAATTTCGCGAGCCTGTGCGGCTCATAGGGTTTCTGAAACCTCGCACTCAGCCCTTTAACGGTGTGTTTGCAAGAACCTCTACTTTTTCCACCTGCGGAGGAACCGCAAATAATTCGCTGGCCCGCGCCGTCAATTTCTTCGCGATCTCGCCGGTCAAGTGGGCGTTGCGGCCCGCTTCATTTGCAAAGGTGTCGAAGATGCCGAACTTTCCCGGCCCGATCTTGATCACATACCATTTCAATGTCTCTTTTTCATCTAGTGCGAGTGGCTGAGCTGACCTTAGAAATGCCTCGGCATCAGCCTCCTTACCTGCGCGCGCTTGGAGCGTCACTAACAATCCAATCGCTTCCATTGATTTTTCCTCCTGCGTTGAACTAGTTCGACTGACAAACAGCAACCAGTTGATCTGCTGTCCTGCTTGTTGACGCTGTAGCTCTGCTCACAACTGTAAGTAGACGGGAGATCGCATACGGACTTGTGCGGATTTCTGCTGGGATGGTCGGAATCTTGCTACATTCATCCACACGCACGCGGAACTCCAGCGAATTACAATCAGTTTGCAGGCTGTCTTGACTGAGACGACGGCGAGAGTTCGCGAATGAGCTGCGCAGGGCCAGCCAGAATTGTTGTTGGATTAGAAATTATCCGCGTCAGGAGTTCGTATGAAATTCATGCGCCTTTTGATGTTCGGGACGGTCATGTTGATGGCGAACGGCGCCGCTGCGCAGAATTCAGCCAAACCATTTCAGCTCGACGAGGCCACGATCAGCGATGTGCATGCGGCGTACAAGTCCGGCGCTCTCACATCCGTAAAGTTGGTGCAGGCTTATCGGGAGCGCATCCGGGCCTGCGACCAGGCCGGTCCGAAGCTCAATGTGGTGATCTTTCTCAATCCTCGGGCCTTGGAAGAGGCGGCCGCTCTCGATGAACATTTCCGCAGGACCGGGAAGTTCGTCGGCCCGCTCCATGGAATCCCAGTGTTGCTGAAAGACAATATCAACACGAACGACATGCCGACCACTGGCGGCTCGCTCAGCCTGGCGGGATACATTCCCGGCACCGATGCGGCAGTTACTCAGAAATTGCGCAGCGCGGGCGCAATCATCCTCGCTAAGGTCAACCTGCACGAGTTCGCGATCTGGGGTGAAACGGTTAGCTCGATCCAAGGGCAGACGCTCAATCCTTATGACCTAACCCGCACGCCCGGCGGATCGAGTGGTGGTACCGGCGCGGGTGTGGCTGCCAATTTCGCGATCGCGGGCATTGGCACCGACACCGTCAATTCCATCCGATCACCAGCGTCGGCGAACAACATCGTGGGTATTCGCCCGACGCTCGGTCTGGTCAGCCGAGCCGGTATTATCCCGTACTCATTCACCCAGGATGCCGCTGGTCCGCTCGCCCGTACCGTTACTGACGCGGCGAAGATGTTAAACGTGCTCGTCGGCTATGACCCTAACGATCCGGCGACCGCATGGAGCGTCGGGAATACCGAGGAGGACTACACGAAATTCCTGAAGGCCAATGGTGTGCAGGGCAAGCGCATCGGCATAGTACGCAGTTTCTTCGGGACTGCGCTCATCAACGACGAGGTCAATATTATCGTCAGCCAAGCGGTCAAGGATCTGAAGAAGTCTGGCGCAACAGTAGTCGAGCTGAACACCCCAGACCTCGATAGCGGAAAGATTACCTCCGATATCAGCGTTCATCTGTACGAATTTAAGCCGGCAATCAACGCTTATCTTGCCGCGGGCAACACGCCCGTTAAATCGCTCGAGGGTATCATCTCTTCCGGCGAGTTTCATCCGAACATCGGGGACAACATCACGAAAGCACAAGGCCTCGAGATGGACGACAGCTATCGCCTGCGTCTTCAGAAGCGCTCCGAGTTGCAGCTGCGTGTCATCAAGATCATGGCTGACGAGCGACTCGATGCGATAATGTTCCCGCATCAGAAGCGGCTTGTGGTGCCTATTGGGGAGACTCAGGCGGAGCGCAACGGCGCTCTTGGATCGGTGACCGGCTTTCCTTCCATCGTCGTACCAGGCGGATTTTCATCCCCAACTCCGACGGCCACGCTCGGCGTCCCGGTGGGC
>DATEVZ010000091.1:0-6450 GCA_035258265.1 Candidatus Acidiferrales bacterium
AAGCCTGTTCTTCATTGATCTTGTTGACGAACGCGGCGAGTGTCGAGGATTTTCCGCTGCCCGTGGGCCCGGTGACCAACACGATGCCGGGGCGCAGGACCGCCGCTTCGCCCAACTGCGGCGGCAAGTGCAGCGTCTTGAAATCGGGGACGCTGCTGGGAATCACGCGCATGACGATCGCACAACTGCCGCGCTGCGTGAAAATATTCACGCGGAATCGCGACACTTTCGGAAGGCTATAGGAAATGTCGCAGGAGCCTTCCTCTTTCAATTTGTCCACGGCGTGAGAATTTCGTCCGATCAGGTCCGCGGCGATGCGTGCCGTGTCTTCCGAAGACAGAATGCCGACGCCCTTGATCTTGAGCTGCGTGAGCTGCCCGTTAATTTCCACCTGCGGAGCGCGTCCTGGAGAGAAGATCAGGTCGCTGGTCTTGGGAGCGGCGTGCAGCATGGACGCGATGATACTGGGCGTGGGCGCAGTTCCGGGCAAGTCTGACACAGTAGCGGGCGGAGCCGGTGCCTTCGGGACGTCCATGCAGAGTCCTCCAGCGAGTCGTCCGGGAAGGAGGCCGGCACGTCTGCGGGGTACACCCTAAGTATGAGGCAACGCACGATGGTATGCGGGGAAGCAACCGGCAGTGTTCTCAAAGGATTAGCTGTACGAATTAGCTGTACTTCCGGCGATTCTCGCGGCCGCGCGTACCAGATACTCTTACCTTACAGGTGTGTTTTGTTCCGTATAGGCCTGACGGCTTCTCTCTTATCCTATGGTTATAATGGCCAAACCAACCAAGCCCACTGGGCCTGCGGCTTCGCGGGATTCTGCCCGCCCGCAGGGTCCTCGGGACACGATCCTTCTGAGCGAAGTACCCGATGCTGCGGCCATCACGGTTGAATCGCCACTGTCGCCGCCTGCCGGCGTCAGTCTCAGTTCGACAGTCCTTGCTGCCCTTAGCCAGCGTTACGAAATTCTTGCTGCGGCGGGACACGGCAGCATGGGCAATGTGTATAAAGCACGCGACCGCGAAACCGGCGAGACCGTCGCACTGAAGCTCCTCAAGCCCGAGATTGCTTCCGATCAGGTGATGATGGACCGGTTCAAAAATGAATTGCTCTTTGCGCGGAAAATCACTCACAAGAATGTTTGCCGCGTGTATGAGTTCAATCGCCTCGGCGGCATTGCCTACACGTCGATGGAATTTGTGGAAGGCGAAAGTCTGCGGTCGGTTCTGAACCGTTTCGGCGGGCTGCCGCAGCGCAAGGCCACCGATTTGGCGCTGCAGATTTGTTCCGGCCTGAAGGAAGCGCACGCGCAAGGCATCGTCCACCGCGATCTGAAACCTGAAAACGTGATGATTGACGCGCAGGGAAACGTCAAGATCATGGACTTCGGCATCGCGCGTTCGATGGAAGCTGGCACGCGCCTCACGGGTTCAATGGTCGGCACGCCTGCGTACATGGCTCCCGAACAGGTAGCCGGGAAGCCGGTTGACTACCGCACGGACATCTATTCGCTTGGGCTGATGCTCTACGAAATGTTTACGGGCGCGCCGGCGTTTCGCGCGGATAATCCGGTCGCGGTGGCTCTGAAACAAATGCGCGAGGAGCCTGCGCCGCCGCGTGAAGTTGAGCCGAATGTCCCGGTTTTTGCCGAACGCGTCATATTGAAATGTTTGGAAAAAGAACCGGAGCGGCGATTTCAATCAGTTGCAGATCTTGAATCTGCTCTACGTTCCGGCACGCCGGTGATGCCGCTGCCCCGGCCGCCCAGCGCTTCGGCGACGACAAACCAGGGTTCGTCAGGCCTTCGGCGCACCGCGGCACCCGTTAGGACGGCGCCCAGACGCAGGTCGGCGATTGTTTGGGTTCTTGTAAGTTTGATAGCTGTTGGGGCAGTGCTGAGCGGACTCCACTGGCTCGCGGTCATAAAGGCGAGCAAGCAGATTCAGCCGCCAGCTGCGGCGCCGGCGCCAAAGCCGCCAGATTTCGCCTACGAGATCCCTGCTCCCCCACCCCCATCGCTGGAGCCCGAGGTTGAAGACGCAAAGCCGGCTGAAATCGGAGAGCCAGCAGCATCCAAAGCAGCAACTCCCGCGCCTGCGAAATCAAAGGTGCCCACACCCTCGAAAGCACCGACGCCCGCACCTGCGCACGCGAACCCGGCGCCTTCCGAAGTGTTTCCGCGGATGGAGACCGGTCCGGCCAGGAAAAAACTTCAGTCTCCGGCGCACAATTCGTCGGCGCAAAATGGCGCTACGGGCAAAAGTGCTTTCACGTACCTTTTTGTGCAGCGGTTTGAACGCGAGGAAAGAGCACAAGCCGCAGGCCAGAAGATCGCGGCAATGGATTTACCTTTCCAGGTCACTCCAAAAACCTGGGGAAGCCGAAAGTTTTTTGTTGTTTTTTGTGGGCCGATTGAGGCAAAGAAAGTAAGCTCCGTGACGCAACTACTTGAAGGAAAGGGCTTTTCGAATGTGAGGAATGTTGGCGACCTCACGGGAAACCGCAGCGCAAGATAGCGGGCACTCATTTAAGCATCCGGCGCTAACGGATGGGTGTTGAGAAACAATCCGGGGAGCACGCGAAAGCGCACAATTTCGGGTTGTGCGACAGGGAAGTGCGATGGAATTGGGCGCGCGCAGCGATACAGGGCGTGTTCGCGAAAATAACGAAGATAGTTTCGGGCTCGCGCCGGAGCTGAATCTTTTCGTTCTGTCCGACGGCATGGGCGGCCTGGAATCTGGCGAACGAGCCAGCCGGCTGGCGGTCGAGACCGTCATCGCGCATTGCCGGGACGCCGAAACGAACCCGGCCCTGGCGGTATTCGGCGGCCGCATCGAAGGCGTCTGCGAGGTTTCGAATCGGCTCGCCAGCGCCGTGCGGCTCGCGAATCAAGAGATTTATCACGCCGCTCAAGAGCTGGGAGGAAGGGGCGGCATGGGCGCGACGATTGTGGCCGCGCGATGCATGGACGATCGCGTATGCCTCGCGCATGTGGGCGACAGCCGTGCGTATCTGCTGCGCAAAGGCCAGTTCGATCAGTTGACGGAAGATCATTCGTTCGTGGCCGAGCAAGTGCGCCGTGGGATTTTGACGGCGGAACAAGCGGGCCGCAGCAAAATGCAGAACGTGCTGACCCGGGCGCTCGGCGTTGACCCGCGCGTGGAAGTGGACGTCACCGAGGAACTTTTGGTGGAGGACGATACTTACTTGCTTTGCTCCGATGGTTTGTTCCGGGAGCTTTCGGAGTCGCAGATCGCCCGAGTCCTGGCAGAATCCGGCGGCGCTCAGGAGTCGGCGGATCGCTTGGTCGATCTGTCGAATCGGGCCGGTGGCGGCGACAACATCAGCGCTATCGTTTTGCGATATGCGCCGAAGCAGGCCGGCCCGCTCTCGAAAATCGGGCGGTGGTTCAAAGGGTCGGAAGAGCCAACTTGATAGGAGGCGCCCATGTCCAAGCTGGTATTGAAGTTCGAAAGCTCGATTTTGAAGGAAGTGGCGGTCGGCCAGAAGGAAGTGAGTATCGGCCGTTCGCCGGATAACGGGATTGTGATAGACAATCCCGCTGTTTCCAGCTATCACGCACGCGTTTTCAACGAAGAAGGGCGGCTGATGCTGCAGGACTTCGGCAGCCTGAACGGGACGTTTGTGAATGGACAGCGCGTGAAGATGGTGATGCTGAAGCCTGGAGATTCCGTAGGCATCGGGAAGCACACGATCGTGGTGACGGATTCGGTGGAAGTGCGCGCGACGTCGCTCGATAACGGCGACATGAAGCCCGCCGTGCCGAAAATCAACGAGACCGTGATGCTGGATACCAAAGAGCGCCGCGAATTTTTGCAGAAAGTTGCCTCTGTAGGTGAAAGCGCTCAGCCCGCGCCGGGACGGCTGAAATTGCCCACGCTCGTCGTGCACAAAGGCAGCACAGACCAGCGCGAATACACACTGACGGACAAGTTGACCGTGGTGGGAAAATCCTCGATGGCTACCGTGAAGCTGAAAGGTTGGTTCAAACCGAAGGCTGCCGCGCAGATCAATCGTCGCGAGGATAATTCCTATTACATCGGACCAGCGGACAAAGTGCCCAATGTCAACGGCCAGCCGATTACGCATCCGACAAAGCTAGCCTCAGGCGACGTGATCGAAGTCGCGGGAATCGAACTGGAATTCGTCGTTCGTGATTAATTGCCGGCCGCAGCCGGATGGAGCACCGGCAACGGCGGGGCCGCTTGCTGAATTGTGGCGCGATAGTCCTGGCCTAGCAACGCAGCGATGGTCGCCGCGATCTGGCTTTGTGTTGTGCGCGAGACATTGGTCATCTCGCCTGTGGCCGGTGTATCCGGGCCAAGTACCGCGATCCAGATATTTTCCGCGCCGTCGATATTTTTGTCGTGATCTCGCCAGAGTTTCAGTCCGCTGCCGCGCCCGTGGTCGCAGGTGATGATGAACGTCAGCTGATCGCGATATTCCGGTTTCGCCTGCATCGTGTTCCACAGCTCAGCGATGCGCTGGTCGTCCTGATGCGCCGCCTGCAGCACGAGATCGTATTTCCCTTCGTGGGCCCAATCGTCCGTGCCGCCGTAGCCGACGAACAGAGCGCGGGGACTGTGCGTCTGCAGATAGTCCAGCAGGTCGGCGTGGCTGAACGAGTCAAACGCGTCGTCGTCTTCGACTCGCGTGGTGGTTTCGTAGAGCGTTTTCAGCCTTTGCTCCTGCGGAGTGAGAGACGCGGCCCACGGTAGGTCCCAGCCCGCGCGCACGAAAAGGCCGCTGCGTTTCGCACGAAAGATATCGTTGTAAGTGTTCCAGGTGCCAAAAATCGCCACTTGCCTGCGAAATTCCGGTTTGTCGTTGAGCCATTCAAAGACAGTCGCATTCGGATTGGGGCCGAATTCATTGCTGTTGATAGCGGGATTAGGGTAACCGGTGCTCATTTCGTTGTAGCCGGGATAGGAGAATTTGAAGCCGTTGGTTACCTGCGCGACGCTGCCTTTGTGCTGGTTGCCGTAAATCTGTCCTTGTTTGGCGACAACGTTCCAGAGGAAGGGCATTAACACGCGTCGCCCCTCTTCCGGGGTGTCGCGCCAGAAATCTTTGCGCAGTTGATCCGCGTCCTGGACGCCGCCAATCTTGGCGTTCATCAGATCATGCTCGGCCCCGTCGAAGACCTCCTGCCAACGGAGGCCGTCGAGAACGATCAGCACTACCGCGCGGGTCTTTAGAGTTGGTGCAGCGGCGTTGATTTGAGACGCCGGCAATATGTGGCCGGGCTGCGACGCAATCGCACCGCGACGGACGAAGGAAATCACGAACGCGAACAAGAGCAGGCAGAATCCACAAGCCAAAACGACGCGGCGGCTTTTCACGGGTCCTCCTGGATCGCGGATGATAACCCGATTAGGCCCGGCAATTATTACAGTGTTGTATGGAATTAAACCGGCAAGATTGCGAGCGAAGAAATCTAGGGTTCCGTCGAGCTCATCGTCTGGGGCGTTTCGGGCAGATACAGCTCGGCAGCGGCGTTGGTGGGGAACTCCACGACAAACGTGGCCCCGCCCTCGGGACGGTTGAAGCAGGCGATCCGGCCTCCATGTTCCTGCATGATGCCATAGCAGATACTAAGGCCGAGCCCCGTACCCTTGCCGACCGGCTTGGTGGTGAAGAAAGGATCGAAAACCTGTTGCGGGGATTTGATGCCCGGTCCGGTGTCCGAAAACTCAATGGTGATTCGGGAATCGACGTGCGTGGTACGAATCATCAGCTTGCCACCACCGATTTCCTCGAGCGCGTCCACGGCATTGCTGATCAAATTGAAAAAAACCTGCAAGACCTGGTTGGCGTCGCCACGGATGGCCGGCAAATCCGTGTCGGGGTACGTTTCTACTTGAATGTGCTTCCCGCGCAGGTCGAGATTGCTTAGATGCAGCGCGGTGCCGATCACCTGATTTAAATCGAGGTGCAACTTTTCGCTGGGCACTCGCCGCGCGAAGCTGAGCAGGCTGGTTACCAGGGTCTTAATTCGACGCGCCAGAGTGCGGATTTTTTCCGCGACTACGCGTTGACGCTCGCCCAACCCCGGGTCATCCACTAGTAGGTCGGAGTAACCCAAAATGCCCGTCAGCGGGTTATTGATCTCGTGCGCAGCGCCCGCCGCAAGCTGGCCCAGCGAGACAAGCTTTTCGGTCTGCACCATCTGCGCCTGGAAATGTTTCAAGTTTTCCAGCGATTCGCGCGAGCCGGCCAGCAGGCGCAAGCGATCGTGATCCACCAGGCGCTGGCGCAAACCAATCAGTAGAGCGGCCACCAGCAACGTCACCTGCGTGACGCTCACCCGAAACGTTTGCACATCCGGAGGATTGGAGGAGCGCCACACACTCCACAGCGCCATTAATGGGATCGAAAACACGGCGGCCATAGCCAGCGCCGAAGCCCATTTCTTCGATTGGTCCG
>DATEVZ010000092.1:0-5615 GCA_035258265.1 Candidatus Acidiferrales bacterium
GGCGATGGCGGCCCAACATGCCGCCTTTTTTCACCCAGAGAATGTTCGCGAAGGAATTGGTGCGCACATCGAAGGCCAGATGGCGGATGAAGACGTTTTCCTTGAAAGGCACGTAAGGAGATTCATCTTCTCCTCCGCCAATGTGAATATCGGGGCGGCCGTATTCGTGGATTACGGCGGCCAAGCTGCTGTTGGTGTCAACGATTGGCATGTGGACCTCTCAGGCTTGCGCACTGATTCAATTTGAGGCAGCACGCTGACTGGTGCGTCGCGCGTGGCGCGGCGAATCGCTTTCCGCGGCCAGTATACATCTGCCGCCAGGCGCGACAAGTTTACTGGGCGATGTTCGCCCGTTTTCTTGCCGCGAACGCGCCGACCGGTACTGGTTCGAGTGTCATCGGGAAAATCGCGCTCGCTGGCATCACTGAGTAGGTCGCCAGTCGTGAGGCGACTACTCTCCCCTCGTAAGTTCGTTTCGCGATTCCCTGCGGCGGACTACGCGAAATTGATGTTTTGTTACCAGGACTTCGGCGGGGCGAGGGCGCGAATTGTAGTTTGAGGATTGCACGAAGCCGTAGGCGCCGGCGCCCCAGAGCGCCAGAACCTCGCCTGGTTCGGGCATATCTATGGGCCAATCGTGAAGAAAGCAGTCGCCGGTTTCGCAGACCGGACCAACTATATCCGCGCGGATTAATCCCCCCGGTTGCCGGACAACATGAGTGATGGGGTGAATCGCGCCGTAGAGTGCGGGACGGATGAAGTCGTTCATCGCGGCGTCTACCACGATGAAAATCTTGCCGCGGTTGCGTTTGATGTAGAGGACGCGAGTGAGAAGCACTCCCGCGGGACCGACAATGGCACGGCCCGGTTCGAGCAGCAGATGGCAGCCTAACGGACGAATTTGCTGCGCGATTTCTTGCGCGTAGTCATCAATTTGAAAGGGTTGCTCTTTTACATAGCGCACGCCGACACCGCCGCCGAGGTCCACATAGGCAAGCTTCACGCCTGCCGCCGCGAGCGATTGCACGAAGGACGAAACGCGTTTGACAGCGCGACGATAGGGGGCCAGACCCAGGACCTGGGAGCCGATGTGCACGCTGATTCCCTGCCACGAAATCGAGCGAGAACGCGAGCGATCGAGGTAGAGACGCTTGGCGCCGTCCCAATCAATTCCGAATTTGTGGCGATGATGGCCGGTTGCAATGTGGCGATGTCCGCCGGCCTGAACGTCGGGGTTCACGCGCAGTGCGGCTGCGGCTTGGCGGCCGAGGCGGGCGGCTTCTTCCGCTAGCCCATCGAGTTCAGGCTCAGACTCCACATTGAAAAGTAAAATCCGGGCTTTGAGCGCCTCGCGGATTTCTTCTCTTGTCTTGCCGACGCCGGAGAAGACGATTCTTCGCGCGGGGACTCCGATTTTGCGCAAGCGGTGAAGTTCGCCGCCGGAAACAATGTCGAAACTGCTGCCTGCCCTCGCTAGCAAGCGCAGCACGGAGAGATTCGAGTTGGCTTTGACGGCGTAGCAAATCGAGTGAGGGACGCCGCGAAACGCGCGATGGAAACGCTGATAGGCGTCCAGGATGCTGGCGCTACTGTAAACGTATGCGGGCGTCCCAATTCGTGACGCGATATCAGTCAGCGGAACTTTTTCGCAATTGATGACACCTTGGCGAAATGTGAAATGAGGCGTGTATTCTGTGGGATCGATCGCTGGTGGAGCGGTTTTCGAATTTTGAGCCAAGTGCGCTTTCCGCTCCTAACGCAAGAAATCTTCGAGTTGCGCGCGCAAATCCGTTTTTGCGTCGCGATACTTCACGATGACCGGGGCGTAGAGCGACAACCCCCACTGCTTCCCCTGCCCTTTGGTGATCGGGCGAGAGCCGGCGACGACCACTGCCTTTTCCGGGATTACCAGCGGCTGATTTTCGGATGCCGTGTAAATCTCGCCGCGCACGGTGTCATAGACGGGCGTGGACTGATTTAGTATGGTGCCCGTGCCGAGAACTGCGCCGCGCTTCACAATTGTGCCTTCAAAGACCCCGCAGTTTCCACCCACCAGGACTTCGTCCTCGATGATGACGGGCATTGCGCCGACGGGCTCGAGAACGCCACCGATTTGCGCGGCCGCCGAAATGTGGCAGCGTCTACCGAGTTGCGCGCAACTGCCCACCAGCGCGTGAGAATCTACCATTGTGTGGTCGTCCACGTACGCGCCAACGTTGACGAACGTAGGAGGCATGCAGGTCACGCCGGTCCCTATAAAGCAGCCGTCACGGATGCTGGAGCCGCCGGGAACGATGCGAACGCCGGCGTCCTTGGCGATGTGCTTCACCGGATAAGTCGCCTTGTCGAAGAAAGGCTGCTTCGCCGGGTCTATGGACATGTCAATAATCGCGCCCATGCGAAATCCGAGCAGAATGCCTTTTTTTACCCACGGATTGACGCGCCAGCCCGCCGGCTTCGACGCATCCGGCTCGGCGGCACGCACTTGGCCTGAGTTCAAAGCATCTTTGAACGATTGGAAGAGCGCAAAGTGGTGTTGCCCAAATGATTCAGGTACGTGCGCGAAAAGCAGCTCAATTTGCTCTTGCAGCATGCACTCTCCCTGAGAGGCTCAGCGTTTCGAGCGTACGCTGAATTCTCTGGAAGTTTTCGGGTTTGGGCGCGACTAGAGGCAAACGCCAGACTGGTTCGAGCAATCCCATCGCCGCCATGGCGGCCTTCACCGGGCCAGGGTTGGTCTCGATGAAATTCATTTCCATCAGCGCTAGATACTGCTGTTGCAGTTCGCGAGCCTGGGCAAAATCACCTTCCAGGCAGGCGTGAGCGAGGTGCGTCATCTCCGCGGGGATTTCGTTGGACACTACGGAAATCACGCCTCGTCCACCGAGCGCGATTACCGGCAGAGCCATGGCGTCGTCGCCGGAGAGCACGGTGAAGCGCTTCGGCGTCTGGGCGATGACGGAAGCGATCTGGCTGATATTGCCGGAGGCTTCTTTCACGCCGATGATGTTGTCGATTTCAGCGAGTCTTCCCAGTGTTGCCGGTTCGACGTTGACCCCGGTGCGGCCTTGCACGCTGTAGACGACGATCGGGATGGAGATTGCCGCGGCGATCGCCCGGTAGTGTTGATAGAGGCCTTCCTGGGTGGGCTTGTTGTAATACGGAGTGACGGAAAGGATGCCGGAAACGTGCATGGATTCCAGTTCCCTCGCGAGTTCGATGACTTCGGCGGTGTTGTAGCCGCCCGCGCCGGCGAGCACGGGAGTTTGTCCATCGGCTTCCTCAAGCGTAATTTCCACGACACGAAGGTGTTCCTCGCGGGTGAGAGTGGGATTTTCGCCGGTGGTGCCGCACGGAACGAGGAAATCGATGCCAGCTTCGATTTGCCGCCGCACCAACCGGCGGAGCGTGTCTTCGTCCAGGGAAAAATCATGCTGAAATGGAGTCACTAGTGCTGTGCCGCATCCTCCGAACATATGGCCTCCTTCAAGGCTTGTTGCAGAAAATATGGTGCTTCGTGCTTCGTCCGAAAGTCAGAACTTCAGCGGCTTTAAGCCGCACTCATCGCGCATAAAATGGGCGCAGCAAGCAGCGCCCCTTCAACAACCTACTCGCGCCATTCGCAGCGATTACTTCTCTGGGACACAACATCAGCCGTCGAACAAAACGTCACGAAATTCGAACCATCCGCGCTTCCCGATCACCCATTGGGCTGCCGTCAACGCCCCGCGAGCGAAGCCTTCGCGGCTACGGGCAGAGTGCCGGATGGTGATGGTATCGGCCGCGGAATCGAAACCGATTTCGTGCGTGCCGGGATGTGCTCCGGCACGATTGGAACTGACGGAAATTTCGCGGCGTGGATCGGCAGCCTTCATTTCGTTTACGACTTTGAGAAGCGTGCCGCTGGGCGCGTCCTTCTTGGCAGAATGATGAATCTCCCACGCCCAGGCGCCATATTCGTGATAGCGAGCGATGCGCCGCGAGGCTTCCGCGGCAAGCTGAAAAAAGACATTCACACCGATCGAGAAGTTAGGACTCCAGACCAACCCAGCGCCGCCATCCTCGACGGCGGATTTGGCGCGCTCGAGGTGTTGCGTCCAGCCGGTGGTGCCGACTACTGCGTTGATTCCGAGCGAGGCCAAGCGTTCGATGTTCGGTGCTGCGGCTGACGAATTAGAAAATTCAACGGCGACGTCAATATCTTGAAAATTGCGGGCGGTGATGGCAGACGCGGCCTCATTACTCAAACGATCGAGGCGCAATTGGACGGCAAAGCCGTATTCGGGCGCCAGCTGCTCAATGAGGCGGCCCATCTTGCCGTATCCGACAATCGCGAGGTTCTTGTGAGTATTCGCATTCCGCTTCGTGCGCGGGCGTTCGGCGTTCAACACGACGGCATTGGGACTAACGAGAGTTGCGCTCATAGATCACGAAGCAGCGAGAAGCTGCTTGACCATCCTTTCGTAAATTTCCACGGCATCGAGGAGTTGTTTCTTAGCTACCCGTTCTTCCGCGGTGTGAGCTACATGGATGCTGCCAGGGCCCAGCAGGAATGGCTCGCCCCACGCGCCGGCGAAGGCCGGCACATCTGTGGTGTACGCGACAATGGTTGAGGGGAGTCCATCGAATGAGTTGAAGCGCATCGCGGGAATGGAAACGAGTTCGCGGGCTTCGGCGCGGCCTGCCATCGCGCGTTGGACTGCGGCGCGAATGTCGTTGCCGTCGTTGACGAGGCGAATGGCGATCTCGGCGCGAGCGGAATCCGCGATCACGTTGGGAGCGCGGCCGCCGGAGATGACGCCGATATTTAGAGTGCTGGGGCCAAGGACTTCGTCTTCAGGCAACGGAATTTTGCGGATGTCCTGCAGGACGTCAAGCAGCTTGTCTACGGCGGATTCGCCCAGCTCGGGGTACGCGGAATGCGCGAGGCGGCCGGTGGCTTCGATTTCGTAGCGGAGAATTCCTTTGGCCGCGACAGCGAGCTTATTTTCAGTGGGCTCACCGTTGATCAGGAAACGTGAGCCGCGCGAGTCGTGCGCGGCGGCAAGCGCACCGGCACTATTGCGCTCTTCACCGACGACGAACAACAAGCCGAAGTTCGTGGTTCCCGTGGCTAGCAGTCTTTCGGCAGCGGCGATCATGGACGCGACGATACCTTTGGCGTCGGCGGAACCGCGGCCCCAGATAAATTCGTCATCTTCCGTGGAAGCGAAAAAAGGCGGCACGGTGTCCAGATGCGTGGACAGCGTGACGACGGGGCTCCTCCAGTGCGCGAACACGTTGAAACGATTTGCCTCGACTGGGCAGCGTTCGACGCGGCCGCCCGAGCGGGCAGCGAGGTTCGAGAGAATCTCGAAGACGAAAGAGCCGACAGCCTCTTCGTGATTGGTGATCGACTCGATATCAACGAGCGAACGTGTTAGCTCGAAAAGATGCATCATTCCGCCGATACAAACGTGACTGGACGGCTTTGTGCTGCGTTCTCGAGTCTTCGAATTGAAAAACAGAATGGAGGAGAGAGAAAGAAAGGCCGAGGAGATTACCCGGATGCCTTCACTTCCCAATAGCGCTCCACCCGTTTTTCAACGGATGACAGTGGGCAGGTATTAGCCTGG
>DATEVZ010000093.1:0-7863 GCA_035258265.1 Candidatus Acidiferrales bacterium
AGCGCTGGCAAATCATCACTTATCTGAAGGCGCTCGGTACCGGAAAGGCTCCGAAGCCGAAATCAGCGAATCCGGAATCAGCTTCGAATACGAGCGCCGCTTCCGGCGCGCCGCCACCAAAGGCTCCGTTTACCGACTATCGCTACGAAAAGCCGGGCACCGTGCGCAGGATTACAGTTCAAGATCTTCCGCAACCGTTTGCGACGAAATCCGCTAATAACGGTCCCAAAGTGGTGGCCCGTCCCAAGGATGCTTGGCCAAAGGCGCCCGCGGGCTTCACCGTGCAACTCTACGCGAGTGACCTTGATGATCCGCGCTGGATCGCGACCGCGCCGAACGGAGATTTCTTCGTGGCCGAAAGCGACCCCGGCGAGGTCAAGGTTTTTCGTGGAATCACTGCGGACGGCAAGCCAGAGCAAGTGGAAACGTTTGCCACGGGTTTGAAGCGGCCGTACGGAATTGCGTTTTATCCTCCGGGGAGCGACCCGCAGTGGGTTTATCTGGGGAACGAACAGTCGGTGGTGCGAATTCCCTACCAGAACGGCGATTTGAAGGCGCGCGGCGCTCCGCAACACATTGCAGATTTGCCCAAAGGGGGCCACTGGACTCGAGCCGTGCAATTCTCGCAGGACGGCAAGACAATGTTCGTCGCGGTTGGCTCAGGCTCGAACGTAGACGATCCGGACACGCATCCGTCGGAAAGGAATCGGGCCGATATTTTGGCGTTCAATCCTGACGGATCCGACATGCGCGTTTATGCCTATGGCATACGCAACGCGGGAGGCGGCATCGCAATTGACCCCGAGAACGGCGATTTGTGGTGCTCGGTGAACGAACGCGACGCACTCGGCGACAATCTGGTTCCCGATTACATTACACACGTCCAGGAGGGTGGTTTTTACGGCTGGCCGTGGTGGTACATCGGCGAACATCAGGACCCGCGGCACGAGGGCAAGCGTCCGGAGTTGAAGGACAAAGCTATCGTGCCGGACGTACTGCTGCAGGCGCACAACGCGTCCTTGGAACTCACCTTTTATGAAGGCAAGCAATTCCCGGAAGAATATCGCGGCGATATTTTCGCTTCCGAGCATGGATCGTGGAACAAAGCAGCGCGTGCTGGCTACGAAGTGATTCGAGTGCCGCGGCATCAGACCGGCAAAGCCAACGGCGAGTACGAGGACTTCGTGACAGGCTTCGTTCTGCCGGATGGCAATGTATGGGGACGGCCGGTGGGAATTACAGTAGCTCCGGATGGCTCGCTACTCGTTACCGATGACGGTTCGAACTCGATCTGGAGGATTGCATACACCGGAAAGTGATTTCCAGCAAAGCTAGCTAGCGGAAATTAGCCCATTCCTTGGGAGGATGGCTGGGTTCCTTCGGATCGTCGCTCACAACCACATAGGGTGCCGGAACGATCGGAATGGCGGCGGCGGGCATTTCTGGTTTGGGTTGACGTTCGTGCTTGGCTTCGCTCTTGGAGAAGATCTTCGCCGTTGCCAGCATCGCCGCGAACGTGCCGCTCAACAGCGCAACTTGCTGCCATGCGCTAGGCATGGACGCGTTGCCCAGCAGCGTCAGCCCCGCGAAGCAACAAAGCAGGTGCACGCAAAACACTTGAAGCGAGGATTGTCCCAGCATTACCAGCGGCCGGACCGCCAGCGGCTTCCACACAGCTTGCGAAACGATCAGCAACATCGCCACCGCCGTAAAATCGAGCAGCCGCACCGGTCCAAGGTGCCACTTGTCAAACAGGAATTCACTCGCGCCGAGCTGCAACCCGTGTTCGATTGCGCGCCGCATCACAAAACACGCGACAGCGATCACCCCTGCCGGAATCACCACCCGCTTCGCCCAGCTCTCGATCGGAAGATCATTTTGCGCCCAACGCACACCCAGCCAGACGCCGGCGATCCACAAGAATTGCCACGCCCAGAGGTCGAAGGACCCCATTTCGTGCAACGGAATTCGTATCGGGATAAACCGCATCAAGAACGTATACGCGATGTCGCGAAGGCCGAATTGCGCGAGCGCCCAGAGGGCGAAGGCTGTCCACAGGATAGGCTTCCAGCCGATCTTGCGAGAAAGCAGAAGCCCAGCAGAGGTAAACATTAAAAAAATGATGTACATGGGCAGGATATCGAGCAGCGGTGGCCGGTAGATCAGCAGAGCGGCTTCAGTGATGGATTGCTTGGCGCCGACCATGAAGTAAAAATCCAGAAGATTGTGTAGGCCGGGCCGGTCACTATGAGACGCAATGGGCACCGCGACCAGGAACGCGAAGGCGAGCAGGAGGGCGTGATAGCCGTACAAGCGCAGTGTTCGACCCCACAACCTGCGGGTCATGGCGGGATAGCCGTCGTGCTGCGCCAGACGGAAGTAGATCCGCCCAGTGAACAGCGCCGAGAGGAAAATGAAGCCTTCGGCGGCGGAGATAAAACCGAACGGCTGGTTGACGTAGGCGCTCGCAGCCGTGGGTAAGTGCGTCAGCGTGATCCATACAAGCATCAGTCCGCGTGCTGCATCGAGTTCGAGCCGCCGTCCCATCGTCTTGCACGTTAGACGGCCAGCTGTACCGGCCGGTTGCTGACCATCGTCGAACGCCTCTTGTCTACAGCTTACCAGAGGCGGAGAGCGGCGGACCGGTTGTGTCATGCTAAAATTAGGTCAGGGGAAATTCGTGGCATTTTCATCGAAAAGGCTGCTCACATGGCTAATTCTGTGGCTGGTAGTCGCGGTGCCAGCTCAGGCAAAAAAACACGAAACGGGCTTCCTCGACCGCTCGATTACCCTGCAGGGAGCTAACTACCGATATCAAGTTTTCGTGCCCGAGAATTGGACGCCACGCCAACCATGGCCGGTCATACTGTTCCTTCACGGAGCTGGCGAGCGCGGCGAAGACGGCCTGCAACAAACCGATGTGGGCATAGGCGTCGCCATCCGCACGAACCGCAGCGATATCCCGGCAATTGTAGTGATGCCGCAATGCCCGAAAAATTTGTGGTGGACCCAGCCGCCCATGGATGAGCTGGCCATGGCCACCCTGGATGCAGCGACGAAGGAGTTTCATGGCGATGTGCGGCGTACATATCTAACGGGAATCTCGATGGGAGGCTATGGTTCTTGGCGGCTGGCCGAAAAATATCCCGGCCGATTTGCGGCGCTGGTCGTGATCTGTGGAGGCATTCGCCCGCCCGCGGCCACGCTTAAAATTCATCCCGAGCTCGCAAAATGGACGCCACCTGACAATCCCAAGAGCTATTCCGACGCTGCCGCGAAAATCGGCAAGGTTCCGGTGTGGATTTTTCACGGCGGCGACGACGACATTGTCCCGGTGACGGAATCGCAGCGGATGTATGCAGCGATGAAAGCGACCGGCGGCGATGTGCGCTACACGGAATACGCCGGCGTCAAGCACGCGTCGTGGGATAAGGCCTACGACGAACCAAAGTTATTTCCTTGGCTGTTCTCGAAATCGCTGGGCACACCATCGAAATAACATGTGAGTCGGGACGACCGGGCAAGCCGCACGCTCGATCACGACCCCACACTCTCTGGAGCACCTTGCACCAAGAGGGACGCTTCCGGCTTTTTGGCTCGTGTGGTGGTGATCACTATCACGCTGATGAGAACGCATAACGTTCCCAGAATCGTTCGCGAGCTGAGCGCTTCGCCCCCGAGGAAATATCCGACTAGCACGGCGACAATCGGATTCACGTACGCGTAGGTACCCACTTTGGTCGGCGATTCATGGTGAATCAGCCAGACGTAAGCGGTGAAGCCGATGATAGAACCCGCGACGATCAAGTAGAGCAACGCGAACCAGGCTCCACGCGAGACCGCCGACGGATGAAAATTGCGAAATTCACCAAAGGCGGTCGCCGCAAGCGTCAGAAATACTCCGCCAGCGAGCATCTGCGCTCCCGAGCTCATGACTTTGGACTGCGGCAGCGGCAGTTTGCGCGTCATAGCTGATGCGATTGACCAGCTGATCGATGCAAAGATCAGCGCCGCGGCGCCGACTCTATCGATTGGCGCGCCGCCCAAGTTCAGCGAGCGGCTCACCAGCACGGCCACTCCGCCAAGCCCGATCAAAAGCGCCAAGCCCAAGCGGGCGGTGAGCCGCTGCGTTCGCAGGAAAATGATTTCGGACAACGCCATGAACGCCGGAATGGTGGCCAGCATGACGGCAGCAATGCCGGAGGGCACGCGCTGCTCGGCCCAGAACAATAGGCCATAATCGAAAACGAATATCACGATTCCGAGCAGGGAGGCCGAGCCCCATTGGCGCGCGGTCGGCGAGCGCTCTCCTCGCGCGAGCATCCAGCCATAAAGAACAGCTCCCGCGACCGAGAAGCGCATGGCGGCCAGAACCAGCGGGGGAACTTCGCGGACTCCGACGCGAATCGCGAGAAATGTGGATCCCCATACAAAATAGATAATCGCGAAAGCCAGCAGGGTCTTCCACGTTGGGCGATGGGCTTCGGTAATCGCGTTGGCGGCCATAGACTAGTATCACTACGCGAAAGCCGATTTGGGTCAAGAGCCAAATTGTTCGCCGAAAGGCGCGTTTGACCGTGGCCTCCGCAGCCCGCTATAATAAGCGTTTCCGCGCAGCACAAAATCTGCGTTGAGAATGGCTCACGCCCCGCGTGGCGTCTGCTCGGTCGTCCTATGATTTTCGATGACTGGAAACTCCCTGAGCGGAGAAACTTCCTACAGGAATTCAGGAGCTGGTGATGCTAAAGGCAACCCAACTGCGCCCCGGAATGATCATTAAGCATGAGGGCGATCTGTGCGTCATATACAGCGTGGACCATCGCACGCCTGGCAACAAGCGCGGTTCGATGCAGACGAAAATGCGCAACCTGCGCAATGGTTCGATGCTCGATTACCGTTTCCGCGCCGAGGAATTCGTAGAAAAGGTCGTCGTGGATGAAATCGAATTCGAATACCTTTACAGCGATGGCGACACGCACCACTTCATGAATACGCAGAACTACGAACAGCTCGCATTGCAGAACGATATTGTCGGCGATACGCGCGATTACCTGATTCCCAATTTGTCGGTGAAGATCGAATATTACGACGACAAACCGATTGGCGTGTTATTGCCCGACACCGTGGATTTGACGGTGGTCGAAACCGAGCAAACCATCCAGAAAGCTACGGCCAGCTCAGTGATGAAGCCTGCGAAGCTGGAAACTGGTCTGGTGGTGAACGTGCCGCCCTTCGTCGGCACCGGGGACAAGATCAAGGTGGACACCTCCGAAGCACGCTACATCCAGCGAGTGCAATAGCGTGCCGCGCGTGCCATGACCGGCAGGCTCAGCTTCCGCTGGCGCTTCCCGCTTGCCATCGTGGCTGCGTTGGTTTTCTTTGCCGGTTCGAGCGGCGCGCAAACTACTCAGAAAATTATTGATGAATACATTCACGCCGAGGGCGGCGCGCGAGCGCTCGCGCGGATTCAGTCTCTGAGCATAGCCGGAAGTTTGCACGTTGAATCCGCGGACGATTCCGCGCAACAATCCGGTTCCTATTCGCTGATCACCAAGGCGCCTAACAAGCTTTACTCCGAGATCATCATCGAGCCTCAGCGCGTTGTTGCTTCCTACAATGGGAAATCCGCGTGGGGCGAGGATTCTTCCAGCGGCCACGATCCGGGGCCGCACACTTTCACCGGGCGCGAAGCGGCCGGATGGGAATCGACGGCTCGCTATTTGAATGACCGGTTATTGAACGCGAAAAAAGACAAAATCGCGGCGCGGCTGGTCGGTTTGGACAGCGTCAGCGGGCGTCCCGCTTATCATCTGGAGCTTACATTTGGGCCGGGCATCACGCGCGACGTCTTTTTCGACGTGCAGACGCACTTGATCGTGCGCGAAACCGTAAATTCTCCCGGACCATCAGCCGCTCCCGCCACTGGTTCCTCGGCGCCCGCTGCGACGGCGGCGGCTGCGCCCATCGAACAATTTGATTACGACGACTATCAGGCCGTAAACGGGATTCAAGAGCCGCGGAAAATTGAATTGCGACGGGGAGGTCACGTCTATCAGATTGCCGTCACGCGCGTGGAAATCAACTCGCCCGTGAAAGACGCAATCTTCGATTTTCCGCACGTCGATAGCCGTCCGCTGCCTGATATCGGGCAGCTCCTGCGAGACATTCAGAAGAATCAGAAGACAACCGAGGAAATCGTCAAGCAGTACACCTGCCACCTCTCTGAAGAGGAAGAAAAAATCGGGTCGAATGGCGAGATAACCTCGCATGACCTGAAGGAATACGACATCTTCTACGTCGGAGACGATGAGATACGGCGCCTGTTAGTCAAGGACGGCAAGCCCCTTGAAGGCGACGAGAAGAAGAAGGAAGAGCAGCGCTTCAGCAAGGAATTCGACGAGGCCAAGAAAAAGCAGGCCGAATTGGCCAACGATCCGAAAAAGCAACAGAAGCAAGAGGAGCGTGAGCAAGCGCAGATTTCTGATTTCTTGCGCGCGGAGAACTTCACCAATCCTCGTCGGGAGACTTTTCGCGGGCAGGAAGTCATCGTGTTCGATTTCGGTCCCAACCCGGACTACAAGCCGAAAAGTACGATCGAAAATCTGGTGCAAAAACTTGTAGGCGTGATCTGGGTGGACGAGCAAGCGCGCGACGTGGTGCGTCTGGAGGCGCGCTTCAGCGATAATTTCAAGATCGCCGGCGGACTGCTGGCTTCGCTGTCGAAAGGCTCAAACTTTGTTTTCGAGCAGACCATGGTGAATAACGAAGTGTGGCTGCCCTCTTACGACGAAGTGCACGCCGCCGCGCGCCTGGTGTTCGTGAAAGTGAAAGCCAATCAGATTGACCGCTACAGTAACTACAAGAAGTTCTCGTCGGAAATTAGGCTCGGAGCATCCGCGCCCATGCCGGATGATGGTGCGCCTGCGGCTCCTTTACCTCCAGCTCCAGAAACTTCTCCTTCTGAACCCAAAACCCCACACTGATTAGGAATTGCGGAAACCCGTCAGACGGCTACGGCGGATTTTGCGCCGAAGACGCGGGTGAAAATTGCGTCTACGGCGCGAAGCTGGCGATGCAGATCAAACGCGTGGGCCAGGGCTTTTTCATCGAGATGTTTGCGGATGTTGGGGTCTGCGCTTATTCGTTCCTGGAAGCTTGATTCCGATTCCCACGCAGCCATCGCATGCGCCTGAACCCATTTGTAGGCATCCTCGCGGGGCGCGCCGTGCTCGACGAGATCCTGTAACAGCTGCCCAGAAAAGACCAGGCCTTGCGTGGCGTTCAGGTTGCGCAGCATGCGCTCGGGAAAAACTTTCATGTTGGCGACGATTTCGGTGCTGCGATGCAGCATGTAGTCCACCAGAATCGTTGAATCCGGCAAAATCACGCGCTCGACCGAGCTGTGCGAAATGTCGCGTTCGTGCCATAGCGCCACGTTTTCCAGAGCCGCCAGCGAATTTGCACGCACGACTCGCGCGAGACCGCAGATTTGCTCGCTGGCAACCGGATTGCGCTTGTGCGGCATGGCCGAACTGCCGCGCTGCTCGCCGCCAAAGGGCTCCTCGGCTTCGCGCACTTCTGTCCGCTGCAGGTGGCGGATTTCCAGCGCGATTTTTTCAAGCGTGGCCGTGAGAATCGCGAGGGCCGAGAGATATTGCGCGTGGCGGTCGCGCTGAATCACCTGCGAGGCGACCGGAGCCACGTCCAGGCCCAGGCGCTTGCAGATGGCCTCTTCCACATCGGGCCCCAGGTGCGACGCGTTCCCGACGGCGCCGGATATTTTTCCCACCGCCATTTGCCGCGCGGCCTGGCCAAATCGTTCGAGGTTACGGCGGTTTTCCGCGAACCAGTTGGCGACCTTCA
>DATEVZ010000094.1:0-10159 GCA_035258265.1 Candidatus Acidiferrales bacterium
CACGCTGCGCAGTCTCCGTAAGGAACATTTCGTGGACCACGAGTAGTTCGAGCCCCGCGACCTTGTCAGGTTGCGCAAGGCCAAAAGTCTTTACGGGATTGGCGCCAATGACGTAAAGGGCCTTTAGTTTGCCCGTTGCCGCAGCTTCCATCATTTGGCGCGTGCTGAAACCAGGCGCGGTGGGCAGGTCGACGCCGCCCCAAATGTTTCCGAAGCGCTCGCGGCTGGATGCTTCGGTAACGTGTGCGTAACCCGGCAAACGATCGGGCAACACGCCCATATCCGCCGCGCCGCGCGAATTCGAGTAATCGCCGAGGGCCATAAATCGCGTCTGCCCCCCGAGCCGCACAGCGAATGAAATCAGATCGCGAATCGCCGGGCCTTGAATGCCCGCGCCAAAGAGAATTACCACATCTTTTTCCTCTTCGAGCGCCGCCTTTAATCGAACCAACGCTTCGGTGGTGGGCACATCGAATTGACCTTCCCCGTGTGCTAGCCAGCGCAGCGCCGCGCGCTCTCCACCTTTCGGTGTCTGGACTACCTGCACGGCCTTGCGATGAATCTTGCTCTCCTGGCCGTTAATCGCATAGAGGCGAGTGCCATGATGCCGGACGCCCGTGCGAATCTGCCATGCGACTAAGGGATTCTGATTGGTGACGTCGTTGCCGATCAGCAAGACGGCCTGCGCGGTGTAAATATCGGCCATCGTTGCTTGCGAACTTTTGTAATTCGGTCCGAGCGCGGCGGCGAGGCCGGCGTAATCCGCAGTGCGGTGGTGGTCAATATTGTTGGTGCCCAGCGTCGCGCGAGCGAAGCGATTCAGCAGGTAATTTTCTTCGTTGGTGGTGTGATTTGACCCGATTACGCCGATCGCTTGCGCACCGTGCTGGTCGCGAACTTGCTTGAGGCGACGAGCTACTTCTTCCAATGCATCTTCCCAACTCGCCGGTTCGAGTTTGCCGTTGCGACGCACCAAAGGCTGGCGAATCCGCTCGGCATTACTGGTGAAGTCGAATCCGAAGCGGCCTTTGCCACAAAGAAACTCACCATTGATACCCGACCCATCGCGGTTGTTGGCGCGCAAAATTTCGTTGTTTCGTACACTCAAGGTGGTTTTGCAGCCGTTCGAGCAATGTGTGCAAGGATTGGCAACGTATTGCATTTCCCACGGGCGCGTCTGATAGCGATACGTCCCGCTGGTGAGCGCGCCAACTGGGCAGATGTCAATGCACATGCCGCATTCTTCGCAGGCCAGCTGGCCGGGCTCATTCGGGATAATCACGGAATGCACCCCGCGCGCACCAACACCAAGAGCCTTCACGTCCATGCCTTCATCGCAAACGCGCACGCAGCGGAAGCACATGATGCATCGCGGCGCGTCGTAATAAACCAGAGGTGACCACTTTTCTTCGGGGTAATGCAATTTTTCTTCGGTGAAACGGCTGTGATCCAGCCCGTAACGGAAAGTCATGTCCTGCAATTCGCACTCGCCGCCCTTGTCACACACGGGGCAATCGAGCGGATGATTCGACAGCAGAAACTCGATCATGTCCTTGCGCGCTTTGTGGACTTGTGGCGTATCGGACTTCACCACCATGCCCTCGGTGGCGACGAGCGTGCATGCCGTCTGGAGCTTCGGCATCTTTTCCACTTCCACCAGGCACATGCGGCACGCCGCCTGCAGCGACAATCCCGGGTAATAGCAAAACGAAGGAACTTCGACGCCCTGACGCTTGGCCGCTTCAATTACCAGCGTGCCGGCGGGCGTCATGATCTGTTGTCCATTAAGACTGAACGTGACCTGTTTTTGTTCGGCCATGCGTTTCCTAGTGCGCTCCCAGAATCATCTCGGCGGGCTTGTGGGCGCACTTGCCGTGGAGATGATCTTCAAATTCATTGCGCCATTTCTTGACGATGCTGATTGTCGGCAACGCGGCGGCATCGCCTAGCGGGCAGAAGGTGCGCCCCAGCATATTTTTTGAAAGCTCATCAATCAGCGGGATATCTTCTGCGCGTCCGCCGCCATCATGGAAGCGGTCGAGCATCTTGCGCAGCCAGGTGGTGCCTTCGCGGCAGGGAATGCACCAGCCGCAGGATTCATGCGCATAGAAATGCATGATGCGCCGCGCCAGGTCGACCATGCAGGTGTCTTCGTCAATGATCACCGTGCCGCCGGAGCCCAGCATCGAGCCGATTTTCGCAACCGAGTCGTAATCGAGATTCACGTCGATTTCGTCGGCGCTGAGCAGCGGGCAAGAACTGCCGCCTGGAATCACCGCTTTTAGTTTCTTTCCGCCGCGCACGCCGCCGGCCACGTCCTCGATAAGCTTGCGTAGCGGGAAGCCCAGCGGAAGCTCGTAAATTCCGGGCTTGTTCACGTGCCCGGAAATTGAATAGAGGCGCGTGCCGCCATTTTTCGGTGTGCCAAGGCTGGCGTACCATTCGCCGCCGCCGCGGATGATCGCCGGCACGGTGCTGAGCGTTTCGACGTTGTTGATCACCGTCGGGCAACCGTAAAGTCCGACGACGGCTGGGAACGGAGGCTTAATGCGTGGATAGCCCCGCTTGCCTTCGAGCGATTCCATCAGCGCGGATTCTTCGCCACATTCGTACGCGCCCGCGCCAGTGTGGGCAGCCAGGTCGAAATCGAATCCGCTGCCAAGAATATTTTTACCGAGATAGCCCTTCTCGTAGGCTTCCGCGATGGCGGTTTCCATGATGTCAATGATGTAGCGATATTCACCACGAATGTAAACGTAACCCTGATTCGAGCCAATCGCGCGCCCGGCAATCACCATTCCTTCGATCAACTGGTGCGGATCCATTTCCAGCAGCGGGCGATCCTTGGAGGTTCCCGGTTCGCTTTCATCGCCATTGGCCAAAATATACTTCGGTTTTGGAATGTCTTTGGGAACGAAACTCCATTTCATTCCCGCTGGAAAGCCCGCGCCGCCCCGGCCGCGCAGATTCGATTTCTTCATTTCGTCAATAATCTGCTCCGGCGACATTACGTTCAGCGCTTTGTCCATCGCCTGGTAACCTTCATGCTGCAGGTATATGTCGATGGAGCGCGAGTTGGGGATTCCAAAGCGCTTGCTGATGACCGGAATTTCGTTGGCATTGCGCTCGTGCAGCGCGCCGGAGATCACTGGGACTGCCTTGGGCTTCCTGCCGTCCTGCAACTGTTCGAAAATCACATCTACTTTTTCGGGATCGAGATTTTCATAGTAATCGAAATTCACTTGCATGGCGGGCGCGCCGGTGCAAGCGCCTATACATTCCACTTCTTCGAGCGAAAACGTGCCGCTGGGCGACACTTCCTTGTTGCCGATTCCGAGGCGCTTCTGAACATGCGCGTAGAGCTCATTGCCTCCGCGCAACATGCAGGAAATATTCGTGCAGACTTGAATGTGGTAGCGCCCCATCGGTTTGCGCCGCAGCATCGAATAATACGCAAGAGTTTCGGTGACTTGCGTCATATTCAGGTCCAGGCGCTGCGCGATATCCGCCAGCAGTTCGTCGCTCAGAAAACCGAAATGATCCTGCGCGTACATCATCATCGGAATCAGCGCGGAGCGCTTCACCGGATAACGGCCAAGCAGAGTCGTAAATTTTTCTTCGAGTGCCGACGGCAGTTGCATTAGGTCCCTTGTGCCCGCGTGTGCCTGCTAAAGTCTAGCGGTCTACTTCCCCCAGAACGATATCGGTTGTGCCGATGCACGCGACCACGTCAGCGATCAGGCGCCCCTCGGCCAGATTCGGCAGTGATTGCAAATTCACAAAAGAGGGCGCGCGAAACTTTACGCGATAGGGTTTCGCCGAACCATCGCTCGCGACAAAAACGCCCAACTCCCCACGCGGAGATTCAATCGCCTGATAGACTTCGCCCGGCGGCGGGGCGAAACCTTCCGTGAAAATCTTGAAATGATAAATCAGGCCCTCGATCGAGGTCTTCATTTCCTCGCGCGACGGTGGAATAATTCCCGGCAATTCCGCTCGGAACGGCCCGTTAGCGGGAACCTTCTCCATCGCCTGCTTCACGATCTTGATGCTCTCGCGAATTTCCGCCACGCGCACTTGATAACGCGCATAGCAATCGCCGGCGACTTGCGTCGGCACATCGAATTCGAATTCATCGTAACTCGAATACGGAAACGCTTTGCGCACGTCGTACGCAACGCCGCTGCCGCGCAGCATCGGTCCGGAACAGCCCATCGCTATCGCGTCCGTGGCGCTGATGATTCCAACGCCCTGCGTGCGGCCCAGCCAAATTTTGTTCCTGGTGAGCAGGTCTTCGTATTCGTCAATATGTCCGGGAAGGGCATCCACCACGCGGCGAACTCGCTCCAGCCAGTCCGGCGTCGGCTCCAGCGCCAAGCCGCCGACGCGGAAATAGCTAGTCATCATCCGCTGACCGGATAGGTATTCGAAAATTTTCAGAATTTCTTCGCGCTCTCGGAAGGTGTACAAGAACACTGACATCGCTCCGAGGTCAATCGCGTGTGTCCCGAGCCAAACGAGGTGTGACGCGCAGCGAGTCAATTCCGTCAGCAAGACACGAATGTACTGCGCGCGCTTGGGAACTTCCAATCCCAGGAGTTTTTCCACTGCGAGGCAATAACCCAAATTATTCGAGAGCGGCGCCAGGTAATCAATGCGGTCTGTCAACGTGATGGCCTGCGAATAGGTCTTCGCTTCGCACGATTTTTCGATCCCGGTGTGCAGATAGCCGATCACGGGCTGCGCCTTCACCACGATTTCGCCGTTCAGTTCCAAAATCACGCGCAACACGCCGTGAGTGGACGGGTGCTGCGGCCCCATGTTCAGGACCATTGTTTGCGCTTCGCCAGTCGGTGTTTCGACAGTCGTGGTCATCGGTCACACAACCTTTTTTGCAAGCTAGTGCGTTTTGCAAAGCGTGCGCGGCGCCTCATCGGTACCCCTCGGTCGGATAGTCCTTGCGCAGCGGATATCCTTCCCAATCATCCGGCATCAGGATGCGCCGCAGGTCCGGATGTCCTTGAAAGCGGATGCCAAATAGGTCGTAGCTTTCGCGCTCGTGCCAGTTAGCCGTCGGCCATATGCTAGTGACCGAAGGAATCACCGGATCGTTGCCCGCCAGCTTGACCTTCAGCCGCAACCGATCCCGGCGATCAATAGATACAAGGTGATAATTCACTTCAAAGCGCGGCTCGATCGGAAAGCGGTCCACGGGCGTGATATCTGACAAGAAAGAAAAGCGAAGAGATGGCTCAGTCGCAAGGTATTCCGCAATACGTTTCAAGTGCTCGCGAGGCACCACCACGGTGATTTCGCCGCGAAATCCAAGCACTTCGGAGACAGCCTCACCGTCCCACTCTTTGAGTTTATGCACTACCGGGCTTTTATCGGCGTCCTGTGATTGCACTATGGATTCGATTCCCGAGAAGCGGCAGCTCAACGACTCCAGTCGAGCGCGCCCTTCTTCCAGAGGTAAATGTAGCCGGCCAGTAAAATTATAATGTAGAGAAGCATCTCCACAAAGCCGAAGACCTTCAGATCGCTGTAAACCAAGGCCCAGGGATAGAGAAATATCGCCTCGATGTCGAACAAAATAAAGAGCAAGGCCACCATGTAGAACTGAACGGAAATCGGCTCGCGCGCATCGCCCGTCGGCCGGATTCCGCACTCGTAGGGCTGGTCCTTCTCGCGCGAACGCTTGTGTTTGCCGACCAGCGTGGATACGACCACCAGCGCGCCCGCCAAACCGCAGGCGAGTATAAACATTAGCAACAAGGGTCCATAGCTATCGAGGTAGTTGCTGTTCATTTTCGTTGCGCTGTTATAATAACGGCCCGAGTGCAGCCGGTCAAATGAACTCTCGATTACTTCGATTTTCGCCCGTTTCACTTCGGCGCAGGATGAGCGAAGGGAATTACTGTCAATGAGTTCCGGGTTTAATACGGACGTCAAGGTTGGCGACCAGATCTTTCACGTTCAGACCGAAGATCGCGGCCCGAACCACCCGATCATAGACACGGCCGTGTACCAGAATGGCCGCATCCTCCACCGTCGCGCTTCCAACTACGAACAAGAAGCCGGCGACACCCCCTATACCGCCGAAGAACTTCGCCGCCGCGTTGAGGAACAGCATCGGGCTGTGATCGAGGCGATTCGCTCAGGCGCATTGGACGCGGAAATTGCCTCCGCCGAGGCCGCCACACAGGCCACTCGGCCTGGCGGCATCCAGGTGCAGTTGCTCAATCCGGGCTCGTGGCTTTCAGCCGGGAAGGTGTCGTTGGAACTGGAAGTTTCGCGGCGAGCAGATCGCCAGCCTCAAGTCGGCGCCCAGGTGAAAGCCTTGATCGAAGGAGCGCTGGACGGTGGCAGCCATTCGGGCACGAGCGACGAGCAAGGGCGCGTCCGCATCCATTTTCCGCTTCCGCCGCTGGGCAAGGGAGATTTGGCATTGGTGATCAACGCGCAAGCGGAAGCTTGGAAGGATGAAATTCGCTTCGCGATGCGAACGCGCGGCAAAAGTCCCACCGCCGGCGCTGCGCAATGACGGTGACGATTAACGGTGAGCGCCGCGAAATCCCGGATGGCTTGAATGTCACTGGGCTGCTGGAGCATCTGGGAATGTCGCGCGATCGCGTGGCAATCGAGCGGAACCTGAATATCCTGCCACGGGCCATTTGGAATGAGACGCGGGTCGAGCCAAACGACACCTTCGAGATCGTTCAATTCGTCGGCGGAGGCTCGTGGTTGGTTTTGGCTGGCGCGTTGGCCGCCATGATCTTGCGCGCCGGATCGTTGTCGCAGTAAACGCGCCATTCCACCACGCGTCCATTTTTTACGACGGCTCTCCACGCGGCGGGAATTTCCCAGAAATTCTCTCTCGGCAACTTGCCGTTCACGGCAAACGTGCCGTAGGCCTTCCCAAACATCGCGACCACATCACCGTGCTCGAATTCGTCGGTCACTTCAATAGCGTAGTCGGGGAACAACGAGAAATACATCTTCCAGCCCTGCCGCATTTGCTCCGCGCCCCGGAACGTTGTGTTCAACGAGTCTATGAAAACATGATCGGGCGTCATTAGCGCCACCAGCCCGTCCACGTCGTGATCGTTGATCCGTCCCACGAACGCCATCGCCACATCGGCAGAGCTAGCTTGATTCATCGCTTCGAGCCCCTCTGTTTGAAGTAGCACCTTACCCAATTTTGGTTATCAAGACGCTCGAGTCCTATAGTCCGAAAAGCAGATGCCCGAGCTTATCTTTCTTGGTGCGCAGGTAGCAAGCCGAATGACGGCTGGTACGCGGGCGGCAGGGAACGCGCTCGACCACGCGAACTCCGGCGCGTTGCAGTTGGTCAACTTTGTCGGGATTATTCGAGAGCAGTCGAACCGCACGAATGCCAAGCGCCTTCAGCGCCTCGGCGGCAAATTCGTAGTCACGAGCGTCGTCGGCGAAGCCGAGGCGGCGGTTGGCTTCCACAGTATCGAGACCGGCATCTTGCAGTTCGTATGCCTTCAGCTTGTTAATCAATCCGATTCCGCGGCCCTCTTGCGGCAAGTACAGCAGTACACCGGAAGGCTCTTTGGCGATCTTACGCAGCGAGAATTCCAGCTGCGCGCGGCAGTCGCAGCGCTCCGAGGTAAAAACGTCCCCGGTAAGGCACTGCGAATGGATGCGAACCAGCGGCGGTTTGCCGCCATTCGTGGCTCGGCCTTGCGTTCCGTTCAGCTTGCCGTGCTGAATCGCGACGGCTTCTTCTCCCGGTTTGCTTCCTTCGATGCCAAGAATTCGAAAAGCGCCAAAGCCGGTGGGCAATTGCGCCTTCGCGACCACGCGAGCTTTGCTCGTCTTCCCGGATTTTTTATGCGGCTCCATTGAACTATTGATTATAGCAGGCTTGCCGGAATCGCCCGTCTTCACCCGTGCCAGCCGGCGCCAGCGAATCGATTGACCACTTCACGCGCCACGGATGCTCGTTCTCTTTACATCGCTGCCTGCTTTGGCTAACGTAGCTCAGGGACGAATTAGAAAGCCTATGCTGCGCACCAAGTAAACACAATGATTGGCACCCAAGAGTTGATGTTCGGGCTGGTGCTGAAAGTAGGTTTCGCGGCGTCTCTCGCGGCCCTGCTCGTCCGTTTCCGTCCATTCCGCAACCTGCTCTTCACCGAAATTCGCGATTCCGATCAAAAAGTAATGCTGCTGCTGTTTCTCGCTCCGCCGCTGGCGATCGGCGTGTTGCTGCGGCTGGTTGGTTATCGCTTCTTCGATCTCACGCTCGAAGGTTCGTTCCTCATGGGATTGATCGGCGGCCGGATCGTCGGGCTACTCGGCGGCTCGCTGATCAGCTTGCCGGCGTTTGGCAATCACGAGTGGCTCTCCAGTCCAACAGCTGCGCTGGTGGGTCTGCTGGCGGGGTTTGTCCGCGAGACGATTCCAGAAAAAGAAGATGTCTGGCATTTCGGCCCATTTCTTTTTCTTGGCATTCCCCAGTGGATATGGAAGCTGGTGCGCTATCGTACCGGAAACTGGGCCATGCTGCCGCTGTTCGCTTGTGTAGCAGTGACGGTCGGCGAAATTGAACTTGCGCAGGCCGTGAAAGACCAGTGGCTATTTTTCTATCGTCCCAGCAACTGGGGCTACGCGCTACTAATCGTGATGTCCTCGATGATGTGCGTGGCCATGGCCATTAAGATTTGGAACAACACGCGCATCGAGATGAACCTCGAGCAGAATCAACAGTTGCTTCTAAAAGCGCGTATGGATGCGCTCACAAGCCAGATCAATCCGCATTTTCTCTTCAATACGCTGAACACGGTTTCTTCGTTAATTCGCTTCGATCCGGACATGGCGCGCGGCGTGGTTCTGAAACTTTCCAACATTCTGCGCAGGCTGCTCCGCAAACATGAAACCTTCGTGCCCCTGCGCGAAGAGCTCGAATTCATCGACAACTACCTGGACATCGAGGTGATTCGCTTCGGCCGCGACAAATTGCAGATATTCAAAGAAATTGACGAACAGACATTGGAAACCTTCGTCCCCAGCATGTTGCTGCAACCCATGGTGGAAAATTCCATCAAGCACGGCCTGGCACCCCGGCTCGAAGGCGGGCAGATTCATCTGCGCACACGGCACGTGGATGGACGCCTGCTGATCGAGGTCTCCGACAACGGCATGGGTATTCCGCCCGAGCGCCTCGCCGACGTTTACGGTGGCGGTATCGGTATCAGCAACGTCCACGAGCGCCTGCGGTTGCTCTACGGCGATCAATTCAAAATGGATATTCGCAGCCAGGAAGGGCAGGGCACGCAAATTCACATTGAAATTCCAGAGCTCGCTACAGCAGAGCCCTTCGCGGGGCTGTGATCGGGCTGTTACGCTTGCGGTGAGTTTCGTTGCAGCCCGGGCATTCATTTTGCGGCATGGCAGCTCCGGATGGCGTAGAATGACGGCGCACAACTAAGTCCAGGCGAACAGGTGGAATGAGCGAAGACTCGGAAAAGAATGGCGCGCGATCGGCAATAATACTTCTCATTCTAGTGTTCCTGGTCGCCGGTTTCGGCGTGAAATTCGGCTTGCAGACGCTCTCCTGGATCGAAGCCAAACTCTGGGCGTCAGAAGATCCCTGGCTCGCGACCGTTCCACAACCTCTTCCGCCTCCGAGCGCTGCGCCCAAAGGTCCGCAACTTAAAGCATCCGATTACGAGTTCAATTCTCCCTGGCCCGGCAATCCAAAACCGGTGGGTTTGCTCACTGCAACGCAGTTTCGCTACGACACGGGACAAGTGATCGTGTTTTTTGATCCCGAATCGCAAATCGATACAGTGCGTGCGATGAAGACTTCCAATCCCACGGAATATCAGAAGTTTGCGACTGTTTTCGCAGACAAGCCGATCAATTCGAACTATGAACTTTATCAAGACGTGTACAGCGCAGCGCCCGCGCAGCTTTCGCCGCTGATGGACACGCGCGATGCGTTGAGATCGAACGCGCTGCTGCTATGGAAGCTTTCGTTCGGTTTCGATCTTCCGGCCGACGGGCAATTCTATTCGTTCGATTGGGGGAAAATTCGAGGCTTTCAGTTCGGGGATCCTTCGAAGCAGCGCCCGATTGCGTTGCGGGCGTTTGATGAACGCGACCATCAATATCGTTTTATCCTCAC
>DATEVZ010000095.1:0-11343 GCA_035258265.1 Candidatus Acidiferrales bacterium
CATCTTGAGCAGGATGCAAGTTCCCTTGCAATAATGGCGATGTCATGAGCGCAGAGAAAACCTAGGCAAATCAAAACGGGCGCAGCAAGCAGCGCGCCCACCGATCGTTCGCGGTAACTTCAGGACATCATGCTTACCTCATGTGGAGGCCGCCGTTTACGTCTAGGACTTGGCCTGTGATGTAGGCGGCTTCGTCGCTAGCTAGGAAGACTACGGCTGCTGCTACGTCTTGGTCTAATCCGAAACGGCCTAGCGGAATCATGCTTTTCATTTTGTCTTTTATTTCCTGCGAGAGCGGGGCCGTCATGGGCGTCTCGATGAAGCCGGGAGCGACGGCGTTGACGGTGATGCTGCGCGAGGCCACTTCGACGGCGATGGCGCGGGTTAGGCCGATGAGGCCGGCTTTGGAGGCGACGTAGTTGGCCTGGCCGGCGTTGCCGGTTTCGGCGACCACCGAACTGATGTTGACGATGCGGCCGGAGCGCTGCTTGAGCATCGCGCCGAGGGCTTGCTGGATGCAGAGATGCGCGCCGGTGAGGTTCGTGCGCAGGACGGCGTCCCAGTCTTCGAGTTTCATGCGCAGAGCAAGCGTGTCGCGGGTGATGGCGGCGTTGTTCACCAGGATGTCGAGCTTCGAGAATTTCGCGAGAGTTTCCTGGAAGGCGGTTTTGACCTGGGCGGCGTCGGCTACGTCGATGGACACGGCTAGCGCGATGCCGCCTGTGGATTCGATTTCGGTTACGAGAGCGGCTAGTTTTTCGGTGTTGCGGGCTGCTACAGCTACTTTCGCGCCCGCGGTTGCGAGTGCTAGGGCGGTGGCGCGGCCGATGCCTTGCGATGCGCCGGTGATTAGAGCGACTTTGTCTTGGAGCGAAAACATAGGAATTGAAGCTACCTTAGGTGGAATGGGTCTGGCAACTGGATCGGCGCGGAATGCTCCAACATTCTTGTCCGCAGGGGCAAGTCAACAGATTTAACGCAGAGGGCGCATCAGAGAAAACCGGAGAGAAAGGCAAAGGATTTACCACAGAAAGCACAGCGCCCGAACAGAGAGGTCACGGAGAAACCGCGCATGGAGGTACAGGCCGCGACTTGGACGGGGTACGGAGCAAAAGAAAGAGCACAGCCAGGAGTGGCTGTGCCACAACGGCATGAGGTTTATGGTTCGCGGACTTCGGCGCGGGCTTGCGGCAACTTTTCAACCGTGGATTGCAGGGTGGCACTGTCTTCTACGTTGAAGACACGAACGGAGCGATCGATTTGGCGGAGCAGGCCGGTCAGGACTTTGCCGGGGCCTACTTCTACGAAGACGGTTACGCCGGAATCGATCATGTCGCGCACGGATTCCAGCCAGCGGACTGGATTGGTGACCTGGCGGATGAGCGCGTCGCGGGCCTCTTCGCCTGTGGTGATAACTTCGGCGTCCACGTTCGTAATCAGTGGGAATTTCAGGTCGTGGAACTGCGCGGCACGCAGGTCCGATTCGAGGCGCTGCTGCGCGGGCATCATCATGGCGCAATGAAAGGGCGCGGAAACGGGCAGGATGACGGCACGTTTTGCGCCGCTCTGCGAGGCGATCTCGACGGCGCGCTTTACCGCGGTGGCGGAACCGGAGATGACTGTTTGTTCCGGCGAATTCATGTTGGCGGGCGAGACGACTTCAGTTTCCGCGGCTTTTTTGCAGATTTCGGCGACGTCCGCGGGCGATAGGCCGAGGACGGCGGCCATCGCGCCTTCGCCGGAAGGCACGGCTTCCTGCATGTAGCGTCCGCGTCCGCGGACCAGTTTTACGGCCGTGGAAAATTCCAGTGCGCCCGCAGCCACTAGCGCGGAATATTCGCCGAGACTGTGTCCTGCGACAAAATCCGGAGTGATTCCCTGCTTTTCGAGCGCGCGATATGCGGCGGTTGATACGGCGAGGATGGCGGGCTGCGTGTTTTCGGTTTGCTTCAGCGCTTCTTCGGAACCTTCAAAGCACAATTTCGAAAGAGACAATCCGAGCGCGGCGTCGGCTTCGTCGAAGACGGCTTTCGATTCCGGGAATTTTTCGGCTAGGTCACGGCCCATCCCGGGATATTGCGAGGCTTGGCCGGGAAAGAGAAATGCAAGTTTGCCCATGAGCGTTTACGTATCCGCCAGAATCATCCGCGCGCGGCAATCGCGGCGGCAGCGGATAGCTCCTGTTCGATTTTTTCGTTGAAGCGCGAGCGGCAGAGCTCGCTGGCGACGCGTATGGCGTTCTTGATGGCGTTGGGATTGGAGCGGCCGTGGCCGATGATGGTGATGCCGCGGACGCCAAGGAGCGGCGCGCCACCATATTCGGAGGAGTCGGTTCGTTTGCGGAAGCTATCAAAGGCGTCTTTCGAGAGCACGTACCCGACTTGCGATTTCAGGCTGCTCTTGATGGCTTTTTTCAACATGCCGCCGATGTGTTCGACGAGACCTTCGCTGATTTTCAGGGCGATGTTGCCGATGAATCCGTCGCAGACAATCACGTCCACGTCGCCGCGGAAGACGTCGCGGCCTTCCACGTTGCCGACAAAATTCAGATGGAGCTGCTTGAGGAGTGCGGCGGCTTCGCGGACCAAGTCGTTGCCCTTCATTTCTTCTTCGCCGATGGAAAGCAGAGCCACGCGTGGACGCTTGGTTCCCCAAATCGTGCGGTAATAAATCTCGCCCATCACGGCAAATTGCTCGATCTGTTCAGGCTTGGAATCCACGTTGGCGCCCACGTCAAGGATGACCGTGACTTTCTCTTTCATGTTGGGGAAGGCAGCGGCGAGCGCAGGCCGATCCACGGCAGCGAGCGTGCCGAGCACGAAGCGTGCGACCGTCATCACGGCGCCGGTGTTGCCCATGCTCACGAGCGCTTCGGCTTTGCCGTCACGCACTAGGCGCGCGGCCACGTGCACCGAGCTTTCCTTCTTGCGACGGAACGCCTGGGAAGGCGAATCGCTCATGGTGATCACGTCCGTGGCGTTGACGATCTCGATGGGCAGGCCGCGATGGCCGTGGCGATTCAGTTCCTGGCGGACGACGGATTCCGTCCCAACCAGGAAGATGCGGACGCCGAGTTCACGCGCGGCCAGAATGGCGCCTTCGACTTCGGCGCGAGGCGCATGGTCGCCGCCCATAGCATCGAGAGCAATGGTGGTCATCTATACACCAATGGGCCCCAAGAGAACGCCAATTCGGAAAGGTAGGCGGTGGAAAGTTAGGCTGTCTTGGCCGCGGTGTCAATCACTTCGCGGCCCTTGTAGTACCCGCAGTGGGGACACGCGTTGTGGGGCAGCTTTTTCTCGTGGCAATTCGGACATTCCGCCAAAGACAAAGGCGTAAGAAAATCATGGGCTCGGCGCTTATTTTTGCGCGCGTGCGAGTGACGTCGTTTTGGATTCGGCATTCCTGCTCCTCAATTGACAGGCGGCTACTCAGAGCGGCCTGAATGGCAAGTGGATAGTGTAACGTTTTATTGCTTTTTGAACCAGTCCTGCTTCAAACGAGCGAGCGGGGCCAGCCGGGAGTCGGAGGCGTGTTTCTCGCAGCGGCATTCTTCGTTATTCAGATTGGCGCCACAGTGCGGGCAGAGACCGCGGCAATCGCTGCGGCAGATGACTTTCATGGGCAGCGAGAGATTCACTTGCTCGGCGAGGATGTCCGCGAGGAACAGACCGTCACCTTCGAAGAAAGCTACTTCGGTATCGTCGAGATTCAGGTGAAATTCCTCGTCAACCGCGATGGAAGTCATTGGCCGGTAGTAGAGATCGAAATCGCGGCTGATTTCCTCGACGACCGTATCCAGGCAGCGCGCGCAGACCAACTCGACGCGTGTGTGAAGGTTGCCATAGATGCGGATCTGCCCTTCGACGAGCTCGGCAGTCGCGCGGACCTCGAGCGGTTCAACCTGGCGGAACTCACCGGAATGGAAATCGAGCGTTCCGGGAGTGTAGCTCTTCCGGATGCGGATCTTGCGTATGGCGAGTTCGTTGACGTCGAGAAACATGGTTTTTCCCCTTATTTTGCGGGGTGATTTCATTATATGTCCAGTAGGCGTGATGTCAAGGAAGGTGGAAGTGGAGATGTTTTGGCTGACACCAATCGGACAATGACAATTTTACGCTGGGGGCGTGGGAGCGAGGTGCCGAGTCGGCAAAGAGCGCCGGCCCGCCGCTACAAAAGTTCCTGGCATTGGCGGAGTAAGAAGTGGTCGGTCATGCCGGCTATGTAGTCGCAGACTACGCGGTGGGTGGACTCGCGTTTGGCGAGCCCAGCGTATTGCTGAGGCATGCGGTCGGGATGATCTAGGAAGAATGTGAAGAGCGCGTCTAGTGCTGCTACTGAGCGATCGCGATCTTCGGCGATGGATGGGTGCGAATAGACGTGGGCGAAGAGGAAGCGTTTCAAATCAGCATTCAGTTTCGCGATGGGTGGCGAAAAGCTTGCCAGGCGATGCGGCTGGCGGCGGACGTCTTCCACGTTTTCGGCTCCAGATTTTTCGACTCTTTGGCTCGTAGTTTGGATCAAGTCCGTGGCGAGAACGTCCAGAACGTGCTTCAGTCCTTCGTTGAATTTCAGCCTGGCTTTTCCGCGCGGGTAGCGGCGATCCACGTCCGCGAAGGCCTCCTCGAAGATGGGGACTTCCGCGCGCAATTGGTTCAAATCCACGAGGTGAGCTTCGAAACCATCGTCCAGGTCGGCGGTGTTGTAGGCGATTTCGTCCACCAGATCAATCAGCTGAGATTCGAGCGGCGGGCGCTGGTCCAGCAGATATTCGGCGAGGTGGGGAAATTCAGCGGCGGGATAATCGCGCGAATGCTTGATGATGCCTTCACGGACTTCGAAAGTGAGATTCAGGCCGGGATATTCAAGATAGCGCTGTTCGAATTGTTCGACGATGTAGAGCGCGTGCAGATTGTGATCGAAACGCTCGCCATGTTCGCGCATGCGCAGGTCGAGCTGCTTTTCGCCGGCGTGGCCGAAGGGCGGGTGGCCGATATCGTGGACCAGCGCGAGAGCTTCGGCAAGATCAGTGTTGAGTTTCAAGGCTCCAGTGACGGTGCGGGCAATCTGGGCGACTTCGAGAGTGTGCGTGAGGCGGTTGCGGAAATGGTCGGAATAGCGCGTGGTGAAAACTTGCGTTTTGGCTTCCAGACGGCGAAACGCGCGGGAGTGAATTACGCGATCGCGGTCGCGGGCATAGTCGTTGCGGTAGGGGTGTTGCGGCTCAGGGTAGCGGCGGCCGCGTGAACGCTGCACGTTCATGGCGTAGGAGGCGAGCATTATGCCGTCTGATTTTAGCGCCATCACGGGGCTCCGCCGCTATTTTCCGGCGTCGGCGTGTTCTCGGAAAGAATGTTGATATCATCTGCGCATGCTTTCGGAAAAGGTGGTGCTGAAAAAGCTGAGGGTGATTTGCCTGCGCCTGCCCGCGGCGACCGAAGGAGTCAGTTTTGGGCACCCCACGTTTCGCATCGAAGGAAAAATGTTTGCCGTGCTCGAGGAGTATAGAGGCGAGCTCGGGATCTGCCTGAAAGTTGGAACGCTGCTGCAAGGTGTTTTCCTCGAAGACCCGCGATTCTTTCGCACGCCTTACATCGGGAAGCACGGTTGGGTCACGCTGCGCGTGCATGCCGCGCCACTCGACTGGAACGAAATTCGCGAAATGGTGAAAGGCAGCTACCAGTTGGTAGCGCCCAAGAATGCGGCGAGGAAACGGACCGTTCGTTCGCGGTAACGCTTAGGATTTTCCAGGAAGAAGATTCATTTCCTGATCGGCTTGCTGGGCGATGGGCGTGTCGGGATATTCGGATTTGATTTGAGAGTAGAGCCTGCTGGCTTCCGCGGGATTTTTTGCGCCATAATGTTCGGCGAGCGCAAGCATCACGACGGGCTTGGGAACTAGCACGGTGGGCTTGGCGATCAATTGCTGATAGAGCTTGACGGCTTCATCGCCCTGGCCCTGGCGGTCGTGTATCTGGGCGAGTTCGAAGCGCGCCATGGCGGCAAAATCATCATTGCTGCTATTGGCTAAACCTTGCAGCCACTTTTTCGCGTCATCTGTCTTGCCCAATTTCTCGTCGCTCAGTGCAGCGTAATAGGCCGCGATCTGTCCTGGACGCGTGTGCGAATATTTCGTGGCGGCATCGCTGAACTTCTTCGCGGCGTCAGTGTATTTGTTGTTGTCATCGAAGTAGGTGACTTCACCCGGCAGCGTGGGTTCGCCCGCGGTGCGAATGCGCGCCTGGTAGGACTTCATGGCGTCGTCGTAGGCCGCGCCAGCCTTCATGGTCTGGCGGTCGGCGTAGGTTTTCCAGCCGAAGAAACCGAGGGCCACCACGAGGGCGGCGAGCAAAAGATACGTGGTGAACATCTTGTGAGACAAAACAGCGTCGGCGCCGTGCGCGAGAGTCTCGCGCACCTCGTCCTTCTTCAGTTCTCTACGGGAAATATGCGCCAAGCGCGTTCACCTCAAGAAGAATGGGAAACAAAATATTATCACAAATGCGGGCATCGCGGCGAGCGGGGGCTCAGATCAATTCCTGGCGGGTTGTTGCGATGGCGCTTGCGGTTCTGGATCTGGGCCGAAGAATGTGCCGCCTGCGAGGATGCGGTCGATTGCGACGATCAGGTCGCGGGCGGCTTGGGATTTCACTACATAGCCGTGAGCGCCGGCAGCGCGGACTTCCAAGATGAGGCTCTTGGTTTCGTGCATGGTAAAGATCAGCACACGGGAGGAAAGACCCAGCCTGGCGATGCGGGAAGCAGCTTCTAGACCGCTCATGACCGGCATGGTGACATCCAGTATCAGAAGATCGGGCGTGAGCGCTGCCGCGGCGTCGACAGCCTCCTTACCATTTTTGGCTTCGCCGCAGATTTCCCACTCGGGACGGACGCGCCGGAGAAGCGTGCGTATTCCCTCGCGAACAATTTCATGGTCATCAACGATCAGAATGCGCGGGGCCATACCCTCGGTTTTCAAATGCTTTTCTCGTGCCTGTGTGGCAGATGCGCTCATATTTGCACCGGGACTTTCAGACATACCCATAGTTTTCGCTTCGACGATCGATAAACGAATTCGTCAAGAGTGAGCCGCTGTAAGACAGGCCTTTTACTCTTTTCAGCGCTAACGACAGAAATGATGCGACGCTCAGCCGACACAGGAAAGCGCCGATGTTAGGTCCTATAGCCGACAGTGGCCATACAGGTAATCCTGTAGATATTCGTACGTGTCAATGCCTCGCTGGTTGACTCCGGGTCATGGCAATAAGCGCTCGAGACGCTCGAGGAAGACAGAGACTCGCGAGGGATTCTTTAACCAGAAATGCGCGTTGGTGGGCCGCCGCCTTCCTACTAGCACGGTGATTCCTTTGCGCAAAACCTTGAAGGCCGGCTCGTCGGTCAAATCGTCGCCAACATAAACCGGCAGAAACGTCGTTCCAAGATCGCGAAGCATCCTGCGCACGGCCGGCCCTTTTCCAAGAACGTGGCCGGGAGCGACTTCCCACACGTTTCCGGCTCGAATGATCCTCAAGTGCGGTCGCATGCGTGCGATGAGCTTGCGAAGCTCGGCGCAGGCGTGGCGCTCTGCTTCTGCGGACGCGTCTCGAAAATGCACGGCGAAGCTGGCGCCTTTCTCCTCAATGAAAATGCCGGGAGCCTGATCGGGAAGGCGGGCAAGAATGGAGCGCGCTTTCGAAATTTTACCGGCCGATTTCACGGACAAGCGCAGGCCCTTTGCATTTTCCCACCCGTATAGACCGTGGAGAGATACGCCTGGTGTCTTTATGAATTGCAGCAGCGATGCGTGTCGGCGTCCGCTGACGATCGTCACACGAACCGACCGGTGTCTGGCCAGTTTCCGCAACGCCGCCTGGGTGCGCGCGCTCAGCTTGACCTGTTCTGGACGCGAGCAGAAGTCCACGAGCGTGCCGTCGAAATCGAGAAATAGAGCAATGTTTTTTGCTGCCCGGACGCGGCGGGAGATTTCACGCCAGGAATTAGAAACGGGGGATATTCGACCGGCCGATGGAGAGCGCGTCTTTTTCTGGGATGTTTCCTGGGCGCGATACACGCTTTATCGAGTCTCGGTCAATTCTGGAGCGTCCAGCCGAATTTCCGCCAGTTCCAAAATCAGATCGGCGGCCCAACGGTACA
Source organism: Candidatus Acidiferrales bacterium (assembly GCA_035258265.1). Taxonomy (GTDB): domain Bacteria; phylum Acidobacteriota; class Terriglobia; order Acidiferrales; family UBA7541; genus Palsa-295. The sequence continues at coordinate 8,155 of DATEVZ010000095.1, forward strand.
CATTGTGTTCCTTCACGATGCCGCGCATTCTCTGCATCCGCGAATGACGCTCTTCGGGAGACATTTCCAGCGCGCGACGAATGGATTCAGCGAGCTGCTCAATGTCGTAGGGATTGACTAAGAGTGCGTCGCGCAATTCGCGGGATGCGCCAGTGAACTGACTCAGGATCAGGACCCCGTCCTCGTCCTCGCGTGTGGCGACATATTCCTTGGCTACCAGATTCATCCCGTCGTGCAACGACGTGACCATGCACAGATCGGCGGCGCGATAGAAAGGGTCAATCTCCTGATGGGTGTGATGCCGATTGTGAAAGATGATCGGCTTCCACTTGTCGTTTTGAAAGCGCGCATTGATGCGCTCGGCTTCGGCTTCGACTTCGTTGAAGAAATCCTGATAGCGCTTGATGTTGGTGCGGCTGGGGGCGCCGAATTCGACGAAGGTGAACCTGGATACGTACTGGGGATATTTGTCGAGGAAGCGTTCGATGCCGCGGAAACGTTCCAGCAGTCCCTTGGTGTAGTCAATGCGGTCGACGCCGAGTCCCAGGAAAATCGTGTCCGGGCCGGTGGTTTCCAGAATCGCTGAGCGCGTGAGGTCGTTGGGGAACAGGTCGTGGGATTCGGGAAGCGCCACGCTGATCGGATGTGGACGAACGATCGTGAAATGATTATTGCGATTTACGGCGAAGCGTTCCCAGTCAATACGGCATTCGATGGCCTGGTCAACCGTTTCGAGAAAATTATTGCAATGTGCCTGGATGTGAAAACTGATCAGATCGGCGCCGAGCAGTCCGTCGAGCAGTTCTTTCTGCCAGGGACAAATCGCGAACGCTTCTGGATTGGGCCACGGAATGTGCCAGAAAATCGCGACGCGAGCGTCGGGCCGGGCGGACTTGATTAACCGTGGCAACAGCGCGAAGTGATAATCCTGAATCAGAACGAAAGGCTCTTCGGCGGATTCGATTTCCTGCAGCACCGCTTGCGCAAATTTTTGGTTGACGCGTTGGTAGTGCTCCCAGTCAGAGGTGCGGAAACTCGGACGCGTGTGCGCGATGTGGCAGAGAGGCCAAATACCTTCGTTCGCGAATCCGAAGTAGTAACCGTCTTCCTCTTCTTTGCTGAGCCACACGCGACGCAGCGTGTAATGCGCGTGGTCCGGTGGGACGCGCAGGCGGTCGTGCTCGTCCACGGTTTCGCGGTCGGCGTCGGCGGAGCCGTGCGCAACCCACGTGCCATCACAGGCGTTGAGAATCGGTTCAAGCGCGGTGACCAAGCCGCTCGCGGGAACTTGCACTTCGATCCCTTTCGCGCCGTGAACATGCAAATACGGTTCGCGATTCGATACAACGAAAAGCGAGTTGCCACGCAATTTTTTGCGCAGGCCCACGCGCAGCCGCTCGGCCGTCCAACGCGTGTCTCCCGCGGCCCGGAGACGAGCCTCCTGCTTTGCCGCCATGCGCGCTTCGGCCAAACTTTGCCCGAGAGACGCAGCTTCCGAAGTGAGGGGCTGCAAAAAGTCACTGGGCGATGCATTGGGAAACGGTCCGGGCTGCTTGCCGGTGCGCAAGTCCTTCATCCATTGCGAGAGGCGGTTGATGGGTCCCGTGATTGTCGAGCGGACAATCAGGAACGTAATGAGAACAATTAATAAGAGCTGCGCGACTACGTGCCAAATAGCGCTGCGCCAGATTTCCACGCTTTGCGCTTCGATGTAACGGGCGTCATGAAAGGTGACCAGAACTCCCGCGAGGCCAGCATTGGTCTTGTGAACCGGTAAGGCATAGGCGTAAACAGGCAAGTTGGGGAAATCGGTAAACCCTCCCGCGCCGGTGTCGCTAGCCTTGGCTTGATCGAAAACTTTGGGAGGAACGTCGGCGTTGTTGCCCAATCTGGCGCTGGCAGCGAGCAGCCTGCCGTTCGGATCGTAGATGGCGACGCCCGCTAGGTGTTCGCGATCGCCGAAGCGTTCCACAATTCGGTGCAGCTGGTTTTCGGAAGAGCCGCGCTGTACCACCGGCTCGACGGTTTCCTGGAGACTTTCGGTGAGGATTTCGCCCCGGCGGGCAAGGTCTGCCCTCAAACCCTTCTTTTCGGCGCGGACTTGATTACGAGCGACGAAGAACGTGACCAAGCTAATGCTGACGACGAGCGAGGCGATGAGTCGCAGGCTGAGCTTCATTCACTGCCCCTTAGCGTTTGTCTTGGACGGTGGATTGTTGCGGTTGCGGTGGAAATACTCCATTTTTGCCTGATGCAACTGGCCGACCGTCCCGCGACACACTAATTCCCTGCTGGATAATGACTTAGCTGCGTGCAATGAAGATAAGCCATGCATTCTTTACACTATCATAACAAATGTTCTGCGCGCCAAGAGCTTGCGATTCTGTTTGTTGCCGCGATCGGTACCCTTTCACACTAACAAACGAGGGGGACCTAGCCCATAGGGAGAATCGTGTAGGCCATCTGACCGACGTTTGGGTTCATCGAGGGCCAGGGGAACAACTGACATGGCTACGCCTTGAAGCTGTGGATCGCCGTGTTTTCGTCGGACTGCACGTCGAAGACGGTGAAGAGGCGCGTGATTTGCAGAATGTCGTGAACGCGTTTGGTGAGATGCAATAGCTTGAGCTCGCCGCTCGCGTTTTTCACGGTGGTGTAAGCGCTAACGAGTTCGCCGATGCCGGAGCTATCTATGTAATCCACGTCGTATAGGCTGAGCAGGATTTTCTTGTTGCCGGCGTCCACCAAATCCCTGACGGTCTTGCGCAGAGTGGCGCTGCCTTCGCCGAGCGTGATCTTGCCGCTGAAATCAACGATGACTACGTCGCCGAGCTGGCGGCGCGTGCCTTGAAGAGCCACTGGAAACCTCGTGTGCTGATTCTACTCCGGTTGGTGCTTGCCGTTGCCAGAAACTGTTTGTGGCAGCTTCTTTACCATTACTAGCTCGGCTCCGCCTTCGGGGCCACGCTCCACTTTGAACTCGTCCATAAATGCACGCATCAAAAAAAGGCCGCGGCCGGAGGTGCGCAGCAGGTTTTCTTCTGCCAGCGGGTCCGGGATCTCGGTCAGCTCGAATCCTTTGCCCTGGTCGAGGACGCGGACGATCATGTTGGCTGGCTCGAGTTCGACCGTCATCATGATCTTCTTCTGGCGATCCTGCTGGTTGCCGTAGTTGTACGCGTTGATCAC